>NZ_JBAUJR010000452.1:0-9147 GCF_049683935.1 Mycobacterium sp. | reverse complement strand
CCCCGTGGGAAACCGCCCTGCCGTGCCGGCGCCGACCCGCCAACCGCCGCTGCCCGGGCCGCATCATGGTGGTCTGCCCCGATCCTGATCAACCCATCGGCTGGCGCTGTAGTCACTGCGGTGACGACGGCACCATCAGCAACTGGGTCGGATCACTCTATGACCTGCGCCGCCAGCAGTTGACCGCGGCTCAACCGCGCGACGTCATCACCATCGACGCTGACACCGCTGCGATCCTGAGAACCCTGCCCCTTCTCGACAATGACTGCCAGAGAGCAGTTTTCGCGATCCGCGGACTCAACGACGAGCTGCATCTTGCGCTGACCGACATTGAACTCGACGAACTGATCGACGCACTAGCTGCCGAATCCAACCACGAACCCAACCGGCGCCGCCAACGACAACTCGACACCGCCTACGATGCCCTGACCGCCGCCACCGACCGGCCCCGCTGGTGACCACGATCCTTGCCCGAACCCGACGCCGCACGCATGCAACTCCGGGATCCTCCGCTAAGTGACCAGCGAGACCAACCAGACTCCTTAGCACCACGTCGAGATCAGCCACCAGGACCACCAACATGAACCCCGTCAAGTGGGGCCAATTCGGCCGTCACCGCGGGGCCAGAACAAGTTGACATTGCCACGCGATGGCGTTGGTACACAATCGATCTCCTTGGCCTAGTCACATTCGGGGAGCCGCGTAGTCATCGCGTGAGCGCGCACCGGGCCGTGCGCTCTCTGGCGCGGGCTCACCGGGTGCAAATCGTCGATCAATGCCCCTACGACGATCCCTACCTCGCCCAGGTCGACTACTACGGCAACCAGTTCGGCGGCATAGACCTCGCAGAGGTCAACCAATACGTCGACCCACGGTGGCCTGGTAGGCAGGGCCGCCACCTGTGGTTCCGTCTACCACCTCCGATGACCGACTACGTTCCCGACGACGATCAGTTGATCCGGCTGGAGCTGCTGCAGGAAGGCTTCATCCCCGAGGCGTTCGACGAATTTATCGGCACCATCGACCGACGAAGGGCCTGGGACTCAGACACCGGGCGATACCTGCAGTGGTTGCTATGCGGGAGCCCTACGGCCACTTGATCAGCGCGTCGACTGGCGATTGATTGTCGCGGCATCGAGGCGGCGATGCACCATCGACAGCGCCGTCACCAGTTCGAGGAGCTGGGTATCAGTGACCGCTCGTAGGACACGAGGATCGTGGGCCACTGGATTCCTGAACATGCCAGCGAGACCTTTGATGAGATTGGCGAAGCCCGTCTGTTCATCGCGATCGGTTTGTGAGGCCAGCCCGTTGATGGCAATGATCGGCACACCCGTCTTACCGAGGGATAAGGTCGCATCGATTAGCGCGGCACCGTCGCCGCTGGAACCGGACATCTGCCGGACTCGTTCGAACACGCTTTTCGTCGCCTCCAGTGAAGCGTGAAAGTTGTCCTTCTTGAGCAGCTCCACCGTGCAGTAGCGCAGCACCTCACTGTGGCTGTCTCGTCGTCGTAGCTCTGCCTGTAATGATGTCGCGTTGCGAGATGCTTCATCGAGGGTGGAGGACCGAGGCCCGCGATGAATCTTGCCGTCGTTTTCAACGCGGAGACCGACGAAAGTCAGAACCTGGTCGAGCTGGTCTTGACGCAGTGTGAATAGCTCGGGGCTGTTGACGTAGTTGGCGGGGTCCATCGCGTGCTGAATGAATGTGATGATCCGTTGTGGATGACCGTCGGTGTTCTGCCGGCGGACGAATGCCTCCTCCAGCCGCTTCCACTTCGTGAGGCCGACGCCGGGGTCTTCCATGTGAAGCCGGCCCAGTAGCTGGCCAATCTGGCTTCCGGTGAGGCCGCCCTGGGTGTCGGCAAGCACTTGGGCCACGCCGGCCAAGACGCCGAGCTTCCACGCGGGCTCAGGCATTCTGCTGCGCCGCTTGGTGATTGGCGAGATATCGGTAGGCAGTTGCCCGTCCGATCCCAAATGCAGCCGCGAGCTCGGTGACCGGTTCCCCCGTCGCCGCCAGGCGTCGCAGCTGTTGCTGACGTTCGGGGCTGAGCTTGGGTGGCTTAGTGGCCGGTAGCTTCCGTGAACGGCGGGACTGGCGGGATGCGGCTCGGCGCTCCCTGCCTAGTTCGAGTTCGAGTTCAGCGAGGGTCGCCATGATGGCTGCTACGGCGCGGCCCGCAGGGGTGGCGGTATCGACTCCTTCCCGCAGGGTGCGCAGCATGATTTGACGTTCGCCCAAATCGGCAATGGTGCGGGTGACTTCAGCGACCGAACGTCCAAGCCGGTCGATTGCCGCCACAACAACGGTGTCACCGGCTCGCGCGTAGTCGAGCAGTGCAGCAAGTCCTGGGCGATCCGTTCTGGCTGACCCCGAGAGCTTGTCGGTAAAGATCCGGCCCGACTCGACGCCGGCGGCCGCGAGCCCGCCCAGCTGTGCGTCGAGGTCTTGGCCGGTGGTGCTGACTCGGGCATAACCAAGGATCGCCGTCATGCCATGACTGTCTCACCGACCCCCGACAGTCCAGATCTGAGACACGACGGTGTGAGACAAGATGTGAGACACCGTGACCTGGTGGTATATGAGCGTCACCCAAGGCCCAGCGGCCCTGTCTCGTTTCTCTAGTAACGAGAACGGCAACGGCAGGACTGATCATGGCAGCGCGCATTCAGTTAGGCCCCCATCGCCAATGTGGCTCGGCGAAGACACAGAAACACCCGTTCATGCGCTCGGGGCGTGTGATGAGTTTGATTGTTTGGTGGATGTAACGGCTGATACATTTATATTTGTGACTAAGGGGGCGGTGCGATGGCTGGTTCTGGTGGTGCGGATGCCTGCGGAGCCTTCGCGACATCGGGTGGCGGTGTGGCGTGAGCTGCGTCGGGCCGGGGCCCTTCTGTTGGGGCAGGGGGTGTGGGCGGTGCCGGATGCTCCGGTGTTCGCCGATGGGATCGCTCGAACCGCTGAGCTAGCTGAACGTGGTGACGGAGAGGTGATGGTGCTGTACGCGGCTGGCCGCAATGAGGCCGACGCTGCTCGGCTGGAAGCCCTTTTCACAGTGGAGCGGAGTGAGGAGTGGGCTGAGTTCACTGCTGATTGTGCCAAGTTCGACGCCGAGATTGACAAGGAGATCCGGATCGAAAAGTTCACGATCGCGGAACTGGAAGAAGAAGAGCACAGCCTAGAGCGGCTGCGCCGCTGGCACCGCGAGCTGACGGCGCGTGACGTGTTCGGCGCCCCTGCGGCGGCCGAGGCGAACCAGCAGCTCAAACACTGCACTGAACGCCTCGCTGACTACACCGAGCTCGTCTTTACTGCGCTACACCAGCTATGAGATTCACCGCCGCCGGTGCGGGCCGATGAGCACGTCAGACTCGACCAATCCCGGTGCCGGGGGAACTCGGGGTCAGTTGATGCCGCTGTACGGGGCGGGGTTCGTCACCGCGTTCGGCGCGCACAGCATCGCCGCCAGCCTGGGCGGCTATACCGACGGCACACACGCATCGCTGCTCACCCTGGGCCTGCTGCTGGCCATCTACGACGGAGCCGAAGTCCTCCTCAAGCCGGTATTCGGGTCGTTGGCCGACCGCATCGGCGCCCGCCCAGTCCTGCTCGGCGGGTTGATCGCATTCGCCGCGGCATCCGCTGCGTTCGTCATCGCCGGTGACCCCGCATGGCTGGGCGTGACCCGATTCGCACAGGGCGCCGCCGCAGCGGCGTTCTCCCCCGCCGCCGGGGTGTTGGTGTCGCGGCTGACCCCGCCTGGGGCACAAGGCCGCGGCTTCGGTCGCTACGGTGCCTGGAAAGGACTCGGCTACACCCTGGGGCCGCTGCTGGGCGGGGTGCTCATCACGCTCGGTGGCTACACCCTGCTCTTCGCCACCCTGGCCACACTAGGAGTGGTAGTCGCAGTGTGGGCACTGCTGATGGTCCCGACGGTGGCACCGCTACCACGGGGCCGCCAAACGGTAGTCGACCTGGGCCGCCGACTCGCCAGCCCGGGCTTTTTGCGGCCCACCCTCGCACTGGCCGCGGCCACCGCAGCACTATCGGTAGGCGTGGGCTTCTTGCCGGTCATCGGCGCTGGTCGTGGGCTCAGCCCACTTCTCACCGGGGCGGTCGTGTCGGTGTTAGCAGCGGCGACCGCTGTGGTCCAACCCCGGATAGGGCGCGTTCGCGATGAGGGCCGTATCGGGGACCGCACCGGTTTGAGTGCCGGCCTGCTGCTTGCTGCCGCAGGCGCTGGGGCGGTGCTGATACCGGGGATCAGCGGCCTGGTCATCGCCGCTATCTTGATCGGCATCGGGGTGGGTGTCGTCACCCCGATCGGTTTCGCTGCTCTCGCCGCGGCCACCCCTCTTGAACGGCTCGGCCAAACCATGGGATCGGCCGAGGTGGGCCGCGAACTCGGAGATGCCGGGGGGCCGCTGCTCGTTGGTGCTGTCGCCGCCGCCACCGCCCTGACCCCGGCGCTACTGGCATTCGCTGCAGTGCTCGCCGCCACTGCAGCGCTCAGCGCAGCACCCGCCGCTGGCCGTCACGACGAACCCGGCGTCGCCACGAAGACAAACCCCTAGTCGCCAACGATTCGCAGGAATTTGCGCGAAAGTTTCAAACTTTCAACAAGCCGTCACAGCTGGGAAGAGAGCTTTGGCGTCCGCCCACAATCTGTGAAGCTTTGGCGTCCGCCCGCAATCTATGAAAAAGCCTAGCGTCGCGGTGCATCGGCGGCGCTACCTAGGGGCCGGACTTAGTTGCAGTAGAACGAACGTCGCCGTAGAGAAGGCCAACCGGTGGCACTCAGGATGCGAGACAAGATGTGATCGACCTTGTTTCTCTAGATGCAAGTCCCGATTGCTTGCTATCGGCGCTGCAAGGCTTGGTCGAGTGCGGCGGCTAGGTCGTCGTAACTCTTCGGTTGGATGCGTTCGCCGTTGAGGAAGAAGGTGGGGGTGCCTTGCACGCCGAGTGCGGTGCCGTCGGCGATGTCGAGTTGGATGCGTTCCAGGGTGGCCGGGTCGTTGTAGGTCGCGTCGAAGGCTCCCATGTCCAGGCCGAGCTGCTGGGCGAACCCACGGAACACGTCATCGGCGGGTACCTGCCGCTCGCCCCATTCCGCCTGTGTCTCATACATTTTCCGGTACATCGCTTCGAGCTGGCCCTGCTGGGCGGCAGCCTCGACGGCGCGTGCCGCGCGCTCAGCGTTGAAGTGCCCCGGAAGCGGGAAGTAGCGCAGCACGAAGTTCACCCGGTCGCCATACTCGGCGCGCAGCTGCTCGATGGCGGGATACACCGCGCGACAGCCTTCGCACTCGAAGTCGAGGAACTCGACGAAGTAGACGTCGCTGTCAGGTACATCGTTGAGCCGGTGGCTGTTCTCCCGGACAGTCTGTCCGGCTGACCCATCCAGCTCAATGGCGGGCTCCGAACCGTTGTCGCGGACCGAGAGGAACACCGCGGTCCCGATCGTTGCCACCACGATGACGAAGACAGTCAGCAGAACGCGGGTGTTGGTCAGGATCGCTCCGAGCCCTTTCATATTCATATCAACGTACTTTAGTATATGAATATGAGCGAACCGGTGGATACCTGCGATCTTCTCTGTTTGGACCTGCCCCACGCGGAAGCCATCCGCGCCACGGTCCCCGACAGCGCCACCATCGCCGCCGCCGCGGCAGCGGCGCGCGGCCTGAGCGATGCGACCCGGTTGTCCATTGCAGCCGCACTCGCAGCCGGCGACGAGTTGTGCGTCTGCGACATGGCCTGGGTCGTCGGACTGTCGCAGGGATTGGTGTCCCATCACCTGCGCCAGCTCAAGAACGCGTTGCTGGTGTCCTCGCGGCGTCAAGGCAAGTTGGTCATGTACCAGCTCACCGAGCGCGGCCACCAGTTAACCGCCGCGGTGCTGACCGGCGTTGACACGGCGGCTGCTCGAAAGGAACCCGATCGTGTCTGATGCATGCTGCGGGCCGCAGGGTGCCGCCGAACCCGACGCCGGTCCCGAAAGACTCTGGCAAGTTCGGGAAGTGCAGTTCGCGGCGCTGGCTGCAGTCCTGCTCACCGCGGGCTGGATCGTCGGGCGACTCGGCTACGAGGGTGTCGCGCACGCCGTCGAGCTGGCTGCCGTCGTCGCCGGCGCCAGCACCTTCGTGCCCGATGCGGTCCGCAACCTGCGACATGGCCGCATCGGGGTCGGCACGTTGATGACGATCGCCGCGATCGGCGCGGTCGCCCTGGGTCAGTTCGCCGAGGCCGCCCTGCTTGGCATCTTGTTTTCGATCGCCGAAGGCTTGGAGCACTACGCCGTCAGCCGCACCCGTCGTGGGCTGCGCTCCCTGTTGTCGCTGGTGCCCCCGAAGGCCTCGGTACTGCGGAATGGCAGTGAAATCACCGTGGCTCCTGGCGATCTCGTCATCGGTGACGTCATGGTGATCAGGCCGGGTGAGCGGGCCGCCACCGATGGCACCATCCGGTCCGGTCAGACGAGCCTGGATCTGTCGGCGATCACCGGCGAGTCGGTGCCCGTGGAAGCCGGACCGGGCAGTGACGTGTTCGCCGGTGCCATCAACGGCGGCGGAGCGATCGAAGTCGAGGTCACCGCCCTGGCCGCCGACAGCTCCCTGGCGCGGATCGTGCACATCGTCGAGCAAGCCCAGGAACGCAAGGGCGCCGGCCAGCGGCTCGCGGATCGGATCGCCCGCCCGCTGGTACCGGCGATCATGGCGTTGGCCGCCGCTGTCGCCGCGGTGGGCGCGGTGTTCGGTGACCCGATGCTGTGGCTGGAACGAGCACTGGTGGTGCTGGTGGCCGCCTCACCCTGCGCGTTGGCGATCGCCGTCCCGCTGACCGTGGTCGCGGCCATCGGAGCCGCCAGCCGCCACGGCGCCCTGATCAAAGGCGGCGCAGCGGTCGAAGAACTCGGCCGCATCAAGGTCGTCGCCCTGGACAAGACCGGCACCTTGACCCGCAACCAGCCCCGCGTCATCGACGTCATTGCCGCCGACGACTTCAGCGACGATGACGCCTTGAGGTGGGCAGCAGCCCTCGAGGCGCGCAGCGAACACCCACTCGCGCAGGCGATCCTGACTGCCGCCAGGGACTTGCCGGCTGCCAGCGACGTGACCGCAGTACCGGGTCACGGCCTGCACGGTGACCTCGACGGCCACCGGCTGCGCCTCGGGAAACCCACCTGGGTATCGCCTGGACCACTCGCCGGCGAGGTGGAGCGGTTGCAGGCCGCCGGCGCCACCGTGGTGGTGCTCGCCCGCGACGACGTGCCGGTCGCCGCCATCGCCGTGCGCGATGAACTTCGCCCCGAAGCCGCCGAGGCCGTCAATCTGCTGAAGCGACTGGGAATTACGGTGGCGATGCTCACCGGCGACAACACCCGCACCGCCCAGGCGGTGGCCACCGAAGCCGGCATCACTACCGTGCACTCCGAGCTGCTGCCCGAGGACAAGGCCACTCTGCTGTCGTCCATCGCTCACGGCCGGCCGATCGCCATGGTCGGCGACGGCATCAACGACGCACCCGCGCTGGCCACCGCCGACATCGGCATCGCCATGGGTGCCATGGGTACCGACGTCGCCATCGAAACCGCCGACGTCGCCCTGATGGGGGAGGACCTTCGCCACCTCCCCCAGGTGCTGGCCCACTCGCGGCGCGCCCGGCGAATCATGGTGCAGAACATCGCGTTCTCGCTGGCCATCATCGCCGTCCTGATACCGCTGGCCGCGTTCGGCGTCCTGGGCCTGGCCACCGTGGTCCTCATCCACGAAACCGCCGAAGTGTTCGTCATCCTCAACGCCATCCGCGCCGCCCGCATCACCGCCCTGCCCGGCGTGACAGCGACACCACCGCGATCAACAACTCATGCCCTCGACATCGGCCCAGCACCCGTCCTCGACGACCCCTGCTGCAGTCCCCAACAGTCCACGCCCCCAGCCACCGGCAGCATCAGCCTCCCCCTGGTCGCGCCGGCCTCGGCGCAGGACAACCACGGCTGCGACTGCTGCGCCCCCGACGGATCTCCACCGGACGCCAGCGACACAGCTGCACCCACCCGAGCCGACCACCGATAGCCCCACCAGCTCACCCGCACGACAGGAGCCACCTCGATGCCATGAATCAGTGCACAGGCCCGCCAGGTCTATCGAGGTGAAATGACCGCCGCGAAACACGCCACCGACCCTGCGACTCGGTGGCGACATCTGGAGCGCGCCCACATCGTCTCGCAACCGGATCCGTGGCTGCACACCTGCAACCACGCCGCGATGCTGACACTCGCGCTGCGCCAACACGACCGCCGCGAAGCCCTCGGCCAAGTCCTACGCCCCATCGTCGCCGCCCCCGGCTCACTGACCGGCCGCTATCCCATCGGCAACACCGGCCGCGCCGCAGCGGGCCTCATGACACCCATGCCCATCCCCAACGACCTCGCCGCCCTCACCAACAGATGAACCCTGGCAATGAGGAGACTGATTTCGCGGCCGACGGACGGTTCCGTCTAACAACCTATTGAGCGACAGTCTGAACACGGCATCTGCGACCTGGGCAGAAATGTCAGTCGGGTGTCCCAGAATCATGTCCCAGACCGTGAGGAACGGACACACCCCTAAAGACACAGATGGCTCCCGCCCGGGCCCCAAGCGTCGCGGTTGGGTCCGAATCCCGTGCTCACGTCAACGAGAGAGAACCTGCCGGTGATGCTGCTGGGATACACCCGAGGCTCGACGCTGCACCAGTCCCCCGACATGCAGGCAAAGGCGCTCACGGATGCTGGGGCCGAACGGTTTGGACGCAACACATATCCGGTGCTCGCGACGACAACCCCGAGCTGGCCGTGCTGCTCGACTACGCCCGCCGCGGTGACGTGCTCATGGTGTGGAGGCTCGACCGCCTCGGCCGATCGCTCCCACGCCTGCTCGCCGTCGCCAGCGACCTCCAGGACCGCGGCGTCGAACTCCACTCCCCAACGAGGTCTCGACACCACCACCCCCGGCGGCCGGATGATCTTCCACGTTTTCGGGGCCGTCGCCGAATTCGAGCGAGCCACCGCCGCCGAACGCACCGCCGCTGGAGTCGCAGGAGCCGCAGGAGTCGCAGCGAGCGGCCGCCACCCGGCCTCACGGCCGATACCAT
>NZ_JBAUJR010000451.1:0-2675 GCF_049683935.1 Mycobacterium sp. | reverse complement strand
TCGCGCCTGCGACGGTGGCCCACAGATACCCGCCGAGCCCCCAACCCACGACGAAGGTGGCCGCAGCCACCGCGACCCGCAGCACCGCGTCGGTGACCATCAATGCGCCGTACTGGGACCAGCGGTTGACCCCGGCGAGGGCGCCGAGCAGCGTGGTGTGCAGACAGAACCCGGCCAACCCGACGCTCAGCAGCGCGACGCTGAGCAGCCGGTCTTCGACGAAGACATGCGCCGACCACAGCGGAGAGGTCGCGGCGATCAACGCTGCGGCCGTCAGCCCGATCGCGGCCCCCACCCGGATCGGGTGGGTGCGCTCACCTGTGGGCTCGGTGTGCGTTGCGGAGCGGACTTCGCGCGTCGTCTCCTGGAGCAACCCGAATGCGGCTCCGCTGGCGAGCCCGAAGGCGCCCCAGAACACCCCGAACACCGAGAAGCCGGCCGGCTCGAGATCGCGTGCGGCCAGGTAGAGCACCGCGTAGCCGCACAGTGCGGTCAGTGCCGTCGCCGCCCCGACCCGGACCATGCTGCTGCGGGTCACCGCCCCCGAAGGCGCGGCAGTCGCGTCGGTCACGCCCACACGTCCAGCGACGGAACTTTCGATGAGTACAGCCACGCATCCCACAGTGGACGCAGCGAATCCTCGGCATAGTGCGCGGCCATGCCGGTGAAGTCGTCGGTCACCGCCGTGCCGTGCCGGTAGCGTGTCGTCCAGTCCTGCAGCAGCGCAAAGAAACTGGTGTCACCGATGCGCGTGCGCAGCGCGTGCAGGGTGAGTGCGCCGCGCTTGTACACCCGGTCGTCGAACATGTCGCGCGGCCCGGGGTCGGCGAGCACCAGGTTCTGCGCAGAGTTTCTCAGCCGCTGGTGATAGTGCAGTGCCCACTGATGCGCGGTGCGCTCGCCGCAGTGTTCGGACCACAGCCACTCGGCGTAGCACGCGAAGCCCTCGTGTAACCAGATGTGGCGCCAGCGTTGCGCGGTGACCGAGTTCCCGAACCACTGGTGGGCCAACTCGTGGGCGATCAGACGCTCCGAACTGCGCTGTCCACCACAGTGATTGGCGCCGAAGATGGAGATACCCTGCGCCTCGAGCGGGATCTCCAGGTCATCGTCGGTCACCACCACGGTGTAGCCCGTCGCCAGCGGATAGGGTCCGAACAGTTTCTCGAACAGTTTCATCATCTCGGGTTGGCGGCCGAAGTCGTGGTCGAAGTCGGCGCGCAGCCGGTCGGGCAGCACCGAGAAGATCTCGACGCCGTTCTTCGACATCCGGTGGCGTTCGTACACGCCGATCTGCAGGGTGACCAGGTAGGTCGAGGTGGGTTCGGCCTGCTCGTAGATCCAGGTGGTCATTCCGGCGCGTGCCCGGCGGGACAGCAGCTTGCCGTTGGCTACGGCGAAATACACAGTCTCCGTGCTGATCTGGATGCGGAAGCTGGCCTTGGCGCTGGGATGGTCATCACAGGGGAACCAGGACGCCGCGCCGTTGGGCTGCCCGGCGACGAGTGCGCCTTCGGTGAGTTCCTCGAAACCGACCGCACCCCAATGGGATCGAATGGGTCGGGGGGTGCCGCCGTAGCGCACAGTCACGGTCATCGCGGCGCCGGCCGGCAACCGCTCACCGAGGGTGATGTGCAGCTTGCCTGCCTGGCTTCGGAACTGCGAGGGCCGCTTGCCGTTCACCGTCACCTTCGACACCGCCAGAGCATTCGACAGGTCGAGGGTGAAGGTCTTCAGTTCGGCCAGGGTGACGGCGGTGATGGTGGCCGATCCGGCGAGTCGGTTGATCGCGACCTTGTATTCGAGTTCGAGTTCGTAGCGGGACACCCGGTAGCCGAAATTGCCCGCCTCGGGCAGGTACGGGTCGATGACCGGGGGCCCGCTCTTCTTGGCGACCCGTTTGCGTCCCGTCACGCGACCGCGGGCTTCTTGGGCTTGGGGTTCGACGCGTCCGCCTGCTTCTTGCGGGGCGGATTCCAGGCTGCGATCGGGTTGCCCTGCCACCGCGTCGACGGCGGCACCTCGTCACCACGCATGACCAGCGACGCAGGTCCGATGGTGGCCCCGGCGCCGATTCGGGCCGCGGGCAGTGCGACGCAGTGCGGTCCCAGGGTGGCGCCCTTTTCGAGGACCACGGTGTCCATCCGCATGATGCGGTCGTGGAACAGGTGGGTCTGCACGACGCACCCGCGGTTGACGGTGGCGCTGTCCTCAAGCGTGACGAGATCCGCCTCGGGAAGCCAGTACGTCTCACACCACACACCACGTCCGATCGTCGCGCCCAGCCCCCGCAGCCAGAGATTCATCACGGGGGTACCCGCGGCGGCGCGGGCGAACCACAGCGCGGCGACGGTTTCGACGAATGTGTCCGACACCTCGTTGCGCCAGACGAACGGTGACCACAGTGGATGCTCGACCGCGGTGATCCGCCCCACGACAAGCCATTTGGCGATCACCGCGACAGCCCCGGCCACCGCCCCCGCAGCCAGCAGGGCCAGCCCGGCGAGCAACGCCGCCCACCCCCAGCCGATCGTCACCACCGAGGACTGCAGCGCCAGCAGCACTGCGACACCGATCGCGAACGTCACCACCACGGGGACGAACCGGAAGGTCTCGACCGTGGCGCGCAACGCCTTCAGCCGCGGCGTCGGGTGGAACGTGCGCAGCGCGTCGGC
>NZ_JBAUJR010000450.1:0-10012 GCF_049683935.1 Mycobacterium sp. | reverse complement strand
GCGTAGCTCGCGCCGGCCTGCACCGCCGTGGTCAGCGCCGCGTCAGCCAACTCGTGGCGTGGCAGCGCAAGGAAGTCGGCATCGATCTGTCGGGACCCTGTCACCCGGACCACCGTAGCGGCTGCCTCGGGGGTCAGCGCCGGGTCCCGCTGGTACCGAGCACCGTCAGCTCGAGCGCCAGCGCCGCCCCGCACACGACGACGACCACCGCGAATGCCACCCAGTCCCGCCGTTTGGGCCGCGTCGGGGCTGCCGAGATCTGCCCGGCGCCGCCGCGTGCGGTGATCGCATCCCCCATCTCGTCGGCACGGCGCAGTGCGACGGTGATCGCCGCGGCCAGCAGGTCGATCAACTCCGACGCCGCGTGCCGCCACCTGCCGCCCCTGGTCGTGTCGACGTCCTTGGGCCGCAGCTGTCGCGCCGCGTAGAGCACCCGGAACTCGTCGAACAGCATCGGAAATGCCCTCAGCGCCAACGAAAGCGTCACCGCCCATTCGGCGACCGGCACCCGCAACGGGCGCAGCGGACGGCCCAGAGTCGCGACCGCGGGCGCCACTTCGGCGACGTTGGTGGTCCACGACACCATCGCGCCGAGCCCGAGCAGCACGATGGACAGCGCGGTGATGCGCAGAAAGTTGAGGAGTCCGCCCAGGCCCAGGTCGATCGAACCGAGGGGGATGATCGGGCTGCCGCCGGCGAACGTCGCGGTGAGCGCGCCGAGCGCGAGCAACACCCACAGGAATCGCGGCACCGTCGGTAGGACGCCGCGCGGAATGTGGGCGAGCCTGGCCGCCAAGAGGATCAGCACAGCCACCGCACCGATCGGCACCCAGCCGGGGTAGAACGTCAGCAGCACACCGATTCCCGCGACGATGAGCAGCTTCGAGCCGGCCCACAGATCGTGGATGACGGTCTGGCCGGGCACCGGTCGCAGCAGCACGACCTGCCGACGCTGCTTACGTGGTGCCGCATCCGTCATGACATCTCTCCGGCCGCCGTCGGCGCCGAGGCCAGCACGCCGTCCCGCAGGTGCAGCGTTCGCGGGCACAACTCCTCCAGACCCATGAAGTCATGGGAGATCACCACCACGGTCAGACCGTTGCGGCGGCGCAGGTCGATCAGCAGTCGCAGCAGACCCCGCTGGGAAGCCGCATCGAGGCCGGCCAACGGTTCGTCGAGGATGAGTGCACGCGGTGAACGGGCCAGGAGCCCGGCCAGCACCACGCGCCGCATCTGCCCGCCGCTGAGTTCGTCGACTCGCCGGGACGCCATCGTCGGGTCGAGACCGACGGTGTGCAGCGCCTCGGTGACCTTCGCCTGGTCGTAGATCGAGAACCCCGCCGACGAGGCGATCTCCAGCGCGACGTGGCTGCGCATCAGCTGCAGCCGCGCCGCCTGGAACGAGATCGCCACGGCACCAACCTGATCCGACACCGGTCGGCCGTCGAGCAGACAGGTGCCTGCAGTGGGGACGGTCAGGCCGGCCATGATCCAGGCGAGCGTGGACTTGCCGGATCCGTTCAGCCCGTGGATCAGCACGCCGTCGCCGGCGTGCACCGCGAAGTCGATGTCGCTCAGCGCGCTCTTGGCCCAGGGGGTTCCGCTGCCGTACTCATGGCTGACACCGTTCAGTTCGAGCACGGGAGCGCCACGCGGTGTGTCGACCACGGTGTTGGCGGTCGGCGCATCGGCCGTTTCGACCATGTCGGTGTTGTCGCCGTCAGGCCATCCGTTGCCCGTCAGGTTGACGGTGCGGTCGGCCGCGTCGGCTTCGTCGTTGTAGTGGGTGATGTGCACCAGCGATGTGCGGTGGCGCTTGGTCAACCCCGACAGCATCGACATCAGGCCCTCACGGCCTTCTTGGTCGACCATGCTGGTGACCTCATCGGCGATCAGCAGCGACGGCTCGCGGGCCAGCGCCGCAGCCACCGCCAGCCGCTGCAGCTCCCCGCCGGAGAGTCCGCCGGTGTCGCGTTCGGCCAGACCGTCGAGTCCCACTTCGGACAGCAGTTGCGCGACGTCGGTCGCCGTGCCGGGCGGCAGGCCCCAGACGACGTCGTCGGCGACCCGGGTGCCCAGCACCTGACTCTCGGGGTGCTGCATGACAACCGCGGTGCCGCCGAGCTTGCCCAACCCGACCGCGCCGGGACGTTCCACGGTTCCGGCGGTCGGTTCACGACCCGAGAGCACCAGCATCAGAGTCGTCTTACCGGAGCCGTTGGCGCCGGTCACCGCGACGTGTTCACCGGGGTCCACCGACAGCGAGACAGGTCCCAGTGCGTCGCGATCGGACCTGGGGTAGCGGAACCGGACATCGCTGAGTTGGAGCGGAACCGGTGCGATCTGACCCACGTCGTTCGACGACTCCAGCTTGTGTACGTCGGGAACTCCCATGAGACGCGTCAGCACTCGCGACAGGGCCCACCACCCCACCAGGCTGACGAACGTGATGCTCATCACCCCTGCGGCGAAGAACAGCAGGGGCCAGTAATCGAGCGCCGTCGCGAAGTCCTGCTTGAGTCGCTCGGCGGCGCCCTCCATCCCCGGCACGCGGGCCAGAACCGCGGCCAGGCCGGTGATGTTGGCGGTCACGGATTCGAAGATCAGGTTGCGCAATCGGCTCAGCACGGTCAGCGCCGCCACGATGGCCACCCCGGACAGCGCGCCGGCCACCAGCGCCGAGACGACGACGGTCGGGGTGCCGCGACCGCGGCGCTTCACGATGCCGGTCAGGCCACCGATGTAAGCGCAGTTGAGAACGGTCGTGAACCCTCCCATGCCGGCGATGAGGAAGGCGACCAGACCGCCCGCGATCGTCGCGGCGATCAGCACCCGCAAGCGGTACCGGTAGGCGAGCAGACCCATCGGAACGGTGCCCAGTAAGGACAGCCCCGCAGCGAACGGGACCACCACCGCGATGATGGCGGTGGCCGCACACAACGCCGCCATCACGGCGGCCTGAGCGAGTTCGACCGGTTGGAGCGGACCCGTCCGATGAGGGGTGCTCTCCGGGCCGGCCGAGGTCATTTCTCGATTCTGCCAGTCGCGTGGGCATCGACCCGCCCGCCGGGTGCCGTCCGGTCTGCGGCGCCAGTTGATATGCATAGTTAACCTATGTGAATATTGGCGTCATGTCCTCAACTCTCGGTGCCGACCTGCTCGCAGTCGTGGCCCGGATCAACCGGCTGGCCAATCAACGAGTCCGGATGCCCGTGCCCTTCGCCCAGGCCCGCCTACTGTCCACGATCGAGGACCGGGGCGAAGCGCGAATCTCGGATCTTGCCGCCCTCGACCTGTGTTCCCAGCCGACGATGACCACCCAGGTCCGTCGCCTCGAGGATGCCGGCATGGTCACCCGCACCCCCGACCCGCAGGACGCACGCGCCGTGCTCATCCGCATCACCGCCGACGGTGTCGCGGCACTGCGGCAGGCCCGGATCGACCGCGGGGCGGCCGTCGATCCGTACCTGGAGCGACTTAGCGACGCGGACCGGCAGTGCCTCACCGAGGCCGTCATCGTGCTCCGCCGGTTGATCGAGGACGCCTCGGCGCCGGCCAAGACCGCTCGCTGAGCTGAAAGGAGCACGAACCAGAACTCGACGAACTCACTGATCGGGCCAGGGCGGTGACCGTCGGCAACGACAGCTGACGTCAGGTGACGCCGACGCCGATGAGGTATCCGACGAGGTAGGTGGCGCCGATCGCCACACCGCCGAAGACCAACTGCCGCAACGAGCCCCGGGCCAGCGAACCGCGGGTGATCTTCGCCGCCGCGCCACCGGCGATCAGCAGCCCGACACCACCGAAGGCCAGACCCAGCCACAACGACTCGAAGCCCAGCAGATACGGGATCAGCGGGATCACCGCGCCGATGGCGAACATCACGAACGACGACCCGGCCGCCACCCACGCCGACGGCTGCTCCTGAGGGTTCACCCCGAGTTCCTGCACCAGGTGGAAGTTCACCGCCCGGTTCTCGTCGCGGTGGATCTCCTCGGTCGCCGTGGCCGCGGTCTGCTCCGACATCCCCATGTCGGTCAGCATCGCGGCCAACTCCGCCCGCTCGGCCTCGGGATGCTTGCGGAACGACCTGCGCTCCACCACCACCTCGGAGTCGATCTGCTCGTTGGCTGTCGTCACCGAGGTGTACTCCCCCAGCGCCATCGAGAACGCGCCGGCCAACAGACCGGCCACCCCGCTGATCACGACGGTCTGAGCGCTCGCGGTCGCGGCCACACCGGCGATCAGCGCGGTGTTGCTCACCAAGCCGTCCATGGCGCCGAATGTCGCGGCCCGCAGCCACCCTCCGGTGACGTTGGCGTGACGGTGATCTGCCAGGTGCGGCATACCCGTCGGCGACAACGGCCCACGCGCCGGATCTGTCATGGGGATGATTGAACTCCTGTCCGATCCGGCCGGGGAAGTCAGGATCACCTGGGTTTGCCACATCACAGTTTGCGACCGCATTCAGACGGCTACCGTCGAGATATGACCACCACAGCGGATCACCTACGCAACGCCCTCGACGGACGCTGGCGTGATGTCAAGAATGCCGTTCGCCAGGAACTCTCGAGTGATGTCTTCAGGCCGCACTACACGCCGAACACCGTCATCGCCCGGACCAAAGTCGCGGAGCAGCTGAAGATCATGGCCGCCAGAGGAGCGGCCGAGGACGGCTTCAAGAAGGACCACGGCGGCAACGGCGACGTCGGCGCAGCGGTCACCCAGATCGAGATGCTCGCGATGAGTGACCTGTCGTTGATGGTGAAGGCCGGCGTGCAGTGGGGCCTGTTCGGCGGCGCGATCGAGAACCTGGGCACCGAACGCCACCACCAGGCCTACGTGCAGCGGATCATCAACCTCGACCTGCTGGGCTGCTTCGCGATGACCGAGACCGGGCACGGCAGCGACGTCCAGGCACTAGAGACGACCGCCACCTACGATCCGGCCACCAAAGAGTTCGTGATCGACTCCCCCACGCCGTCGTCGCGCAAGGACTACATCGGCGGCGCCGCGCAGACAGCCAGGGTCGCAGCCGTCTTCGCCCAGCTGATCACCGACGGCGAGGGGCACGGTGTGCACTGCTTCGTCGTGCCGATCAGGGACGACGAGGGCAACGACCTGCCCGGCGTCACCACGTCGGACTGTCACTACAAGGGCGGGTTGCCCGGCGTCGACAACGGCCGCATCCAGTTCGACCAGGTCCGCATCCCGCGGGAGAACCTGCTCAACAAATACGCCGACGTGGCCGAAGACGGCACCTACTCGTCTCCCATCGAGAACGTCGGCCGACGGTTCTTCACCATGCTGGGCACGCTGATCCGCGGCCGCGTCACCGTCGGCGGCAGCGCAGCTGCCGCAGCGCGGGTGGGACTCGACATCGCGACCCGATATGCGTTGGAGCGCAGGCAATTCGAGGCACCCGGGGCCGAGCAGGAGATCCTGATCATGGACTACCTGGTGCACCAGCGTCGGCTGTTCCCACTGATCGCGAAGTCCTATGCGTTGCAGTTCGCCCAGAACGAGTTGGTCGCCAAGTGCCATGAACTCCAGACCTCGGACAACCCCGACGCCGAGGAGCAGCGCGAACTGGAGTCCCGCGCTGCCGGGTTGAAAGCGGCCAACACCTGGCATGCGACGGCGGCGATCCAGGAGGCCCGCGAAGCCTGCGGCGGCGCGGGTTACCTCGCCGAGAACCGGCTGATCGCGTTGAAGGCCGACACCGACGTGTTCACCACCTTCGAAGGCGACAACCATGTGCTGACGCAACTGGTCGCCAAGGAGCTACTGACGGCCTACGCCGACGACATCAAGGGCATGAGCCCGGTCGAGTGGGTCCGCTTCGCCGCCAACTTCGCCGGCGAGCGGGTGGTGAAACGCACTGCGGCGCAGACGATCATGCAGACGATCCTGGACACGAGACAGGACAACGAGGAAGAGGGCAGCCTCTTCAACCGCGGCACCCAGGTGAAGATGTTCGAGGACCGCGAGGAGTACATGCTGGCTTCGGTGGCCCGGCGGCTACAGGGCAAGTCGAAGGAGATGAGCGCGTTCGACGCGTTCAACTCCGTCCAGGACCACGTGCTGCACGCCGCGACCGCCCATATCGACCGCATCATCCTCGAGGCCTTCGTGGCCGGCATCGACACCTGCGAGGACGACGACGCCCGCGAGATTCTCGGCCTGGTGTGCGACCTGTACGCCCTGTCGGTGATCGAGGACGACAAAGCCTGGTTCGTCGAGCACCGGTTCCTGTCGACCGAGCGCGCCAAGGCCGTCACCCGCGGTATCAACGACCGCTGCCGAAGGTTGCGGCCACACGCCGAACTCCTGGTCGACGGTTTCGGAATCCCCGAGAACCTGCGTTATGCCGAGATGCTGCACCCGGAGCACATCCCCGACGCCGACGAGCACAAGGAGCAGGACGCCACCAGCGCGGGCGTCATCTGATCAGGGTGGTCCGGGGATCGGATCGAGGACGGTGAGTCTGCCGTCCTCGACCGTGACCCGCGCCGATCCGATGCCGGTCGGGCAGCACGGCTCCTCCTGGCCCTGACGCCACTGGTACTGCACGGCCGCGGTGGTGTCACCCTGCGGAATGACGGTGATGTAGGGCCGGGGCTCCGGCGTCGGCGACCCGATGGGTCCGTCCGCGTCGAAGAACAGCACCTGCTGCGGACTGTCGGGCGCTTCTCCCGCGGTGACCACCACCCAGTGGAGGCGGCAGTCCGGGGTGTTGCCTCGGGCCGTGTCCCGCCACGCACCAGGCGGCAGCAACAGGAACTCGGCGGAGACCGCGTCCGCAGAGGGACCGGGACCGCAGTCGGCGGTGCTGGTCGGGGCCGGCGCCGACGGGCTCCATCCGCAACCCGCTGCGAGTGCCGCCGATGCCACGAGCGCCACCAGGGAGCGCAGGATTCGCATCCGCCAAGACTACGTTTCCGCGCCGAGAGGCAGTCGGGTGCAGTACTTTCTCGGCTAGAGACGAGCCGAACGGCGGGGTGCGTGCACGAGCAACTGCATTGGCATGACACCACGTGGTGGGAGTCGCGGATCAACACGGCCGTCGGCATCCCGCAGCCGATCCTGTGCAATCTCCGGATCACTGTGACCCACCACGAGCTGAGCACCGCCCTGCGCGCGATCACCGGAACGGATTCCGGGGCGAATTTCCACACGTGGGCGGTATGGGGGTCCAAGAAGGCCGGCAAAACCATTCGTCGGGAAGACATTCCACATCTCATGACCGCCGTCGCCGCGCTCGGCGCCGGAACCGGAGCGCTGACCGCGCAGCTGGCGCGGTCGCGGCCGGAGCGGATCACGACCACCCTGGCGGGTGCCCTCGCCGGCGGATGGGCAGCTTCGGTGCTGACGCAACGTCTGCTCTCGGACGCCGCACAACGCATCCTCGAGGGCAACATCACCGTTCTCGACGACATCGGCCGCGCATCGGCTCAGTTCATCGCCACATTCCACGACCAGGCCGAACCGGATCAGGAGCGGTTGTCGACGTTCCTGGCGACGCTTCGGCCCGGCCCGACCGGGGAGGGCGGCCAAGACCTGCTGAAGCGTGCCTTCACGCACTACTACTGCGCCCGGTACGAGCCGGCGCGCGACGCGAAACACGAGCACATGCTGTTGGCGAACTACGCCGCCATCCTGCACGAGCACATCCGCCTGCAGCCCTACATCACCGGCGCGATGCCGGGGCCCATCCGCCGACTGGTGACCGCGCACCTCTTGGAGTTCGCGCTGGGCCCCTACGAGCACGCCGTCGATGAGGATGTCGAGCCGTGGCAGGGGGCGAATTTTCCCGCCACACTGGCCCACCTCGAAAACCCCGACCTGGTCAGCTTTCTGTCCGGCGAGGACGGATGGGACCGCACCCCCGACTCGCTGGCAGGCAGCAGGGCGTCGGACTGGTCGCACATCGGCGACCGGATGAACTTCATCGTCGATCTGTTCCGGTCCCGGCACTTCGACGAGGGACTGTTCAGCGATCCGTTCACCGAACGCCAGTACCGGGACGTGCTCGCGGGCGTAGTGCCCTGCGCGCCGCTCTAGCCGCAGCCTCCGGCCCAGGCGATGGCTCCGCACGCGGTTTCAGCCCGGACCGGCGGACTGAACGACGCGGTGGCCATCGTCGTCGGATCGGGGGACGGCTCGAGGGTCGCCCCTTCGCCGCCGACGTGGAAACTACCGCCCTTCGGGTAGGTGCCCGCCTGCGCGACGTCCACCCCCACGGCTCCGAACAGCGCCGCTGCGCCCACCGTCGCGGCAATCAACTTGACCTTGATCGACATGTGTCTCCTCGTCCCGTTCATGGCGAAAACCATTGCGCTACAAAATCGGAAGGATCAACGCTGATACCGAACGAAGATTAACGCGGGCTATGCGGCGGTGGCCGCGCTCCACAACCGCTTCCCATGAAGCCCACAGCCGGTCCGATGGCGGTTCCACGGACGCAATCTTCCGATGGAATGTCGGAAACCGCTGGCGCACAAGAGATCTCGTGATCAGCACACATGGCGATCCCGCGGGAGGCGGCCCTCGGAGGTGACCGAGCTCACCAGGGCCTCGGTGCGGCCCACAGAGATCGCCCTCGAGGACGATCGAACGTGGCTCCCCCGGCTGGACTCGAACCAGCAACCCTTCGGTTAACAGCCGAATGCTCTGCCAATTGAGCTACAGGGGATTGCCCTCCCGCGGTGGTTCACTGCGGGCCAGAGAGCACTTTAGCCTACGGCTGCGGCGAGGTGCCAATACGCTCCCGGGAGGGCGCGCACTGCCCGCGGTGAGGCAGGATGGACACCGAGCACTCTGTCCCGCGAGAGATATCTGGAGGAGCCCCGTGATCGGGTATGTCGCCGTTCTGGCCGTCGGCTACGTGCTGGGCACCAAGGCGGGTAGACAGCGCTACGAGCAGCTCTCGGGGACATACAAGGCGGTCACGGGCAGTCCGGCCGCCAAAGCCGTGATCGACGCGGGACGGCGCAAGATCGCCGACCGGGTCTCTCCCGACCCGTCCATGGTGCAACTGACGCCCATCGACTCCGGCACCGATGTCCTCGAGCCGGATCAAACGCTGAAGAAGAAGGCCCGCTAGCCGAAGTCGCGGGTGATGGTGGTCCCGGGCAGCAGCGGACCGGTTTCGAACGGGATTCCGACGCCGATGCCGTCGCCGAACAAGCCGATCTCCGGGGTGCCGACCAAGACGGGCGACCCGTTGGAGTAACCCATGCAGTTGCCGTCCTCTTTGTTGCCGAACCACGCCAGGCAGGCAGGCTGCGCGCTCACCTGCGGAGCGGCATCAACGCTGGTCAGCGACGCGTAGAGGGGAACGGCCACAGCTGCGGCCGCAAACGCCCCGGCAATCAATCGGGTGCTGTGGGTCCGAATCATGTGCACACGCATCGCCAACTCGCCTTCTCACCTGTTCACCAAACGGCCCCGACTGCAGTGCCCACCATAACCCGGCGGGCTGTTTCATGCAGTCAGGTCGTCACCACTTGCCTGTTCGAGCAGACTACGTCGATAGCTCTCCATGGCCACCAGGTCCCCGAACAACGCGTGGTACTCGTCACCCTGCTCGACCGGCGACATCCGTTGCAGCTTCGACTTCACTTCGGCGATCTGGCGGCCGATCCACACTTCCTGCAGGCGGGCCAGCACGCCGCCGATGTAGCGGGGCAGCCTCTCGTCGTCGGCGTTGATGGCCTCGGCGCTCAGTTCGTTGACCAGGCCGGCCGCCAGCGGTGAGGCCGTCTGGTCCCGCACGGACTCGATCCACTGCGCACCGGTCAGTCCGGACGAGGTGCCTCCGGCGGTTTCGATCGACATCCGAACCGCGGCGTAGCCAGGGTGGGTGAAGCTCTCGGCGGCCAGGGAGTCGAAGACCGGGCCCGCGAGCGCCGGGTACTGCAGCGCGGACTTGAGCGCTTCGCGCTGCGGCCACAGCGTGGGATCGGCAGGATCGGGCCTGGCCGCACCGACCGCAGCCGCACCACCGCCC
>NZ_JBAUJR010000449.1:0-7825 GCF_049683935.1 Mycobacterium sp. | reverse complement strand
CCGGTCCAGAACTCGCTGCTGCCCTCGATGACGGCAGTGAAACCGTCGACATGGTCGGACAGTCGGCGGGCGGCGGTGTCCCAGGCATCGGCGAGCCGATGCAGTGCCTCCGGTCGCCACGACTCGGCCTGCGAGACGGTGGGCCGGGTCACCTGAGTGGAAACCGTTCACCGTTGGCGGCGTCGGCGCGTTCGAACACCTCAGCCGATGCCCGTGCGGCGGTGGCCCATTGGTGAAGGCTCTCCGAGATGTCGCCGATCTCGGCGACGATCGGTGCGGCTTCGACACTCGCGTGCACCAGCGATCCGGGCAGCCCGCCGAGGTCCCATCGCGCGTCGCCCATGTCGGCCACTTCCGCGCCTGCTGCGGAGATGCGATCGGCCAGGCGCCGCAACCGGTCGAGGTCGATGTGTGTGCTTTCCCCCATGGCTCATGCTGGCAGATCCGGCCTGCTGCCTGCTGTGGTTATCCACAGGCACCGCGGCGCGCTGGCGTGGCCAGGCCACCGTCGCGCCGAGCAGCAAGTAGTCTCGATGAGGTGCAGCGACGAATCATGGGGATCGAGACCGAATTCGGCGTGACCTGCACGTTCCATGGCCACCGCCGGCTCAGTCCCGACGAAGTCGCCCGCTATCTGTTCCGGCGGGTCGTGTCCTGGGGCCGTAGCAGCAACGTCTTCCTCCGTAACGGCGCGCGTCTGTACCTCGACGTGGGCAGCCACCCCGAGTACGCGACCGCCGAATGTGACAGCCTCATCCAGCTGGTGACCCACGACCGGGCCGGCGAACGCGTGCTCGAAGACCTGTTGATCGACGCCGAGCAACGCCTCGCCGACGAAGGCATCGGCGGTGACATCTACCTGTTCAAGAACAACACCGACTCTGCGGGCAACTCGTACGGCTGCCACGAGAACTATCTGATCGTGCGCGCCGGGGAGTTCTCGCGTATCTCGGATGTGCTGCTGCCGTTCCTGGTCACCCGCCAGCTCATCTGCGGCGCGGGAAAAGTGCTGCAGACCCCGAAGGCGGCGACCTTCTGCCTGTCCCAGCGGGCTGAGCACATCTGGGAGGGCGTGTCGAGCGCGACCACCCGCTCACGGCCGATCATCAACACCCGCGACGAGCCGCACGCCGACGCCGAGAAGTACCGGCGCCTGCACGTCATCGTCGGCGACTCCAACATGAGTGAGTCCACCACGATGCTCAAGGTGGGGTCGGCGTCTCTGGTGCTGGAGATGATCGAGGCCGGTGTGGCGTTCCGTGACTTCTCGCTGGACAACCCGATCCGCGCGATCCGCGAGGTCAGCCACGATCTGACAGGACGACGCCCGGTGCGGTTGGCCGGCGGCCGGCAGGCCAGCGCGCTGGACATTCAACGCGAGTACTACTCCCGCGCGGTCGACTACCTGCAGACGCGGGAGGCGAACGCGCAGATCTCGCAGGTCGTCGAGCTGTGGGGTCGGCAACTCGATGCGGTGGAGAGCCAGGACTTCGCCAAGGTCGACACCGAGATCGACTGGGTGATCAAGCGGAAGCTGTTCCAGCGTTACCAGGACCGCTACAACATGGACCTGTCCGACCCGAAGATCAGCCAGCTCGACTTGGCCTATCACGACATCAAGCGTGGTCGCGGCGTGTTCGACCTGCTGCAACGCAAGGGTCTGGCGGCGCGGATCACCACCGACGAGGAGATCGACGCCGCGGTGAACACGCCGCCGCAGACCACCAGGGCCAAGCTGCGCGGCGAGTTCATCAGCGCCGCGCAGGAAGCCGGCCGGGACTTCACCGTCGACTGGGTGCACCTCAAGCTCAACGATCAGGCGCAGCGGACCGTGCTGTGCAAGGACCCGTTCCGGTCGGTCGACGAACGCGTGAAGCGGCTCATCGCCAGCATGTGATCAGCGGGTGGTGCCCGCTCGGTGCACCGACACCGCGTAGTCACCACCGGTGAACGGCTCGCGGTCCCAGGTGGCCCAGCGGTCCACCAGCGTCAGGCCCGCGGCCGCGGTCAGTTCGTCGTAGCGATCCACCGTCAGCCGACCGGTTCGCAGCTGGAAACCTGCGACCAGCAGCCCGTTGGGTGTCAGCAGGGCCGTGAGCTCGTCGATCACCCGACCTTCGGTTCCTCGTTCGACGAAGATCATCACGTTGCCCGGCAGCGCCACCATGTCGAACGTCCCGTCCAGGCGCGAACCGGCATCAGCGAGGTCGGCCTCGATCCAGGTCAGCTCAGGTGCCTTGGCGCGGGCGGTGTCCAGCATCGTCGGGTCCAGATCGAGCCCGACCACCGAGAAACCCCGGGCGGCCAGTTCGATCGCGACCCTGCCCGTCCCGCATCCGGCATCGAGCACCCGGTTGCCGCCGAACTCGCGGAGCAGGGATTCGATGAGGTCGGCCTCGCCGTGAACGCCGGCACCGGACTCGGCGAGGCGTTTCCAGCGGGCGTCGTAGTCGTCTCCGCGGGGCACGTCGGACTGCTGCCATCGACTGCTCATCGCGCGATCCTGTCAGACGCACGGGCATCGGCCGTCGGATGGGATGCCCGACGCACCCTAAGCTCTATCCCGTGGGGATCTCCAAAGTCGAACGGCTGATGAACCTTGTCATCGCGCTGCTGTCCACGCGGGCGTTCATCACCGCCGACCGGATACGCGAAACCGTCTACGGATACTCCGGTGACGCCAGCGACGAGGCGTTCTCGCGGATGTTCGAGCGCGACAAGAACGAACTGCGCGATCTGGGCATCCCGCTGGAGACCGGGCGGGTGTCGCAGACCGACCCGACCGAGGGCTATCGCATCAGCCGCGAGGCCTACGCGCTGCCCGCCGTGGAGCTGACCGCCGACGAAGCGGCCGCGGTGGCGGTGGCGACACAGCTGTGGGAATCGCCGGAACTCATCACCGCGACGCAGGGTGCGCTGCTGAAGCTGAGGGCGGCCGGCGTCGACGTGTACGCGCCCGATGGCGACGTCACGATCACCTCCACCGCCGCGCTCCCCGGGCTGCGGGGCTCCGAGGAGGTCCTCGGAATCCTGTTGTCCGCCATCGACTCCGGTCATGTGGTGCAGTTTCCACACCGCTCGTCGCGCACCGAGCCGTACGCCACCCGCACGGTGGAGCCCTGGGGCGTGGTCACCGACAGAGGTCGCTGGTATCTGGTCGGCCACGACCGTGATCGTGACGCCGTTCGCACCTTCCGGCTCTCGCGGATCGGCGCGGAGGTGACGCCGGTCGGGGAGCCGGGCGCGGTGAGCAGGCCGCCCGGACTGAACCTGCGCGAGATCGTCGACCGGGTCGTGGGTGACTGGCCGACGGCCGGGCAGGCCAAGGTCTGGGTCGCCGAGGGCCGGGCCACCGCGTTGCGGCGGCGGGCCACCGTGGTGGGCCCGTACACCCTGGGTGGTCGCGCAGGGGAGGAGATCACCCTCGACATCGACATGTTCGACCGGGCGGCACGCGAGATCGCCAGCTATGGAGCGGACGCGGTGGCGTTGGAGCCGGCGTCGCTGCGTGAGGAGGTCGTGGCGCGGTTGCAGGCGCAGGCGGCGGTGGGCAGCGAGGTCCGATCGTGACCGCAGTCAGTACGCGGCTGGTGCGGCTGCTGAACATGGTTCCGTACTTCCAGGCGAACCCGAGAATCACCTACGCCGAGGCGGCGATCGACCTCGGCGTCAGCGTCGACCAACTCCGCGACGACCTCAACCAGCTGTGGATGTGCGGTCTGCCGGGGTACGGGCCCGGCGACCTGATCGACTTCGAGTTCTCCGGCGACACCATCGAGGTCACGTTCACCGCGGGCATGGACCATCCGCTCCGGTTGACCTCGCCGGAGGCCACCGGGGTGTTGGTCGCGCTGCGTGCGCTGCTGGATGTGCCGGGAATGGTGGATCCCGAAGCGGCGCGCAGCGCGATCGCCAAGATCGAATCCGCGGCCGGCCAGGTCGGTCACGGTGTCGAAGGTGGCGCTGTCGACGAACCCGCGCCGGTCGAGAGTGAGGCCGCCGCGGCAGTACGGACCGCGGTGCGCGCCGATCAGGCATTGGCGATCGACTACTACTCGGCATCGCATGACGAGCTGTCCAGTCGGGTGGTGGATCCGATTCGTGTCGTCTTGATAGCCGATCACAGTTATCTCGAGGCGTGGTGCCGCTCCGCCGAGGGCGTTCGGCTGTTCCGGCTGGATCGGATCGTTGATGCCAGGGTGCTCGACGAGCCGTCGGCGCCGCCGCCCCCCGCTGTGCAGGCCGGCCCGGACACCTCACTCTTCGACCCGGACACCGCAGATCCGAGCCTGCCGACGGCGACACTTCTTGTCGAACCGTCGGCGTCGTGGATGTTCGACTACTACCCGCTGCGGGTGGTGCGGGAGTTCCCCGACGGTTCGTGCGAAGCGACGATGACCTACGCCTCCGACCAGTGGATGGCCCGCTTCATCCTGGGATCCGGCTCGGCCGTGCAGGTGCGGGAGCCCCAGCAGCTGGTCGAGCGCGTCCGGAAGTCCGCCGTGGCTGCGCTCGAGGCCTATCGGGTCGGTACCGGGTCCTCGGGCGGGTAGACTCGGCGCAGACGTCTGGAGGTAACCAAATTGGGTGGTCTACAACCGTGGCACTGGGTCATCGTCATCGCAGTGTTCGTGCTGCTCTTCGGTGCGAAGAAGCTCCCCGACGCGGCGCGATCCCTGGGTAAATCGATGCGCATCTTCAAGTCCGAGATCAAGGAGATGCAGGCCGACTCCAAGACGGAGACGCCGACGCAGATCTCCTCGGAGCGGGTCGTCGACCCGGCCGACGCGCCCACCACACAGGCGGCCACCGAGCCGTCGTCGGACAAGCGCCCGGCCTGACCAGTCATCTGGGTTCGCGGGCACAACGCCCGCGACGTGACCTCGCGCGTGTGAGAAGCACTTAGGCAACCTCCGTGCAGATACCTGGCTTACTCAAGAAGTTCGACCCCCGTCGGCGACGTTCCCAGGCCAATCCCGACGGCACGATGTCGTTGACCGAACATCTCACCGAACTGCGCGGCCGGCTGCTCATGGCGGCGTTCGCGGTGGTGCTGACCACGATCCTCGGATTCCTCTGGTACACCCACGGCGTGTTCGGGATGCCGAGCCTCGGCGACTGGTTGCGTGGCCCGTACTGCGCGCTACCGGAGTCCGCGCGGGCCACCATCGCCCCCGACGGTCAGTGCCGACTGCTCGCCACCGGGCCTTTCGACCAGTTCATGCTCAGGCTGAAGGTGGCGCTGACGGCGGGTCTGGTGATGGCCTGTCCGGTGTGGCTGTACCACCTGTGGGCGTTCATCACCCCGGGTCTGTATCGCAACGAGCGCCGGTTCGGCGCGGTGTTCGTGGTGATCGGCGCAGCGCTGTTCATCGCGGGCGCGATCCTGGCTTACGTGGTGCTGTCGACGGCGTTGGACTTCCTGCTGACGGTCGGCAGCGACGTTCAGGTGACGGCGCTGTCCGGCGATCAGTACTTCGGCTTCCTGATCAACCTGCTCCTGGTCTTCGGCATCAGTTTCGAGTTCCCGTTGCTGATCGTGATGCTCAACCTGGTGGGAGTGCTCCCCTACGAGAAGCTCAAGGCGTGGCGCCGGGGATTGATCATGGCGCTGTTCATCTTCGCGGCGTTCTTCACCCCCGGTTCGGACCCGTTCTCGATGCTGGCGCTGGCGTTGGCGTTGACGCTGCTGCTGGAACTGGCCATCCAGATCGCGCGGTTCAACGACATGCGCAAGGCGCGACGCGCCCGCCTGACCGAGGTGGCCGACGACGAGGCGGCGCCGATCGGTGCCGCCGAGAGAATCGAAGCACCGTCGGCCGTGCCCGCACCGTCACGGCTCGTGGTCGATGACGACGCCACCTGAGGCGCCGGGCCCCGCCCTCGACGACGTCACCGCGTTCGCCTCGCAGCTTCCGTTCACGATGGACGGTTTCCAGCGTCGCGCCTGTGATGCGCTGGCCCAGGGCCACGGGGTCCTGGTGTGTGCGCCGACCGGAGCAGGCAAGACGGTGGTCGGTGAATTCGCCGTGCACCTGGCGCTGGCCGCGGGCCGAAAGTGCTTCTACACCACACCGATCAAGGCGCTGAGCAACCAGAAGCACAACGACCTGGTGCGCCGCTACGGACCTGAACGCATCGGTCTGCTCACCGGTGACCAGGCGATCAACGGTGACGCCGACGTCGTGGTGATGACCACCGAGGTGCTGCGCAACATGCTGTACGCGGATTCACCCGCGCTGCACGGGTTGTCGCATGTCGTGATGGACGAAGTGCACTTCCTGGCCGACCGGATGCGCGGGGCGGTCTGGGAAGAGGTGATCCTGCACCTGTCCGACGACGTTCGGTTGGTGAGCCTGTCCGCGACCGTGAGCAACGCCGAAGAGTTCGGCGGCTGGATCCAGACCGTGCGCGGCGACACCACCGTCGTGGTCGACGAGCATCGCCCGGTGCCGCTGTGGCAGCACGTGCTGGTCGGCAAGCGCCTGCTCGATCTGTTCGACTACCGCGCGTCAGGCCCGGCCAAACCGGGACGCGACCTGCTGGTCGACCCGGAGTTGCTGCGCCACATCACACATCGGCGCGAAGCCGACCGGCTGGCCGATTGGCAACCGCGAGGCCGGAACCGCACCGGTCGGCCGAGCCTCTATCGCACACCAGGGCGACCCGACGTGATCAGCGTGCTCGAGCATGCCCGCCTGCTGCCGGCGATCACGTTCATCTTCTCGCGGGCCGGGTGTGACGCCGCGGTCAAGCAGTGTCTGCGATCGTCGTTGCGGCTGACCACCGACGAGGAGCGGCGCCGGATCGCCGAGATCGTGGACCGCCGCACCGCCGACCTCAACGACTCCGATCTGATCGTGCTGGACTTCCACGAGTGGCGCGAGGGACTGCTGCGCGGTCTTGCCGCGCACCACGCAGGCATGTTGCCGACCTTCCGCCACACCGTGGAGGAGTTGTTCACCGCCGGTCTCGTCAAGGCCGTATTCGCCACCGAGACACTGGCTCTGGGAATCAACATGCCCGCCCGCACAGTGGTGCTGGAGCGGCTGGTGAAGTTCAACGGCGAGCAGCACATGCCGTTGACCGCGGGGGAGTACACCCAGCTCACCGGCCGAGCGGGGCGACGCGGCATCGACGTCGAGGGCCACGCCGTGGTGCTGTGGAATCCCGATGTCGACCCCGCCGAGGTCGCCGGGCTGGCCTCCACCCGGACGTTCCCGCTGCGCAGCTCGTTCGCCCCGACCTACAACATGACGATCAATCTGGTGCACCAGATGGGCCCCGAGCAGGCGCACCGGCTCTTGGAGCGGTCCTTCGCGCAGTATCAGGCTGACCGGTCGGTGGTCGGACTGGTGCGCGGGGTCGAGCGCGGCGAGCGGCTCCTGACGGAGCTGGCAGCCGAACTCGGCGGGCGGGACGCCGCGATCCTCGACTATGTCCGGCTGCGCGCCCAGATCGCCGAGCGGGAACGCGCGCAGTCGCGAGCGTCGCGGTTGCAACGCCGCCAGGCGACCAACGACGCGTTGGCCGCGCTGCGCCGGGGCGACATCATCACCCTCACCCACGGTCGGCACAGTGGCCTGGCCGTCGTGCTCGAACCCGCGCGCGACGACGACGATCCGCGACCGTTGGTGCTGTCCGAACACCGTTGGGCGGGCCGCATCTCGTCGGCCGACTATTCCGGTGGTGCCGCCCCGTTGGGCACGATGGCGCTGCCGAAAAGAGTCGAGCATCGCAACCCCAAGGCGCGGCGCGACCTGGCGTCGGCGTTGCGGTCGGCGGCCGCGAGCCGCGATGTCCCCTCGGCACGCGGGCGCAGGAG
>NZ_JBAUJR010000448.1:0-16857 GCF_049683935.1 Mycobacterium sp. | reverse complement strand
GGTTGGCACGTCGACGCCGGAGACGGCGCGTTGACGACCCGGCACCTGGTCCTCGCGCTCGACCCGGGAGCGCTGCGTGCGCTCGTCACCGGTTCTTCGGCGACCGCCGCCTCCGCCCCTCTGCTCGCCGCTCAGTGCGAAAGCCTGCGCGTGGCACCGCCGTTCGCCGTCAGTCGGATCTGGCTGGACCGCGACGTCGCGCCCGAACGGGCCGCGTTCAGCGCCGTGAGCGGACAACCGAACCTCGACTCGATCGCCGTGTACTCCCGGCTGGAAGATCCCAGCATCCAATGGGCCCGAGCCACCGGCGGATCGGTGATCGAACTGCACTCCTACTCCTGTCGCCTGCACGACGCTGATGAGGCGGCGAACGCCATGCGCGACGAGCTTGCCGTGCTCTGGCCCGAGACCGCCGATGCGGTTGTCCTGCACAGGCACGACAGGCTGGAAGCCACCGCGCCGGCGTTCCCGCCCGGATCCTCAGGGACCCGACCCGGCGTGCGCACCGATGCGCGCGGACTGCGGCTTGCCGGGGACTACGTGGAACTGCCCTACCTCGCCGGGCTGATGGAGCGCTCGGCGATGTCGGGTGTGCTGGCCGCCAACGACATCCTGGCCGAACTCGGCGCCGCTGCCGAGCCGATCATGGGGGTGCCGCAGCGCGGTCTCCTCGCGGGCGTGCCGCAGATACCGCGGCGCGGCAAGAAGAAGGACCAACACATCGGTCAGGCGTAACCGACCCAGCCGCGGAAGGTGAACGCCGAGTAGAACTCGGTGACGTCGGAGAATCCGGCCTCGGCCAGGATCGCCATATCTTCATCGGGAGTCAGGAAGGGGACGTCGGAATTGACTGTGTTGCGCATCTTTTCAGCGTCCTCCCGGCTGATCCCCGAGTCGACTGCGTAGTCTGCATAGCGGGACAACCACTTCGCGCGCTGAGTCGCATCGGGTTGCGGGACACTCATGTGCGCAACCACGAAGGGCGCACCCGGCGCCAGCCGGCGTCGCACCTCGGCGGCAGTGCGACGCCTCTCGTCCAAAGGCAGGAAGTGCAGTGTCAGCAGGGCGGTGGCCGCGTCGAAAGGTCCGGCCGGCGCGTCGTCGATGTATCCCTCGTGCAGTCGGGCGCGCGTGACCAACGGACCGAGGGTCTCCCTTGCGACCGCAAGCATGGGTGCCGCGGGGTCGACGCCGTCGAACGTCCACTCGGGCCGCGCCTCAGCGAGTGCTTTCATTTCCAGGCCGCCGCCGGCGCCGAGCACGAGCACGCTGGCGTTCGCCGGCGCTCGCTCGCTGATGAGGACGGCTGCCAGCCGGTGGAATTCACGATATCCCGGCATGAACCGCGGTGGATGATTGATGTAGTCGCTGGCGAACTGCTCGTCGTGGAACAGTTGAGTGTTTTGACTCATGTGGACAGTGTCGGCGCGGCTGTTTCAGCGCGGCAAGGTGATTTGCCTTTCAGGCAAACGAGAACGCCACCGGCATAGCGCTCATCGAATTGCACCTCCGATTACAGCTGATCGTTGCGGCGCAGTACGCGCAGGCGAATGCCGGCCTGGTTCTGCGGACCGCAGCCGAAGCGTGACGTTGCATGCAGCGGCAGTTCGACCTCGCCGGCAGTCATCGACCTACCCGGCTCCTACAGAGGTGCACCCATGCGGCCCCGGTGACCTGCGATGAGCCTGACTGGACCACATGACCGTGTGGCCCCGGGTTGTGGCGGTGGCGTCGATCCGCGGTCAGAACCGCACCTCGAGGTCCTGATTGACCAGCCTGCGCACACCCCAGAAGTACGTGAGCAACGGCATGGTGCACCACAAGACGTTGATGAGGACGAATTTGACCCACATCTCGGCCGGCGAGGACATGCTTTCGAGGTTGTTGGCAATCTCCACACCGAAATACACAGCGGGCAGAGTGACCTCGACAATCATGCCGGCCATGATCAACGAAAGCTGAATGTTGGTGAAGCGGCGGCCGTTCCGAAAGAACTGGAACAGGGCATAGGCTTCGAACACCCCGACGAACAGCGCGATCCATTCCATACAGACGATCAGCGGGTCACCGTTGAGGTAGCGGGCGTCACCGCCAAGCAGGATGGGCGCCCACATGTAGGTCCACAACGAGCCCTTCTCGACGCCCTCCACGATCTGATCGAAGAAAAACAGCCACGGCAGCTCCCAGATGAATCGTGGAATGAGGGCGATGAAGACCCACACGATCACCATTGCGCCCAGCCGATCGGTACGTGTCCAGTCGCGACGGTCTCCGACGCGCAGCCACGGCATGACCAGGGCCGCCACGAAGCAACCCACGACGACAACCACCATCACCGTCGAAGCCACCGGTTGCGGGACCCCAGCATGCATCTCGAGGTACCAGAACACCGGATGGATGGCGAAAAAGAAGGCGAGAATGCCGAATAAGGACTTCTGCAGTGAGGAGAACCCGCGCCGTGACGGCGCCTTCCCTCCCCCGTCGTGTCTGATCGTCTCGGTCATGGCGAGGCCTCCGCGTCGAGGATGGTTATCTGCCGATGGTCAGGTCGAGGACTGGGGCGTCCGCTTCGCCGGCCTCAGGGATTTGCCCCGCTGTGTGAGCCGCCGACACTAGTTTTATATCACGTGTGATGTTATAACAGTCGATAGTTTTTGAAAGGTTCGACGAAGGGAGTGGTGGCGGCGCGGTCCGCCCGCTCGGTTGCTGGTGGCTTCGTCACCGCTGCCACACCGCTGCGACGGTATCCATCCTGTCCTCGACTGCCCAGAGGACATTTTCATCTCCAACAGAGAGGCGTGCGGTGGCAAGGCATTGGGGTCGACGCACGAAAGTGCGTGCGGCTGCCGCGATCTTGACCGTCGGCTTGATGGCTGCGACCGCTGTCACATACCTTGGCTACCAGGGTGCCTTCACTTCCACGGCCACCGTGACCTTGACGTCATCGCGGGCGGGCTTGGTGATGGATCGCGATGCCAAAGTGAAGTTTCTCGGGGTGCCGATCGGCAGAGTCTCCGCCGTCTCCTACGACGGCGCGTCCGCCGAACTGACGTTGGCCATCCGCACCGACGAGCTCGCCAAGCTGCCGGCCAATGTCACCGCGCGGATCGCAAGCAGCACGATCTTCGGCGCCAAATCCGTCGAGCTGCTTCCCCCTGCGCAGCCCACGGCCGACCGACTCGCTACCGGTGCGCACCTGCAGGCCTCCGACGTCAGCGTCGAGGTCAACACGTTGTTCCAAACGTTGCTCGACACTTTGAACAAGATCGATCCGGTCCAACTCAACACCACGATGACAGCACTAGGAGATGGCCTGCGGGGCAACGGAGACGACCTGGGTGCCGGGCTGTCCACACTCGGTGACTTCCTGGGCGCGCTCAACCCGCACCTGCCGACGTTGCAGACGCGCCTGCAGCAGCTCGCCACCACCGGCGACATCTACAACGCGGCCGCCAACGACCTGGTATCCACACTGGGCAACGTTCCCACGCTCAGCGCAACCATCGTCGACGAGCGCGACAACCTCAGCGCTACCCTTCTCGCCGCCACCGGCCTGGCCACCGTCGGTGCCGACACCCTGGCGCCCGCAGAAGACAACCTCATCGCCGCCATCCAGCGGCTGCGCGTCCCCTTGGGCGTGCTGCGCGAATACTCCCCCGAATTCGGTTGCCTGATCACGTCATTGTCGGATGCCTTCAGAAAGTTCGGGCCCAACATCGGCGGTGTCCAACCAGCCCTGTTCGTCAATGCCGGCTTCATCCCCGGTTCAGCGGTCTACACCTACCCGGAGAGTCTGCCAGTGGTCAACGCCTCCGGCGGACCCAACTGCCGCGGCCTCCCCAACCTGCCCTCCAAGGAGGGGTCCGGATCCTGGTACCGGCCGCCGTTTCTGGTGACCGACAACGCCTACGTCCCCTACCAACCCAACACCGAACTGCAATTCGATGCCCCGTCGACACTGCAGTTCCTGTTCAACGGCGCCTACGCCGAAAGAGACGACTACTGATGGCAACCCACCGCATCGGACTGAAGGTCGGCATCTTCACCGCCGTCATGCTGCTTGTGTTGGCCGCTCTGGTCGTCACGTTCGGTCAGTTCCGGTTCGGATCCAACAACACCTACAGTGCCGAATTCAGCTCCGTGTCCCGGTTGAAGACGGGGCAGGACGTGCGTATCGCCGGTATCCCCGTGGGAACCGTGAATGACATCGTCATAAACGACGACCACGCCACCGTGACGTTCACCGTCGACAAGCGCCAACAACTCCACACCTCGACCCGGGCGGCCATCCGGTACCAGAACCTGACAGGCGACCGGTACCTGGAAATCCTCGCCGGCCCGGGCGACCTCCGAGTGCTGCCCGCCGGAGCGACGATTCCGCGCAGCAACACCGAACCTGCCCTCGATCTCGACGCGCTGCTCGGCGGCCTGCGACCAGTCCTCAAGGGTCTCGACGGTGCCAAACTCAACGAAGTCAGCAACGCCCTGATCGAACTGCTTCAAGGCAAAGGCGCCACGCTGTCGACCGTACTGTCCAATACCGCCGACTTCACCCAGAACGTCGCCAGCCGTACCGAACTGATCGACCAGACCATCGACAACCTCACCACCGTGCTGGGGGCCGCCGACCAGAAGAGCACCGAACTCGACGTCAGCCTGGACCAGCTCCAGCAGCTGATCACCGCCCTGACACAAGGACGCGACCCTATCGCCAATGCTCTGGAGCCGCTGGCGGCCACCCAGCGGGACCTCACCGAAGTCCTCAGCACCGCACGCCGCCCGTTCCAGGCCGTCATCGAAAACGCACGTCCTCTGGCGACCGTCTTCGACGATCGCAAGAAAGACATCAACGCCTCAATCGAACCGCTTGCCGAGGACTATCTCCGGATGAGCCAGCTCGGCGCCTACGGGTCGTTCTTCAGCATCTACTTCTGCTCAGTCAAGATCAAAATCAACGGGCCCGCCGGCAGCGACATCTTGCTTCCGGCAGTGAAACCGCCGACGTCGAACAACGGTAGGTGCGACTTTGCCAAGTAAGACTGAGAACCGAGATCCGTTGCGCACCGGCATCTTCGGCATCACCCTGGTCACCTGCCTGGTACTGGTGTCCTTCGGCTACACGAACCTGCCCTTCTGGCCCCGTGGTCAGCACTACACCGCGTACTTCGCCCATGCCGCAGGCATCGTGGCCGGCAATCCCGTCCAGATCTACGGATACACCGTCGGTGAAGTCGACAGCGTCGAACTCGACATCCCGAACCAGGCCGCCAAAATCGGGTTCACCGTCGACCGCGACATCCGCGTCGGCGACCAGTCGCTGGTGGCCATCAAGACCGACACCGTGCTCGGACAACGCTCCATCGAGGTCAGCCCGCGCGGTTCAGGTTCCGTCACGGCCATCCCCCTGGCCCGAACGACCACCCCGTACACCCTCAACAACGCCCTTCAAGACCTCGGAAGCAACGTCGGCGATCTCGACCAGGCCAAATTCGTCGAAGCGCTGGACACTCTGACTGCGGCCATGCGCGACGCCACCCCGCAGCTGCGCTCGGCATTGGACGGGATCACCACACTCTCGCGCGCTGTGAACGACCGAGACCAGAAGGTGCAACAACTGCTTCAGCATGCCAGGTCGCTGTCCGATGTCGTCGCCGCCCGATCACAACAGATCAACACGCTGATCACCGACGGGAACCTGCTCTTCGCCCAGTTGGCCGACCGTCGGCAAGCCATCGATCAGCTCATCTCCGGGATCAGGGACCTCGCCGACCAACTGTCGGGCTTCGTCAACGACAACAAAGCAGAACTCGGACCGACACTGACCAAGCTCAACCTCGTCCTGGACAACCTCAACGAACGCCGCGAACACATTTCGGCGGCACTGACCCGGCTCCCGGCCTACGCCACCGCGCTCGGCGAGGTCGTCGGATCGGGACCAGGCTTCCAGGCCAACGTATTCGGCGTGCCACCTCCGTCAATCGGAGGTGTCCTGCTCGACGCCTACTTCCAACCTGGCAAACTTCCCGACAGCCTCGCCGACTTTCTGCGCGGCTTCATCAACGACCGCGCCATCATCAGGCCGAAGTCACCATGACCAAACTCCGCGCCACATTGCGGCGCCGCTCTCCGCGCACCGCCCTGCTCATCGTCCTCGTAGGCACCCTCATCGGCGGCCTGATCGTCGGCTGGCCACGCCCTGCACCGCTGACCGTCACGGGATACTTCGCCTCGGCAGTCGGGCTCTACCCCGGCGACAATGTCGAAATCCTGGGCGTCCCAGTGGGATCGGTCACCAGCATCACTCCCGAACCCGCGCACACCAAGATCACGTTCACCATTCGTCCGGGCTTTTCCGTGCCCGCCGACGTGTCGGCGATCATCGTCGCACCCAACCTGCTCTCGGCACGCACCATCGAGTTGGGCCCCGTCTACACCACCGGTGCGACGCTTGCCGATGACGCCACCATTCCCGCCGAGCGCACCGCCGTGCCCGTCGAATGGGATGACGTCAAAGACCAACTCACCGAATTGGCCGCTCAACTCGGCCCACAGAACGGAACGTTGCAGGGGCCATTGAGCACCGCGATCGATCAAGCCGCGACCACCTTTGACGGCAACGGACAGTCCTTCCGCAACGCTGTCCGCGAACTGTCCCAGACCGCCGGACGTCTCGGAGATTCCCGTTTCGATCTGGTGGGCACCGTCAAGAATCTGCGAACCCTGGTCGACGCTCTGTCCAGCAGCAATGACCAGATCGTGCAGTTCACCGGCCACATCGCCGCCCTGTCACAAGTCTTCGCCGACAGCTCAACCGACCTCGCCAACTCGCTGGGGGCTCTCAATTCCGCTCTGGCAGAGGTCAAGACCTTCCTCAACGACAACAACACCGTCATCAGCGGCCAGGCCACGAAACTGACCGACTTCACCTCCCTGCTCACCGAACGCAGCGAAGACATCGAACAGGTACTGCACGTCGCCCCCAACGGCTTGTCCAACTTCTACAACATCTACAACCCCGCCCAAGGGTCGATCGGGGCGATCCTGTCGCTACCCAACTTCGCCAACCCGGTGCAGTTCCTGTGCGCCGGAGTGTTCGACGCCGCAGGCACGCCCGACTACTACAAGCGCACCGAGATCTGCCGCCAACGCATGGCACCGGTCCTCAAGAGAATCATGATGAACTTCCCGCCGGTGCTGTTCCACCCGATCAACACCATCACCGCCTACAAGGGGCAGATGGTTTATGACACTCCGGCCACCGAGGCCAAGGCCCAAACTCCACTGTCACAGCTGCAATGGCAACCACTGCCCGGAACAACCCCACCCACCGTGCCGCCCGGAACCGATCTGGCCAGCCTGCTCCTGCCGCCGACATCACCATCCTCCCCACCCGCACCCGAACAACAATCGGCAACGGGGCCGGGACGATGAGCACACCAACCCGGACACGCAGCCTCAGGCAGCTCACCGCTCTCGGTTCGACGCTGCTCGTCGTCAGCGGATGCTCCTTCGGCGGTATCAATTCACTCAACTTGCCGGGCACTGTCGGGCACGGCGCCGGGTCGTTCACCGTGACCGTCGAACTACCGGACGTGTCGACGCTGCCCCAGAACTCGCCGGTCCTGGTCGACGACGTCACCGTCGGTAGTGTGTCCGGCCAGCAGGTGATGCAGCGCGCCGACGGCACGTTCTATGCGTCGCTGCAGCTCTCGTTGAGTTCAGTAGTGCACCTACCCGCCAACGCCACCGTCACCGTCGGGCAAACCTCACTGCTCGGGTCACAGCACGTCCAACTTGGCTCGCCCTCGACCGAACCACCCACCGGGGCCCTTGCCGACGGCGCCACAATCCCCGAACAGCGTGCCGGCCGCTACCCCAGCACCGAAGAAGTGCTTTCCGCACTCGGAGTCGTCCTCAACAAGGGCAACCTCGGTGCGCTGCAAGACATCACCGACGAGCTGTACAACGCCGTCGCAGGTCGCAGCGGCCAATTCGTCAACCTGCTACCCCAACTGGCCGACCTCACCGCAGCCCTCGACCGCCAGAGCGACGACCTCATCTCCGCGATGGAATCCATCAACCGGGTCGCGTCGAAATTCGCCGCCAACGACACCGTCATCACAGAAGCGCTGACAGCGCTGCCGGAAGCGACCCGCACCCTCAACGCCAACGCCGGGCGAATCGTCGACACCTTCGCCGCGCTACGGCGCATCAGCGACATCGCCGCACGCATCCTGGCTCAAACCAAGAACGACATCGCCGCTGACCTCATCGACGCGTATGCCGTGGTCAAACCCCTCAACGAGCACGCCCAAGAACTCATCGACGGGCTGCCCTTCATTGTCACCTACCCCTTCCCGCAGACCGGCATCAAACAAGCCGTACGTGGGGATTACCTGAACGCGATCGCCACCCTGGACCTCACCCAACGGCGATTCGGGGAGAATATCTTCACCACCTCACCGCTGGATCCCAACATGAAGCACCTCAGCGAGATCATCACCACCCCGGACTTTCTCATCGGCGAACAGGCCGACCTGTCCGGGCAGGCGGCCAATCCCTTCGACTTACCCGCCGCACCGACGACCACAGGTCCGCGCTGATGCTCACCCGCCTCGTCCGGTGGCAACTGAGCATCTTCGCCATCGTCACCGCCATCGCGATGAGCCTCGTCGCCGTCTTCTACCTCCGCGTCCCCGAGACTCTAGGGATCGGACGTTATTCGGTGACAGCCGATTTCGCCGCGAGCGGCGGACTGTATCCGAATTCCAATGTCACCTACCGCGGAACCACCGTCGGACGTGTCACCTCGGTGACGCTGACCGACGATCTCAGCGTCCACGTCCACATGCGGCTCGACTCCGACACCGCGATCCCCGCCGACGTCACCGCCGCCGCCAAGAGCGTCTCGGCCATCGGCGAGCTATACGTCGATCTCATCCCTGCCCCTGAAGCGACAGACGGTCCCTCGCTGCGCAACGGATCTGTCATCGACCGATCCCATACCGTGCTCAGCGGCGACGTCGCCGGACTTCTGCGCGAAGCCCAAGACCTCGTCAACTCCTTGGACCACAGCAAGCTCGATGAGGTGCTTCGCGAAACCTCGACCGCCTTCGACGGCGCCGGCCCCGAGGTGTCGCGGCTGATCGGCTCGACGAAGGCCCTGCTTGAAGTACTCAACGCGTCCAGCGAGGACACCACCGTGTTGATCGACCGACTCGGCCCGTTCCTGGACGCGCAGATCCGCAGCGGGCAAAACATCACCTCGCTCGCCGACGGGCTCGCCCGCTTCACCACCGAGTTGCGCTCTGCCGACCCACAGCTACGCACGCTGCTGCAAACCGCACCAGCGACCGCCGAATCGGCCACACAGACAGTCAACGGGATCCGCCCCTCATTCCCCATGCTGGCCGCCAACCTCGCCAACTTCGGCCGCATCGGGGTGATCTACCACAAGTCGATCGAACACACCCTCGTCGTCCTACCGGCCGTGACCGCTGCGCTGCTCAGCTCAGCCCAGCAGCTACCCCCTGACGAAGGCGCGAAGGTCGACTTCAAACTGGGCCTCGGAGACCCTCCACCCTGCAACGTCGGCTTCACCCCGCCCACCCAGATCCGGTCTCCGGGCGACCAGACCCTGCGCGATCTACCTACCGACATGTACTGCAAAGTCCCCCAGAACTCGTCGTCGGTCGTACGAGGCGCCCGCAACTATCCGTGCCAGGAGTTCCCCGGCAAGCGCGCTCCGACGGTCGCACTGTGCCGTGACCCCGCGGGCTACGTCCCCATCGGCAATCAAGCCTGGCGCGGACCCGCCGTGCCCGAGGACACGCCGATCACTGATCCGCGAAACATTCTGCCTCCCAATAAGTATCCCTACATCCCGCCCGGCGCCGACTACGACCCGGGAGCTCCCGTCGTCCAGCTGCCACCGGGCGTCGCGCCTGGGCCCGGTCCCGCCGAGTTCGCCCCCTTCCCGCTGCCGGTGCCCCCGGTGACACCTGGACCGCAGCCGCCACCACTGCCCTATAACCCGCCACCGAACTTCGATGTGCCGCCCTACGGTCAGAACTCGCCACCGCCCGGTCCCGGGCCCGGAGGACCTGCAGAACCAATTGCGCCTCTGCCGGCCGAGGCGCCCAATCCAGCCGGATACGTAACCGACCGTCCCGCCGCTCCTGATGTGGCCACCTACGACCCCGCCAACGGTCTCTTCCAGGACCGGGACGGAGACATTGGCGTCTTCAACGCCGCACAGACCGGTTTGAATTCTGCCGAGAACTGGGTCGACCTGATGCTCAGCCCGCGGCGGAATTGACCACACCGGTGCCGTACGCCGATCCAGACTCCGAGCCCGCATAGGATCATCGTGTGCGGCTCCCGGACAACACCCCGCCTGCTTGGCCGCTATGCGCCGGGCAAGACGAGCCCCCTCACGACAGTGGCGCCAGGACAGCAGCGGCATGGGTGAGGACCACCGCCTGATGACGACGCAACGTCCACGCGGGACAACTCCGCGGCGAACGCGGCACAAAAACCAGGAGCGTGCCGACCGCACGCGGGAGCTGGTCATCGACGAAACCATCCGCTGCATTCGCGAAGAGGGTTTCGCCGCAGCCAGCACCCGTCACATCATCGAACGTGCCGGCGTCAGTACCGGCGTCGTCCAATACCACTTCGGGGATCGTGACGGCCTTCTCACCGCTGTCATCGATCACGCCATCGCCGCGTTGGTTACCGCGACGAACGAACTCGCCGACGAAGTCGAGGGAATCAAAGACCCTGACCAGCGGATGACGGCCCTGGCCGACGCCGCCTGGAAGACCTTCCTCAACCCGGCGAGCATGACCGCGATGGAAATACTGATCGCCACGCGATCACTGCGATCCACCCTCGCGGTCGAGCAACTCGCCGATCTCCAGCCGGGACTTGAGCGCATCGCCAAGCTCGTAGGCGCACCCTCACCGCACGCCGCCGCCATCGCCGACCTCTTGTGGGCCGCACCCGTGGGATTGATGGTCGGCCAAATGGTCACCGACGTATCGCTTCCGACCGAACCGCAACGACAAGCCATGGCACAGTTGCTGATTGACCACGTTAACGCGAACCAGAGCGCCGCACCCCGTCGTCGCGCTGCGCGCCGGAGTTAACGCCGGCTCCCACGTCCGCGTTGAAACAACTTCAGATGCTTCGCCACGATCGGACTCTGGCGTGACGTGGTCGGTAGTCTGCGGCGAATCATCATGAGCGATGAGCGACTGAACGAACAGAACCGCCTCCGCCAGGATTCCGCGAGTCACAAGCCGATGGCCCCCGGTCCTTCACCGACGTCGCCCTTGCTCGCCACCATCCTCGCTACCGGTTATCCGGACCGTCTGCTACCCGCTGGCGCTACTCGGCGAGCCGAACAGGTCGTTGCCTGCGAAAATCGTGGCGAATTCCGGTCACCGGCAACGGAAGACAGCAATCTTCGTCGGCCGAGGACCAAAGTGGGCCAGTCTGATACTCAACCCCCGCGGGGTCCACGAATGGAGTAGCGAATGCGACGCAGTCGAACTGCCCTTCTCGGCGCGGTAAGCGTGACCGTCACGCTGATCGGCGCGTCCACCGGCGTCGCCAACGCCTCCCCGGACCCTCATGAGATGACGATGGTCAACGTCGTCAAGGTCGAGGGCATCCCCTGGTTCAACCAGATGGCCGTGGGTGTCGAGAATTTCGCGACACGCACCGGCGTTCAGACCAGCCAAGAGGGTGGAGATGACACCAGCCCGCAGAAGCAGGTTCAGCTCATCGCGGACCTGATCCCACGCCACCCGACCGCCATCACCGTAGTGCCCAACTCGGTCGACGCCTTGGAGGACGTTCTCGGCCAAGCTAGGGCTCAGGGCATCACCGTCGTCTCCCACGAAGCAACCGGAATTCAGAACGCCGACATCGACATCGAGGCCATCGACAACGCCGACTTCGGCAGACAGACCATGCAAAGTCTCGCCCAGTGCATGGGCGGGCAGGGCGATTACGTCCAGTTCGTCGGTAGCGTGACCATGACGACACACATGCAATGGGTGAACTCCGCACATGACACGCAGCTGGCCGAGTTCCCCGGCATGACCCGCGTCGAAGGCCCGATCGAAACTGCCAACGACTTGCAGACCGCGTTCGCGAAGGCCACCGAGCTACTGGTGAAGTACCCGAACCTCAAGGGCTTTCAGGGCGCGTCGAGCACTGATGCACCGGGAATCGCGCGTGCCGTACGAGAGGCGGGCTTGCAGGACCGGACATGCGTGATGGGAACGGCGGTTCCCTCCGTGGCGTCGCCGTACTTCGCCGATGGCTCGATAGACAAAATCTTCTTCTGGGATCCGGCGATGGCCGCGGAAGCGCAGCTGCAGATCGCGCTGATGCTTACCCAAGGCGAGAAGATCGAGAGTGGCACCAATCTCAACATCCCCGGCTACGACTCGCTGACCAAGCTCGACGGCTACGACAACGTCTTCGTCGGGAATTCCGCGCTGGAAGCCGACGCCAACACCGTGTCGCAGTACCACTTCTGATCCAGCGACCCGTACAGGGGCCGAATCGAGACCCTGTATCCGACAGAGATCACCCATCCAATCTTGTTGGGCAGTCTACTTTTTCACCCGTGGCGACTGGCCCGGAAACGTGTCCGTTCCGTCCCCGACACGCGCCCTAGAGCTTTGCCTAAGAGTTGAAGTCTGGAAGCGGCGGCTGCTCAGACGGATTGCTCGCAGGTGCCGCTTCAGTGGCAGTTCCCGGAACATTGAGGGCCTCCTGCACCTCTACGGGGTGCGATCCTTCCGTACCAGGAGTGCCTGGAGCTAACACTTCTTCGTCGCGTTCCGCGTCATCGGCGAGTTCGGCAGCGATTCCCTCCTTCGGCCGTAACGTTCCTATGGTGCAACCTTCTTTGCCGTTGATTCCGTCGTTTCATTTTTCAGACGACCCACAACTACTGCACCGGTGTGCCCCCGAGGCTGCTCGTCCAACCCAACGGAGGGCATTCGATGAGACGGGAGACGATGGGCCTCAAACGTCGACAGAATGAGACAGCCCGCCCGGAGGGGCTGTTGGGTAATCCACAGGGCGTCAGTCAGTCGAGTCGAGTCCGGCCGCCCTGCCTGACGTTCACAAATGGCATGAAAACGGCCCCCGGAGAAGTCTCCGAGGGCCGTCTTACCTAGTAGCGGGGACAGGATTCGAACCTGCGACCTCTGGGTTATGAGCCCAGCGAGCTACCGAGCTGCTCCACCCCGCGATGGTGAACGCAAGGTTACCCATGCAGGCGCAGCCCTTCCAAATCGCCTGTTCAGACACCTTCGCGGACCGCGACCGCGCGCGTTTGCACACGAATTACGGCGTGTCGGCGGGCAGGCACGCGCGCTCGCGGAGCATCAGCGGGGTCAACGTGTGGTGCGGATCACCTGACCCGTCGCCAGCACGCCTGCCGGGTCGTAGCGGTCGGCCAGCGCGGCCAGCCAGTGGCGGGTGTCGTCGCTGTACACCCGCGCGGGCCGTGCCGGGTCGTAAGACGCTGCGAAGTTCGCCATCTGCCCGCCTGTGGACCACGGGGCGACCGCCTCCACTACAGCGGACGCGTGACCGACCACGTAGTCGGCGATCTCCGGCATCAGCGCACCGATGACCGCCACCGAGAACAGGGCATTGCGCTGACAGAACGCGCTGCGATGCCGCGGCTCACGCGCCAGCGCTCCCCCGAGCAGCCGCAACTCGACGATCGCCTGCGGCGAGCCCGAACCCGGGCCTGCGACCGCAAGCAGCGCGTCCACAGCCTCGGCCGGCAGCGTAGACAACAGCGCCTGCTCCTCGTTGATCGGCATCGGATCCACCGGGTCGGCGTGCACCGCGCCGATCGCCGCGTACGGCAGCACGCCGACGGTGTCCATCACCGGGGTGGCGACGGCCCGCATCGGCGCCAGCAGCCGTTCGGCGTCGTCGAAGTCCCCCACTGCCGTGTAGCGCACCGCGACCGTCATCCGGCCGGCCAGCACCTCGGGCACTCCCGGAAGCGGCGGCAGCTGAGCCACTGCAAGCGACGTGTTGACCGTCTCCGGCAGACCCACACTCCACGATGCCCACGCGTGCAGCACCGCTTCGGTGTCAGCACCATCGAAATACACTGCGCCGCCGTAGAACTGCGCGATCGGCAGCAGATCGATCTCCACCGCGGTGACGATGCCGAGCGTCGCTTTCCCGCCGCGCAGACCCCAGAACAGGTCCGCGTTCTCGTCGGGGGTGGCGCGCAGCAGCGTGCCTTCACCGGTCACCACGTCGAACGCGCGCACGTGATCCGACGACAGCCCCACCGTCCGGACCAGCGGCCCTATCCCACCGCCGGTGAGGTACCCGACCACGCCGACTCCGGGCGCCGAACCACACAGCGGCGCCAGACCGTGTGGGGCGGCGATGTCGATCACGTCCTCCCAGCGCGCCCCCGCCTCCACCCGCGCCGTTCGATTGACCGCATCCACCGAGCAGTGCTTCATCGCCGAGGTCTGCACCAGGATCGTGCTCGCGCCGACCCCGACCGCACCGTGCCCGGTGGCCTGCACGGTGACCGTGTAGCCGTGCGCGGCGGCGAACCTGACGGTGCCGGCGATGTCCTCCGGCGTCGTCGCCAGCACCACCGCCGCCGGTGTCACGGGGGCCGCCACGTTCCACGGCGTACACCGCTCGTAGCCGGGCTCCCCCGGCAGCGCCACATGGGTGGCGACGTGGTCGCGCAACGTGTGGAGCGCCTCAGTAGGAGTGAGGTCGGTAGGAGTGAGGTCCGTTGGTGCTGTCATCGAAGTGCCTTTCCAAGTCCTGGTGTCGGCACACAGCATCACCGACGGGACTTGGCAGGCACTTGAAGCCGCGATCCAAGAAAATTCCAAGCGGCGCCTGTGGGGTCAGGCCATCTCGGGCACCCGCAGATGCGCCAGCACCAAGTCGAACTCACCCTCGTCGATGATCTCGGCGCCGGCGTCGCGGACGGTCGCGGCCTTCATCGCATCGGTCGCCCCTCGGCTGCGCCTCATCGCCTCGCCACTGTCGAAGGTCACCGACGCCACGCCGAAGCCGGATTCGCGGTCGGCGAGCAGGCTGGCGCTGCAGAAGCCCTCGAGTTCGGCGAGTGCGGGGATGGTGGCCAGCCGGTAACCGTCGATCGCCCGGTCGGCCAACTCCGGTTCGACCCGGGCCCACGTCACCCGCACACACGCTCCGGGGGCCGAGCGATGGTCGCGGTGCACCGCTGCGATCTCCCAGTCGTCGACGGTGGGGCTGCCGCCGAGGATCTCCGCGGTCCGGTCCCGCAACTCGGCGGTGGCCTCACGGCTCGCTTTCAGAGCTTCCGTAGATTGCCACGCCGTCGTGGCGATGCATCGCCCGTTGAGGCGGTCCACCAGCAACGACAACCCGACGTAGCCGTCGAGACCGCTCAGCGCAGGCCACACCGTGTCGTGGATGTAGGCGATGCCGGCGTCGATCGTCGAGGGTCGCGCGTGGATGGTGAAACTGCGTGCGTACATGTTCTGCCTCCATGGTCCGCGGCAGCGTCACAGCGGCGCCGCCGGACCACTTCATCGTCCTCCGCTGGGCGGCTCAGAGCAATGGCCAACAGCGGCGGACCGGCAGCTCAGAGCAGGGCTGTTGCGGCCTGGCCCAGTTCCGACATGCCTGCTTGCGCCGCGTCCGCCGCCAGCGCACGGGCCAGACGCGAACGCTCGGAACCGGATTCGGTCAGTTCGCATTCCAACAACCGGCACCGCAGCAGCGTGGGCACGCCACCGGTGCGCTCGGCGATGCCGCGCGCCAGCGCCACGTCCTCGAGCACGCGGGATCGATCGCCACGCAACGCATGCAGCCGGGCGGTCGCCAGAGAGACCGGTCCCGCGAGACCCACCTGGCCGAGCACCGCGATCCGGTCCCGAAACGGGGCGAGCGCCACCAGAAGTGGTTCGGTGAACTCCGGCAGTTCGTGGTCGGCGCTCAGATGCGCCAGCAGCGTCAGATGGCCGAGTGTGGTCCAGATGTGGCTGCGGCCGGTGTCGTGGACACAGGCACGCAGCGTGGCGGCGGCATCGGCGCGAGCCTCGGGACCGGTGGCCAGCGTGAGCAGCGCGGTGCGCACCACTCCGACCATGCCCTGGCCTCCCGTCTCCTGGCTGGCGTGCAGGTTGTTCCAGCTCGGGTCGAGCGGTCCGCCCCGCTCGCGCAGCAAAGACGCCGACGCCAACAACCCGCTGCCCGCTTCGTAGAGCTCGGTCTGCTCGTGCACGTGCACAGCGATCCCGTGATGGCGCTCGGCTTCGGCGAAGTCGCCGGCCCACATCGCCAATACGGCCTCCATCCATCGCAATTGGGCACGCAGCACCGGAAGTTTCAGGTCCTCGCTGCCCGCGATTCCCGCCCGCAGATGCCGTCGAGCTCCGGCGACGTCACCCAGGTTCATCGTCGCCATCGTCGCCACCGAGTGGGCGATCACCGTGTCCTCACGTGACCTGTTGTGCCGCAGAGAATCCAGCCGGTCCACCCAGGACAGAGTCTGCTCGCTGTAAGTGGCCACGCCGGAGTAGGTGATGAGTCTGCCCACCAGCACGTCGGCGAGGACGTCGGGATCTCCGGTGGCTTCGGCCACGTGTTCGGCACGATCCAGCAGCTCGGCGGCGATATCGGGCTCCGGGTGGTAGCAGTGTCCGACGGCCAGCGCGGGCAACACTGTGGCCGCCGAGGCCGGTTCGCTGTCCGACAGCGTGGCGGCGCGTGACAGCAGCGAAAGCAGCTCTCCCGGATCGTGTCCCGGCGCCAGCCAGGGCCATCCCCCGCTGGCCCGCA
>NZ_JBAUJR010000447.1:0-19313 GCF_049683935.1 Mycobacterium sp. | reverse complement strand
ATCCAAAACCGCACCCACCACAACCCCCGGTAAGACATGCCGTCCCCACCACGAATTCTGAAACAACCCGTGGAGACCTGCTGGAACGCAATTCCGGCGACGATGGGGCCTCAGCCCAGGATCAGCGAATCACCGTCCGCGCTGAGGTTGACCGGCACCACGTCACCGTCGTGCACCTCACCCGCCAGCAGCATCCTGGCCAGCTGATCACCGATGGCCTGCTGCACCAACCGGCGCAGTGGCCGCGCCCCGTAGAGCGGGTCGAATCCGCGATCGCCCAGCCACTTCTTCGCGGGCAGCGACACCTCGAGCGTCAACCTCCGCTGCGCCAGCCGCTTCTGCAGCTGAGCCAGCTGGATATCGACGATCTGCACCAGCTCCTCGGGGTTGAGCCCGTCGAAGATGATGACGTCGTCGAGGCGGTTGATGAACTCCGGCTTGAACGCCGAGCGCACCGCAGCCATGACCTGCTCTTCTGTGCCGCCCGACCCGAGGTTGGATGTCAGGATCAGGATGGTGTTGCGGAAGTCCACCGTGCGGCCCTGGCCGTCGGTGAGCCTGCCCTCGTCGAGCACCTGCAGCAGCACGTCGAACACGTCCGGGTGCGCCTTCTCGACCTCGTCGAACAGCACCACGGAGTACGGCCTGCGACGAACCAGTTCGGTGAGCTGACCACCCTGGTCGTAGCCGACGTACCCCGGAGGCGCCCCGACCAGGCGCGCGACGGAGTGCTTCTCGCCGTACTCGCTCATGTCGATGCGGACCATCGCCCGTTCGTCGTCGAACAGGAAATCGGCCAGCGCCTTCGCCAACTCGGTCTTGCCGACGCCGGTCGGTCCGAGGAACAGGAACGAGCCTGTGGGACGGTTCGGGTCGGCCACCCCGGCCCGGCTGCGGCGCACGGCATCGGACACCGCGGCGACCGCCTTGCGCTGGCCGACGACGCGCTTGCCCAGCTCGTCCTCCATCCGCAGCAGCTTGGCCGTCTCGCCCTCGAGCAACCGTCCGGCCGGGATACCTGTCCAGGCCTCGACCACCTCGGCGATGTCGTCGGGGCCGACCTCCTCCTTGAGCATCACGTTCTCCTGCGCCTCGGCATGCGGCAGTGCGGCCTCGAGCTTCTTCTCGATCTCGGGGATCCGCCCGTACCGCAGCTCGGCGGCCTTGGCCAGGTCGCCGTCACGCTCGGCCCGCTCGGACTCGCCGCGCATGTGGTCCAGTTGCTCCTTGAGGTCGCGGACGACGTCGATGGCACCCTTCTCGTTCTGCCAGCGCGTGGTCAGTTCGGCCAGCTTCTCCTTGTGATCCGCCAACTCGGCACGCAGCTTCTCCAGACGTTCCTTCGACGCCGCGTCCTCTTCTTTGGCCAGCGCCATCTCCTCGATCTCGAGGCGACGCACCAGACGCTCCACCTCGTCGATCTCGACGGGACGGGAGTCGATCTCCATCCGCAGCCGGGATCCGGCCTCGTCGACCAGGTCGATGGCCTTGTCCGGCAGGAAGCGCGACGTGATGTAGCGGTCCGACAGGGTCGCCGCGGCCACCAGCGCGGAGTCGGTGATCCGGACGCCGTGGTGCACCTCGTAGCGGTCCTTGAGTCCCCGCAGGATTCCGACGGTGTCCTCCACCGACGGCTCGCCGACCAGCACCTGCTGGAAACGACGCTCGAGGGCGGCGTCCTTCTCGATGTACTTGCGGTACTCCTCGAGCGTGGTGGCGCCGACCATCCGCAGCTCACCGCGGGCCAGCATGGGTTTGATCATGTTGCCCGCGTCCATGGCGCCCTCGCCGGTGGCACCGGCGCCGACGATGGTGTGCAGTTCGTCGATGAAGGTGATGACCTGGCCGGCCGAGTTCTTGATGTCGTCGAGGACGGCCTTGAGCCGCTCTTCGAACTCACCGCGGAACTTGGCACCGGCCACCATCGACCCCATGTCGAGGGAGACGACGGTCTTGTCGCGCAGGCTCTCCGGAACATCGCCGGCGATGATGCGCTGGGCCAGGCCCTCGACGATCGCGGTCTTGCCGACACCGGGCTCGCCGATGAGCACCGGGTTGTTCTTCGTGCGGCGGCTCAACACCTGGACCACCCGGCGAATCTCGTTGTCGCGGCCGATGACCGGGTCCAGCTTGCCTTCGCGGGCAGCGGCGGTCAGGTCGGTGGAGTACTTCTCCAACGCCTGGTAGGTCGCTTCCGGGTCGGCGCTGGTGACGCGCGCACTGCCGCGCACCTTGACGAACGCTTCGCGCAGCGCCTGTGGTGACGCGCCGTGGCCGGTCAGCAGCTTGGCGGTGTCACCGTCACCGGTGGCCAGGCCGACCAGCAGATGCTCGGTGGAGACGTACTCGTCGTCCATCTCGGTGGCGAGCTGCTGGGCAGCCGTGATGGCCGCGAGTGACTCACGGGACAACTGCGGCTGGGACGCCGAACCGGTCGCGCTCGGCAACCGGTCCAGCAGTCGCTGGGTCTCGGTGCGGATGGTCGCAGGATCAACTCCGACGGCTTCGAGTAACGGCGCGGCGATGCCCTCGTTCTGGGTCAGCAGCGCCATCAACAGATGAGCGGGCGCGATCTGCGGATTGCCTGCCGCTGTCGCGGCCTGCAGCGACGCGGTCAGCGCCGCCTGGGTCTTGGTCGTCGGATTGAAGGAGTCCACGACACCTCCCTTTCATGGACAGGGGGCCACATCACGGCCCGTGAAATGCTTCTCGGGTTGTTCAACGCAGTCAAGGTTGAGTCTGTTCCGCTCAACTTTAACTTTTTTGGCAACCGCTCCACTAGGGACTTAGGCCCCTGGCGGGCATCAACCCGCGTAGTCCCAGAACTGCAGCTCGCGCACCGTCGCAAACACGGTCAGGGTCACCGCGTAAATCACTGCGATCGCCACCGCCCCGGTGAGGCTGATGCGCGCTCCTCTGCCGTCGACCGGGTCCAGCCACCGACGAAACGGTCGGGATGCTGCGGGCATCAGCCACCACTGCATCGCCACCACGCTGACGATCTGGCTGATCCACAATGCCAACCAGGGTTCGGCGCCGACGTCGTCGAGAACCGGCCCGACGAACCGTGACAGCAGCATCACCGTCGGGTAGAGGACCAGCAGCACCAGCATCGCCGACTTCCAGTTCGGCGTCATCAGCGTTCGGCCGCCCTCGATCCGCACCGTGGTGGCGAACGGAGTGGTGTTGGACGCGGACGAGAACTCTTTGCGCAGGGTCGAGCGCAGTCCCGGCAGCGCGTCGGACCGTTCCGTCGAGCGCATCCACTCCGACAGTTGCGCCCCCGTCCGGAACCGCACCATCGAGATCCATTCGCCCTGCCGGTCCGGCGGCAGGAGAACGGTCCCCTCGTACCCGGGCAGGTCGGCGGCGGCGAGCGCCAGGCGTACCTCCATCGCCTCGAAATCGACCTCCTTGCCCGCCGCGACGGCATGGCGGAACACTCCTACGCCGCCGGCCAGTGGGCCGTCGTCGGTGAAGATGAGGTCGCCCGAACACCTCGGGTAACCGCGCGCCCGGCCCTCTCCGAGCAGTTCACTGCGCTGTGGGCTGTCGAGCCAGCGGTCCAGCTGGACGTCGTCGGAAAACGTCACGGCGACAGCACAATCCAGCGCTGCATCGGCACAGGCCGAAAGGTGCCCCGCCACGTGACCCGCCGCCGCCTCGGCTGAGGCCAACAGCTCCTGCGACCATCGACCGAAGCCCGCCGCGTCGTCGACCGGATGGAAGACGGTGACCGCGGTCGCCTCACCCATCGACGCGACGACCCTGCACGTAGACCTGGGCGATCGAGGACTCCCGGATCCCCATCAACAACGCAAAAAGCGTCTGATCACGTGCCATGTCGCCATCGGAGGAGCGGACGCCGCGCACGATCGCGTTGGCCAGTGCGGGGGTGCGCGACGGGTCCACCACCACGAAGTCCGCCTCTTTACCGACGTCGAAGTTGCCGAACCGGTCCTCCATGTCCAGTGCCCGCGCACCGGCGAGGGTGCCGACGAACAGCATCTCGGCGGGGTGCATGGAGACCCCCGCCTCGTCGGCCTCAGTGATGTGGACCTTGAACGCATCACCGAGGACCCGCGGGATCAGCCATTCATCACCAGCGCCGAAATCCGTTCCGGCCGAGATGTTCACACCGGAGGCGACGGTGCGACGCCACGGCATCGTCCCGGAGCCGAGAAACAGTTGCGACACCGGACAGTGCGAGATCGAGGTTCCCGTCTCGGCCATCCGCTGCAGTTCTGCGTCCTGACAGTGCACGCAGTGAGCGAGGATGGTGCGTCGACCCAGCAGGCTCTTCCCGCCGACCTGCGAGCCCGGCAGGAACTTCCCGTCGTAGGTGTCGAGGTAGCTGTCGACCTGATAGGTCTGCAGCACCGAGTCCACCTCGCCGGTTCCGGGCCGGTTGTTCTCGTTGAGGTGCGAGTGTACGTAGACACCGCGATCGCGCACCGAATCATAGAGTTCCCCAAGGTTTTCCAGAGTCTCGGCGGTGACCGACAGCGAGAACCTCGGGACGATGGCCACGTGCAGCAGCGCAGTCGCCACGTCTCCGGTGTCAGCCGCGTGCCACCTGTCGATCTCCTCCCGAGTCAGCCGCAGTGCGTCCTCTTCCGAGGTGATCAACGCCGCGGCGCTGTCGGGACCGACGGTCTGGATGCCGCGACCGCTGACGATGCGTAGGCCGCGTCGCTGCGTCTCGGCAAAAAGCGCGTCCTGGGCCTGGGGAAACGCCGAGCCGAAGACCATCGCCGCGGTGGTTCCCGCGCCGATCCGGCGGTCGCAGAACTCGGCGGCGGCCTGCCGGGCGAACTCCGGATCAGCCAGGCGGGATTCGGCCGGAAAGATGCACTGGTCGAGCCATTCCAACAGTTGGCCGCCGCCGTAGGAGTCGCCGGCGTAGGTCTGCGGAAAGTGGATGTGGGTGTCGACGAACCCCGGGAGCAGAAACCCGGGCCGGTGGTCGTGCTCCGTCGCAGACCCGTACTGGGCCGGCAGGTCGGTGCGCTCGCCGCAGAACGCGATCCGGCCGTCGGCGTCGACCACCAGAGCGCCATCGGGTACCGACACCAGCGCCGCGACCGAATCGCTCACCCCGGGCTGCCCAGCAAGATGGAAGACGTGCCCGAGATGCACCTGGGTCATGGGCTGACGATACCCACGGCAACCGGTTCCCGAGGTTCAAGCGCCGATCCTCGCCACACCTTGCTAGGTTCAGCCGGTGTCAGGTAACTGGGGAGCGATTCTGACCGAGCTCATCCCGCTCGCGTTGGTGGTGGCGCTGTCACCGCTGTCGATCATCCCGGCGGTGCTGGTGTTGCACACACCACGGCCCAGACCCACCGGGCTGGCGTTCCTCGCCGGCTGGCTCGTTGGCCTGGCGCTGCTGACCGGGTTGTTCCTGATCGGCTCCAATCTCGTCGGCGGGATCGGCAACAGTCCGCCGAGCTGGGCGTCGTGGCTGCGCATCGTCGTGGGCGTGGCGCTGATCGGGTTGGGTGGCTACCGGTGGGCGACCCGGAAGAAGTCCGAGCACATGCCCGGCTGGATGACCCGGATGAGCTCGCTGACTCCCGGCAAGGCGGCCGCCACCGCGGCAGCGCTGACGGTGATGAATCCCAAGGTCCTGTTCATCTGCGCCGCAGCGGGTTTGGCGATCGGCTCATCGGGACTGGGAACACCGGCGGTATGGTTCGCCGAGCTCTGGTATGTCGCCGTTGCCGCCTCCACGGTCGCCCTGCCGATCCTCGGATACGCGGTCTCGGGCGAACGTCTGGACCCCGCGCTGAACCGGCTCAAGGACTGGATGGAACGCCAGCATGCCGCGCTGGTCGCCGCGATCTTCATCGTCATCGGTCTTCTGGTGCTGTACAAAGGCATTCACGCGCTATAGGTCAGGCAGCCCGAGTTCGTCGGCGTCGGCGGTCAGGTAACGGGTGACGGTCGGCGCCACCAGTCGCACCACATCCTCGGCGGGTAGCTCCGACAGCGGCGGCACACAGATCAGATAACGCAACATCGCCGTGCCCACCAGGCTGCTCGCCGCCAGCAGGGCTCGCAGCCTCGCCTGCTCGTCACCACCGAGTACACCGGACACCGCGGTCAGCACGTAGTTCTGCATGAAGCCGCGAAAAGCGGCGTGGGCGTCGGGATTCGATGTGGCCGACGCCAGCATGGTTCGCATCGTCGACGCGGTGTCCGGGGCCTCCCAGACGCCGAGGTAGGTCCGCACCATCCGGGCTCCGACATCGGTCTCGTCATCGTCGGCGCCGTTGAGAGCGGCGACCAGCACTCCTGGATCGATGATCAGCCGAAGGGATTCGCGAAATAGTTGATCCTTGGATCCGAAGAGATAGAGCACCATCGCAGCGTCGACCCTGGCGTCGTCGGCGATCGCTCGCAACGTCGTCTTCTCATAACCGTCGGCGGCAAAGCGTGCCTTAGCCGCGGACAACACGGCGTCCTTGGACACCGGCTCACCCTGACGTCGGCCTCGGCGCCGGACTGCTTTCGCCGCTCCAGCCATGTCGCGACGCTACCATTTCAACCGCTGTTGAATTATTGCCCGCAAGGCGTTACCGTCGGTTCAGGCGTTAATTCAACAGGCAATGAAAAGAGGTTGGGTCATGATCACGACGAGTCCGCAACGCACCCGCCACGCCACACCCGCGCATGAACCGCCCGCCGCAGCGCGTGCGGCGGCTGTCGTCGTCGGCATCACGGCGGTGTTGGCGATCCTGGCGATCGCATTCGCACTTCCGGCGGTCCATTCGGGCCCGCACGACGTGCCGATCGGCGTCGCAGGCGCCGACGCCGCCGACGGTCAGATCGCGTCAATGCTGGATCAGGCGCGACCCGGCGCGTTCGAGGTCACCTCATACCCCAGCGCCACCGCGCTGACCGACGCGATCAGAAACCGTGACGTCTACGGCGGCATCGCGCTGCCGTCGCAACCGGGTGGACCCGCGACGCTGCTGATCGCCACGGGCAGCAGCCCCGCCGTCGCGCAACTGCTCACCGGACTCGGGACCGAACTCGGCCAACGGACCGGCATGTCGCTGAGAACCGAAGATCTCGCCCCGCTGCCATCGCGGGATCCGCGAGGGGCCGGGATCGCGGCATCGGCGCTGCCGCTGACCCTGGCCGGGCTACTTCCGGCATTCGCGCTGGTGCTCCTGCTGCGGCGGGAGATCTGGACCCGGCTCGCCGCGGCGCTCGTCTTCGCCGGTCTCGCCGGGGTCACCATCGCCGCCCTGCTGCGCTTCGTCTTCGGATCCGTCGACCAGAACTTCTGGGGTGTCGCGGCAGCACTGACGCTCGGGGTGGCGGCCGCGCTGCTCACGGTGTTGGGCCTCGGCTCGATGTTCGGTAAGGCCGGTCTCGCGATCGGCAGCCTCCTGGCCCTTCTGGTCGGCAATCCACTGTCGGGATTGGGCAGCGCGCCGGAGATGCTGCCTGCCGGATGGGGACAGTTCGGCCAACTCCTGCCCCAGGGCGCCAGCGCAACGCTGCTGCGCTCGGCCGCGGCATTCGACGGGGCCGGCGCGACCACCGCACTCATCGTGCTCGCGGGTTGGACACTGGCCGGAACGTTGCTGATCGTCATCGCTGCGCTGCGCCAGCGGAAGTCGGCGCCGCAGTGACTTAGGATCGTGCGGCGTGGGACTCGAAGACCGCGACTCGATGCGCATCCTCAGGGATGCGGTCGACCCCGACCGCGGCTCAGCAACGCTGGTACGCGAGGTCTACAGCCGCTGGTTCGGCTCCGATCTGTCGGCCCGGGACCTGTTCCCGCCGGATATGGAGAAACAGCGCACCGTCTTCGCCCACGCGCTGCGCTGGCTGTGTGACGAACTCATCGCCCAGCGCGCCGAGGAGCCGGTCGCGTTCCTCGCGCAACTGGGCCGCGACCACCGCAAGTACGGCGTCACCCCGCAGCACTACGTCACCCTGCAGCAGGCCCTGCTCACCACCCTGCGATCCCATCTCGCCGACAGCTGGGACCGCCGGCTGAACGAAGCCGTCAAGGACGTGGTGGAGCTGATGGTCGGCGTGATGAGCGGTGCCGCCGACGCCGAGACCAGCCCGCCGTTCGGCGACGGCACCGTGCTCGAACATCTGCGGCCCACCCGTGACGTCTCGATCATCCGGCTGAAGATGGATCATCCCCTCACCTATCTGCCGGGCCAGTACCTCCCCGTCCAGGTCCCGCAGTGGCCGCTGCGGTGGCGCTACCTGAGCCCGTCGATCCCCGCCGACCCCGCAGGCTACGTCGAGTTCCACGTCCGCTCGGTGCCCGGTGGGATGGTGAGCACAGCGATCGTCGGCGAAGCCCGCCCGGGCGATCGGTGGCGGCTGTCCAATCCGCACGGAGCGATGCACATCGACCGCGACGCCGGCGACGTGTTGATGGTGGCGGGCTCGACCGGGCTGGCGCCACTGCGGGCGCTGATCATGGATCTCAGCAGGTTTGGGGACAACCCCAGAGTCCACCTGTTCTTCGGGGCGCGATTCCCGTGCGAGCTGTACGACCTGCGCACGCTCTGGGAGATCGCGTCGACGAACCCGTGGCTGTCGGTGACGCCGGTGTCGGAGTTCAAGACCGACCCGCGGTGGGCTGCCGACTACCCCGACGTGACGCCGCCGCGCGGGTTGCACGTGCGGCAGACCGGCAGATTGCCCGAGGTCGTCACCCGGTACGGCAACTGGAGCGATCGTCAGATCCTGCTGTGCGGCAGGCCGGAGATGGTGCAGGCCACCAAGGCGGCACTGGTCGCCAAAGGCGCGCCCACCGAACGAATTCTGCACGACCCGTTGGCAAGCTGAATTCACGTGGCAGGATCGACTCTCATGGACGAGTTCGAGACCGTCACGCTCCGCGATCCGGCATCGGCGCTGACCGCCACCTACGTTCCGATAGCAGGCATGGTCGCCTCGTCGCTGACCGACGACGGCGTGGAACTGCTGGGCCAGCGCCGCGGCGTGCAGGGCTACGTCTCCAACGGCAAGACCATGGGCATTCCCATCCTGTACCCGTGGGCGAACCGGCTCAGCAGCAACGGCTACGGAGTCGACGGGGCCGTTGTGACGCTGACCCCGGGCACCGGCGGCGTGCGCACCGACCAGCACGGTGTGCCGATCCACGGAACGTTGGCCGCCTACCCGGACTGGAACGTCACGACCCTGCTGGAGTCGCAGCTGACGGCCGAGTTGGACTTCGCGGCGCGCCCGGCGCTGCTGGCGACGTTCCCGTTCCCGCACCTGCTGACGTTGGACGTCACGCTGCTGGACCGCACGCTGACGGTGAAGACCACCGTCTCGGCGACCACGGGTTCGCGGGTGCCGCTGTGCTTCGGTTTCCACCCCTACCTGCAACTGCCGGGTGTCCCGCGGGCGCAGTGGCAGATCGAGACACCCGCCATGCGCTACCAGCCGGTGAACGCGTGGGGCATCCCCACCGGCCGCGTGGAAGATCGTCCGGCGAGCTCGGAGGCATTGGGCGACAAGTTCATCGACGACGGCTACGACGAGGTTGTGCCCGGCTCGGTGTTCGCCCTCTCGGGTGGAGGCCGGCGCATCGAGGTGCACTTCGACGAAGGGTTCACCGCGGCCCAGGTGTTCGCGCCCGGCGACGATGATGTGGTGTGCTTCGAGCCGATGGCCGCACCCACCGACGCGCTGCGCCGCGGCGGGTATCACGTGGTGCAGCCCGGGGAGTCCGCGACCGCTCAGTTCCGGATCACAGTCACCTAGCGCCGACCCTGCGCCGGAATTGCATTCCAGCAGACAAAACCCGAGAAGGGCCCTGCTGGAATGCAATTCCGGCGGATCTCAGCGTTGGTGGCGGGGCTGCCACACGACCAGCGCGGTGCTCTTCGCACGCGGTTGCGCCCGCAACTGTTCGACTTCCTGGCTCAGTTCACGGACCCGCGCCTGCAGCGCCTCGACCTGATTGGTCAGCTCGATGATCCGCTTGATCCCTGCGAGGTTGACACCCTCGTCCTGCGACAGCCGCTGCACCTCGCGGAGCAGATCGACGTCGCGTTCCGAATAGCGCCGGCCACCGCCGGAACTGCGCTGCGGGCTGACCAGGCCGAGCCGGTCGTAGGTCCGCAGCGTCTGTGCGTGCATGCCCGCCAGTTCGGCGGCCACCGAGATCAGAAACGTCCTGGCCTCGTCCCGGCGGTTGGCGCTCACAGCGTCCCGGCCCAACCCGCCCGCGGGTCGAACCCGCTCGCGCGCTCAGCTTTGGCGTAGGCCTCGAGAGCCTCGGCCACTTCACCTTCGAGGTTCGGCGGCACCGCCACCTTGACGGTGACCAGCAGGTCGCCATGACCCCCGGACCGCTTCGGCACACCGCGGCCGCGCACCCTCAGGATGCGGCCGTCCGACGTGCCCTTGGGCACCCTGACCCCGACCTTGCCTTCCAGCGTCGGCACCGAAAGCGTGGTCCCCAAGGCCAATTCGTGGAAGCTGACCGGCACCGTCACGGTGAGATCATCGCCGTTGCGGCCGAACACCTTGTCCGGCTTGACATGTACGGTCACGTACAGGTCGCCGGAGGGAGCGCCACGCAAGCCGGCCTCACCCTGCCCGGCCAGCCTGATCCGCTGACCGTCCTCCACGCCCGGTGGTATCCGCACGTTGATGGTGCGGGTGCGGGTGGTGACGCCGGTGCCCTTGCACTCGTCGCACGGGTTCTCGATGATCGACCCGCTGCCACGGCATTCCGTGCACGGCTCGGAGAATCCGAACGCCCCCTGGTTCCGGCTCACGACGCCCGCGCCGTTGCAGTTGGCGCAGACCTTCGGGCTGGTGCCCGGACGGGCACCGCTGCCGTGGCAGTTGGTGCACGGGGCCGGGCTGGTCAGGCGAAGCGGCATGGCCACGCCCTTGGTGGCTTCCAGGAAGCTCAGCTCGGTCTCGGTCTCGAGATCGTTGCCCCGACGTGGCCGGGACGGTCGAGGCTGTTGAGCGCCCCGGCCGAACAGCCCGCCGAACAGGTCGCCGATGTTGGCGCCGCCGGTCTGACCGGCAGCGTCGAAGAGGTCGTTGAGATTGAACTCCTGACCGTCCCCGGCACCGCTGAAGCCACCGAAACCACCGCCGCCACCGCCACCGCCGTAGCGACCCCGACCGAACCCGCCGCCTGCGAACAGCCGGCGGGTTTCGTCGTACTCCTTGCGCTTCGCGGAATCCGTGAGCACTTCCTTGGCTTCCGACGCGGCCTTGTACCGCTCTTCGGCCGCGGTGTTGCCGGGGTTCCGGTCGGGGTGGTTCTCCGAGAGAATCTTGCGGGCGGCCCGCTTGATCTCCTTTTCATCGGCGTCGGAGGTGACGCCGAGCTCCTTGTAGAAGTCCTTCTCAACCCACTCTCGCTGGGCCATTTCGGGTCACCTCCTCACCTGCTCGTCGATGTTTATGGTTCAGTTCCTACGATTCTGCGGGCTGTTCCGCCCCGGAGTCGGCATTGCCGTCCCCGGTCGCGTCGGGAACGGTGTCGACGACACCCACCATGGCGTGGCGGATCACGTGTTCACCGACCTTGTAACCCCGCCTCATCACGGTCCCGATCACCGAGTGCGAGCCGTCGCCCTCGTGCTGGACGGCCTCGTGCAGCGCGGGATCAAAATCCTCACCCTCGGTGCCGAAGGCCGCCAGACCCAGCCCGTCGAGAACCCCGACCAGCTTGTCGGCGACCGACTTCAGCGGCCCCGAGTCGAGGTCGCCGTGCGTCCGTGCCCGGTCGAGATCGTCGAGAACCGGTAGCAACTGGGTCACCACGTGCGCCTTGGCCCGTTCGGTCGCCACCTGCTGATCGCGCAGAGCCCGCTTGCGATAGTTCGCGAAGTCGGCCTGCACGCGTTGCAGGTCGGCGATCAACTCGGCCGCCTCGTTCTGAGATTCCTCAGAGACGTTGGGCGCCTCCGGACCCGGCCCACTGGGGGCCGGTCCGGCTGCCGCGTTGTCTCGCACCTGACCCGTTTCCGGATCTATCCGGCGCTTGTCGGTGACGGTGATCGGCTCGTCGCGTTCGCCCGACCGGTCGTGATCGGCGGAACTCACTTGCGCTCCTGGTCGTCCTCAACAACTTCGGCGTCGACGACGTCATCGTTGGATCCGGCGTTGCCGGTGGCATCGCCGTCGCCTCCGCCCGAGGCCTGCTCTGCCTGAGTCGCCTCGTAGATCGCCTGGCCCAGGGCCTGGCTCTCCTCACCCAGCTTCTCCATGGCCGCCTTGATCGCGGCGATGTCGGTGCCGGCGAGCGCCGTCTTGGCCTCGGCGATCGCGCCGTCGACCTTGGTCAAGGTGTCCTCGGGGACCTTCGATCCGCCTTCGGCTTCACGCTGTTCCTTGACGAACTTCTCCGTCTGATAGACCAGCGACTCGGCCTGGTTGCGGACATCGGCCTCTTCGCGACGCTTGCGGTCTTCCTCGGCGTGCGACTCGGCGTCCTTGATCATCCGGTCGATCTCTTCCTGGGACAGGCCGGAGCCCTCCTGGATGCGGATCGTGTTCTCCTTGCCGGTGCCCTTGTCCTTGGCGGTGACGTGCACGATGCCGTTGGCGTCGATGTCGAAGGTGACCTCGATCTGCGGCACGCCGCGGGGGGCCGGCGGGATACCGGTCAGCTCGAAGGAACCGAGCAGCTTGTTGTGCGAAGCGATTTCGCGCTCACCCTGGAACACCTGGATCTGCACCGAAGGCTGATTGTCATCGGCCGTGGTGAAGGTCTCCGAACGCTTCGTCGGGATCGTGGTGTTGCGCTCGATCAGCTTGGTCATCACGCCACCCTTGGTCTCGATTCCGAGACTCAGCGGTGTGACATCAAGCAGCAGAACATCTTTCACCTCACCCTTGAGCACGCCGGCCTGCAGCGCTGCGCCCACCGCGACGACCTCGTCGGGGTTGACGCCCTTGTTGGGCTCCTGGCCGCCGGTCATCTCCTTGACCAGATCGGACACCGCGGGCATGCGGGTGGAACCGCCGACGAGCACCACGTGGTCGATGTCGCCCACCGCGATGCCGGCGTCCTTGATGACCTGCTGGAACGGCTTGCGGGTGCGATCCAGGAGATCCTGGGTGATGCGCTGGAACTCCGAGCGGGTCAGCTGCTCGTCGAGGAACAGCGGGTTCTTGTCGGCGTCGACGGTGATGTAGGGCAGGTTGATCGACGTGCTCTGCGAGCTCGACAGTTCGATCTTCGCCTTCTCGGCGGCCTCACGAAGCCGCTGCATCGCCATCTTGTCCTTGGTCAGGTCGATACCGCTGCTGGCCTTGAACTTGTCGACGAGCCATTCGACGATCCGGTCGTCCCAGTCGTCGCCACCGAGGTGGTTGTCACCGGAGGTGGCCCGCACCTCGACGACGCCCTCGCCGATCTCGAGCAGCGACACGTCGAAGGTGCCACCGCCCAGGTCGAACACCAGGATGGTCTGTTCCTTCTCGCCCTTGTCCAGGCCGTAGGCCAGGGCTGCTGCGGTCGGCTCGTTGACGATGCGCAGCACGTTCAGCCCGGCGATCTGGCCGGCGTCCTTGGTGGCCTGACGCTGGGCGTCGTTGAAGTACGCGGGCACCGTGATGACCGCATCCTGGATGTCCTCGCCCAGGTAGCTCTCGGCGTCACGCTTGAGCTTCTGCAGGATGCGCGCGCTGATCTCCTGCGGTGAGTAGTTCTTGTCGTCGATGTTGACGGACCATTCGGTGCCGATCTCACGCTTGACCGAACGGATGGTCCGGTCGACGTTGGTCACTGCCTGGTTCTTGGCGGGCTGACCCACCAGCACCTCGCCGTTGCGCGCGAACGCGACGACCGACGGAGTGGTCCGAGAGCCCTCGGAGTTGGCGACGACAACGGGGTCGCCACCCTCCAGCACTGCGACGACGGAGTTGGTGGTCCCGAGGTCGATACCGACCGCACGAGCCATAGTTACTGCCTCCTGAATAGACGAATCATTGGTCACGAGTGCACTGCACTCAATAGCACTGAGTGCACCGCGCTCAAGACTGCCTCCACCAGTGCCCCGGTGTCAACCAGACTTGAGTCTGTGTGACTCAACTATCGAATTGGTCAACGGGGTATCTGCGGGATTTGTTCCCGGGCGGACTCCCCTCTCTCCGCGGAATAGCGTTCCGGGTCGCGATTCCGCGGCCGACCACAGCCCTGGTGTCACAGTCGGCGACCCCAGGGCACAACTCGCGCGTCACTTCCGTCACTTCCGCCACACGCTGCGTATTCTGGGCTCAATGAAGCGGCGGCTGGTTGTTGCGGGAGTGCTCGCCTGCACCGCGGTGCTCGCCGGTTGTCAGTCGATGGTCGACGGCACGGCCACCCGTGAACCGGACTCGTTCGCCGAACCCGAGTTCCCCACTCCGCGCCCGAGCAGACCAACCCAGGCACCCGCTCCGACGATCGACCCGCCGCCGCCCTCGGCGCCGTCGACTCCCCCCGGGTCCGGCGGCGAGGTGCTCCAACCCCAGAACGGCTTCGTGTTCATCCAGACGAAATCCGGCAAGACCCGCTGCCAGCTCAACCAGCAGGAAGTCGCCTGCGAGGCGCCCTTCACCGACGCTCCTGAGATCGAAGGTATGCCCGCCACCGGGGTACGCGTCAGTGCAGGCGGCCAGATCAGTTGGGCGCTGGGCAATTTGGGCGCCATCCCGGCAGTCACCCTGGACTACCAGACATACTCGGCGGTCGGTTGGACGATCGACGCCAGCGAGGACGGCACGCGGTTCACCAACGACGGCACCGGACGCGGGATGCTCGTCAGGGTCGAAGGGGTAGAGGGCTTCTGATCCGCCGTCACCGACCCTTCATCAGAGGCGAGGTTTGACGCCGAACACCCGGTGGAACAGCAGTGCCGATGCGCACACATGACTTGATCGTCATCGGCGCGGGGTCGGGGAACATGGTCGTCGACGACCGATTCGCCGATCTCGACGTCGCGATCGTCGAGGAACGCAAGTTCGGCGGCACCTGCGTCAACTACGGATGCATTCCGTCCAAGATGCTCGCCTACACCGCCGACGTCGCCGACACCGTCGCCGCTTCCGACGAGTTCGACCTCGACGCCACCTTCCTGAGGCTGCGATGGCCTGACCTACGGGACCGCGTCGTCGACAGGACGGACGCGGTCGCCGATGACGGGAAGGCCGGCCGTGAGGACAGCGAGTTCATCACGGTCTACGCCGGCCACGCCCGGTTCATCGGACCCCGGCGTCTGAGCGTCACCACCGACCACGGCACGGTCGAGATCGCCGCCGAACAGATCGTGGTGGCCGCGGGAGGCCGGCCCGTCGTGCCGGGTCCTGTCGCCGACTCCGGTCTGCCCTACGAGACCTCCGACACGGTGATGCGTGTCGACAGGGCCCCCAAGACCCTCGCGGTGTTGGGCGGCGGGTACATCGCCGCTGAACTGGCCCACGTATTCGCCAGTGCCGGAAGTCAGATCACCATCGTCGAGAAGTCGGACCGCCTGCTCGGCGGCCCCCAGGACGACGACATCCGCGCTGCCTACACCGAGATAGCCCGATCGCGGTACGACGTGCGGTGCGGCCGGGAGCTGGCCGAGATCACCGGCGAGCCCGGCGATCTGGTGATACACCTCGACGACGGATCGGAGGTCCGCGCCGACATGCTGCTGGTCGCCGCGGGACGGACACCCAACGGCGACCGCCTCGATGTGCACCGGGCGGGGATCGACACCCACGACGACGGCCGGATCGTCGCTGACGCGTTCTGTCGCACCACCGCCGACGGCATCTTCGCCCTCGGCGATGTCAGCACACCGGTACCCCTCAAACACGTCGCCAACCGGGAAGCGGAGGTGGTCAAACACAATCTGCTGAACCCCGATGATCTGCACACGATCAGCCACGACCTGGTGCCGTCCGCGGTCTTCACCAATCCGCAGCTCGCATCCATCGGACGCACCGAGAAGAGTTGCCGCGACGAGGGATTGACGTATCGCGTCGGCGTGGCCGAGTATTCAGACGTCGCCTACGGGTGGGCGATGCAGGACCGGGCGGGTTTGTGCAAGGTGCTCTCCGATGCCGACGGCAGGATCCTGGGCGCCCACATCCTCGGCGAGCAGGCGGCGACGCTGATCCAGATCTTCGTCGTGGCGATGAATTTCGGCATCACAGCCGGCGATCTCGCGCGCCGGCCCTACTGGATCCATCCGGCGCTGACCGAAGTGGTCGAGAACGCCCTACTGAACTCGAGGTTGCCGACCCCATGCCGGTGACCGGGTGGGAAACTTCCCGCAGGACTGCACCGACCTCTCCACGGTCGGTGCGGCGATCAACCTCGATGGCGCACTGCGTGCCACCAAAAGAAGGGAACCGCTGACATGACCGTGGCACAGCGAGAACGGGCCGCCCTGGTCGCGACGTTCCGGCAGACACCTCCTGACGCGCCGACCCTGTGCGAGGGCTGGAGCGCCCGCGATCTCACCGCGCACCTGGTGGTGCGGGAGCGCCGCCTGGACGCCGCGCCGGGAATCCTGATCCCGGCGTTCGCCGACTACACCGAGCGCGTTCAGGAGCAGGTGGCGGCATCAACCGACTGGGATGTGCTGGTGAGTCAGGTCGCCGACGGGCCACCGCTGTACTCGCCGTTCAAGCTGCTGGACCCCATCGCCAACGTCGCCGAGATGTTCATCCACCACGAGGACGTCCGGCGTGCGCGGCCCGGTTGGGAGCCCCGGCCGGTCGACGACCAGACCGTGGCGGCCCTGCGCAGACCGGTGGCGATGATGTCGCGACTGACGATGCGCAAGGCGCCGGCCAAGGTGGTACTGCGCACCCCGCAGGGCGACACGCTTGCCACCGCGGGCCGCGGGCCGACCCTCACCGTCACCGGTGACCCCGGGGAGTTGCTGCTGTTCGCCGCTGGTCGCGACGAAGCGCGGGTGACGTTCGACGGGTCCGGCGATCTGGTCGAGGCCGTGAAGAAGTCTCGCGGCGGCCTGTGAGCATAGGCTGGAAATCGTGCACTCGGTAGATTTCAGAATCTTCGTCGAACCTCAACAGGGCGCCACCTACGCCGACCAGCTCGCGGTGGCCCGGACCGCGGAGAGCACGGGCTACTCCGCCTTCTTCCGCTCGGACCACTACGTGGCGATGGCGGGCGACGGGCTGCCCGGTCCGACGGACTCGTGGGTCACCCTGGCCGGCCTGGCGCGGGAGACCTCGTCGATCCGGCTCGGCACGATGGTCACGTCCGCGACCTTCCGCCATCCCGGACCGTTGGCCATCTCAGTAGCTCAGGTCGACGAAATGTCTGGCGGGCGTGTCGAATTCGGTATCGGCGCCGGGTGGTTCGAAGCCGAGCACCTCGCCTACGCCATTCCCTTCCCACCGCTGGGCGAGCGCTTCGACCGGTTGACCGAACAGCTGGAGATCATCAGCGGCCTGTGGACCACCCCGGCTGGTGAGACCTTTGACTACTCCGGAACGCACTACAGCGTGTCCGACTCCCCGGCGCTGCCCAAGCCTGCCCAGTCCCCCCACCCGCCGATCATCATCGGCGGCGGCGGCGCGAAGAAGACACCGGCGCTGGCGGCGAGGTTCGCCGCCGAGTTCAACATCCCGTTCGTGCCGCTCGAGACGCTCCAGACGCAGTACGCGCGGGTGGCAGCGGCCGTCGAGAAGTCGGGCCGCGCGGCGGACTCGATGACCTACTCCGCGGCGTTCGTGGTGTGCGCGGGTCGCGACGACGCCGAGATCACCCGACGTGCGGCCGCGATCGGCCGGGAGGTCGACGAGCTTCGCACCAACTCCCCCGCGGTGGGCACTCCGGGCGAGATCGTCGACAAGCTGGGACCCTTCATCGAGGCGGGTGTGCAGCGGGTCTACCTGCAACTTCTGGACATGGCGGATCTGGATCACGTCGCGTTCTTCGCCGACGAGGTGGTCCCCCAGCTCCGCTGACCGAGCATCGGGCCCGCGGCCGCGGCTACTATCGGTGGCCGTGACCAGCCGGGATCGCGACGACGAGGCCGATCGGGAGACGCCGCCCGTCCCCTGGCACAACCGCACGTCCACGGTCCTCGGCGCCAGCGTCGCAGCTCTGGCCGCGATCGCGCTGATCGTCACCTCCATCAGCTATGTCGCCCGGCAGTTCAGCGAGCCGACACAGGCACCGATCAACTACGTCGGGCCGTTCACGTCGACCCAGACCGGGTCGGCGACGCCCACCACGACCGGGACGATCACCAGCACCCGACCGCCCGTCACCACCGACATCAACCCCGACCTGGCACCGCCCCCCGAGACTTCTCCGCCGGAGTCACCCAGCCGGAACCCGAACCTGCGGCCGCCCAGGACGCGCGAGGACGAGCCGGACGATTCCGAGACGCGGACGACCCGTAACCGGCCCAGAACGAACGTGACACGCACGCTCTACCCGGCACCGTAGAAACGCCGGGGCGAGCGCCTACTATCGGGATTCGTGGCGCGCTACGGATCTCCTGACGATCAGAACAACTACTCCGACGAAGAGCCGACCCAGCTCAGCAATTACGGCGCCTACGACGAGCCACCCCCGCCCCCCGGCGACACACCGTGGTACCGCAAGCCTGCAGCGCTGGTGGCGCTCGGCGCCGTCGGCGCGCTGCTCATCGCGCTGGTCGTCTACGGCCTCGCCAAGGCCATCACCGGCGACTCCACCTCCGACACGACCACCACGACGTCGCTGACCCCGGTGACCACGACTCAGGCTCCCGCGGTGGCGCCGCCGGCGACGGTCACCGACACGGCGACGCCGACGACGACCGCAGAACCCGCTCCGACCACCACCACCACGACGACCACGCCGCCCACCACCACGACGACACCGCCCACCACCACCACGACACCGAGCACGTCGGTCAGCACGAGCACCAGCACCGTCACGCAGACCGAAACCGAGACATTGACCGAGACTCCACCGCCGCCGGTCGAGCCGGAGCCCTGACCTCTGATCCCTGGCCGCGAACGTGCAAACGCGGTTGCGAAAATGCCGTTCGAGCTACGCAGGATGCACGCTCGGCGCCCTAACAGGCAGTCTCGGGTCCCGGCACACAGTCGGTGGCGGGTGCGGATTCCGGTTCAGGCGCAGCTGACGGTTCCGGTGCGGGCGACGGCGCAGGTTCGGGGGACGGCGACGGCGACGGCGCAGGTTCGGGCTCGGGCTCTGGTTCCGGCGAAGGCGAAGGCGCTGGTTCGGGGGACGGCGCGGGCTGAGGCTCGGGCGTCTGTGTCGGCGACGGTTCCTGTGTTGGCGTGGGCGACGGCTCCGCAGACGGCGTGGGCTGAGGCTCGGG
>NZ_JBAUJR010000446.1:0-1900 GCF_049683935.1 Mycobacterium sp. | reverse complement strand
GACGTGGGCCGCTACACCGCCCGACCCGAGGCCGGCCGGCCCGAGGCCCGGCCCGACCCGATGCGTCGGGCCCAACCGCCGACGCGCAACGGTCGGCAGTCGCCCAACTATCAGCGGTAAGTATCCTCTGGGCATGTCACGCCCCGTCGCTCTGATCACCGGGCCGACGTCCGGCCTGGGTGAGGGATTCGCCCGTCGTTACGCGGTCGACGGCTACGACCTGGTGCTGGTCGCCCGCGATGCCGAGCGGCTGAACCGGCTCGCCGCGGAATTGCGCGACGAGGCCGGTGTGCAGGTCGAGGTGATTCCCGCGGACCTCGCGATCGCCGCCGACCGGGAGACGGTCGCCGAGCGTCTGAAGGCCGGCGTCGAGGTCCTGGTGAACAACGCAGGGATCGGCACCGCTGGGGAGTTCTGGTCCGCTGATCTGGAGGTCCTGCAGGGCCAACTCGACGTCAACGTCACCGCCGTCATGGCGCTCACCCATGCTGCGCTGCCACCGATGCTGGCCGCAGGTAAGGGCACGGTGCTCAACGTCGCCAGCGTCGCCGGCCTGCTGCCGGGGCGTGGCTCCACCTACTCGGCCTCCAAGGCGTGGGTGGTCTCGTTCTCCGAGGGGCTGGCCAACGGGCTCGCCGGGACCGGTGTCGGCGTGCACGCGCTGTGCCCGGGATTCGTGCACACCGAGTTCCACGAGCGCGCGGGCATCAACATGGCAGGCACCGCCTCGTTCCTCTGGCTCGAGGTCGACGACGTGGTCCGCGCGACGATGGCCGACGTGGCCAAGGGAAAGGTCGTCATCATCCCGGGACTGCAGTACAAGGCACTGACCACCGGCGGGCGCCTGGTGCCACGAAATGTGGTGCGCGCCTTGACCAAAGTAGTGGGCAAGGGCCGTGACCGCACCTGAGGCCCCGTGCGGGTAGTCGCTGTCCTGGTCGCGATCGTTCTGGCGGCCACCTCGTGCTCGGGTGCCACCGAACGTCCCGACGTCTACTCCACGGTCACCGCCTCACTTGGTGAATCGTCGGCGATCCTCGGCTGGAACATGTCGGTGGCCAACCTGAGATTCGACGCCGATTATGTGCTGGTCGACGTCGAGGCGGCACCGTCTCAGGAGAACGAGCCGCACGCCGCGCCCGAGGACGTGCGGTTCGGCCTCTACGGCGCACTGTCCCACCCCCTCGAAGCCCCCGGTCTCGGTGGCTGCGAGGACGTGACAAGCCTTGACATCCAACCGCTCTCGGCTCCGACGCCGGACCGGATGACGGGAACGGTCTGCATGGGGCCGCTGCGCGATCAGTCCCAGGTTCGGGGCGTCTACGTGTACTCACCCAAGGACCGGATGGCGGGCACCACCGCCGCCTACCCGGCGGCGTTCCCGGTCGGGGTGATGCCCACCAACGAGAACGACACCGGCTTGAGCGTGCGCACGACCAGCGTGGACGCCTTCCACGCCGACGGGGCGAAGATCGACCCCACCGCCCTCGGTGATCCCACGGCCTTCGAGGGCAACGGCTACATGCTGCTGGGTCTCGAGATCAGCGGCCTGGCAGCGCGATACCGCGACGACTCGGCGGAGCGCGGTGGTCCGATGATGGTGCTGGCCGCGCCGACGCTGCCGGGACGCGGTCTCAGTCACGCCTGCAGCGTCTACGGGGCTTCGGTGCTGGTGCTGCCCGAAGCCTCCCGGGAGACGGTGCAGGTAGGCGCGTCGCTGTGCACCCAGGGCGAGATCAACGCCGCGTTGCTGTATGCGACGGTGTCGATGACGGGAACGCATGCGGCACTGTGGACCACGGATCCCGAAGGATGACCGAACCCGGCCCCAAACCCGAAGCTGCAGGCCCCACCGAGTGGGGCGAGGGTCCGGGAGTCCGGCCGGGGCAGGGCCCCACTC
>NZ_JBAUJR010000445.1:0-7553 GCF_049683935.1 Mycobacterium sp. | reverse complement strand
GTCCACGCCGGTGCGCGGCCAGCGCGGCGGCGAGTCCGGCGACGCCCGTTCCGATGACGACCACGTCGGCACGCTGCCTCCACAGGCCGGCGCCGCCTCACGATGGCGTCATTCGCCGCCGCCGGGCTGCCCGATCTCGATCATCCGCTGCACGCTACGTCGAGCGGCCGCCGCCACATCCGGAGCCACCCGGACTTCGTCTGCGCCTTCGACCAGGCAACGCAGCAGCGCCGCCGGGGTGATCATCTTCATGTACTTGCACGAGGCGCGGTCGTTGACGGCCTGGAAGTCCACATCCGGTGCCGCACGCCGCAATTGGTGCAGCATGCCGACCTCGGTGGCCACCAGAACCTGACGCGCCCGGGTTTCACGGGCGGCGTCGAGCATCCCGCCGGTGGACAGGATCTTGACCCGATCAGCGGGGAAGGAACCTTCACCGGCGAGGTAGAGAGCCGAAGTCGCGCAACCACATTCGGGGTGCACGAACAGTTCCGCGTCGGGGTGGGCGCGGGCCTGGTCGGCGAGCTCGTCACCGTTGATGCCCGCGTGCACATGACATTCACCAGCCCACACCTGGATGTTCGTGCGACCGGTGACCCTGCGGACATGCGCGCCCAGGAACTGGTCGGGGCAGAACAGCACTTCGCGGTCCTCGGGGATCGAGGCGACGACATCGACGGCGTTGGACGACGTGCAGCAGATGTCGGTCTCCGCCTTGACCGCGGCGGTGGTGTTGACATAGGAGACGACAACGGCGCCAGGGTATTCGGCTTTCCACGCGCGCAGCTCCTCGGCGGAGATCGAGTCCGCAAGCGAGCATCCGGCACGCTGGTCGGGAATCAGCACCGTCTTCGCCGGCGACAGGATCTTTGCGGTCTCGGCCATGAAGTGCACCCCGCAGAAGACGATCGAGTCCTCGGGGGCTTCGGCGGCGATGCGCGAGAGTGCGAGCGAGTCGCCGACGTGGTCGGCGACATCCTGGATGGCAGGCAACTGATAGTTGTGCGCGAGCAGCGTCGCACCGCGAAGGTCGGCGAGGCGGCGCACCTCCGCGGCCCATTCCGCGTCGCCGTCGACGCCGGAGAATCCGCCCGGACCGTCAACGACCCGGTCGATCAGATGGTTCGTCGGCAACTGATCGATCACGGTCATCGCCGCCTCCTTCACTCCGTCGAGGTTTTCGACTTATAATCGAAAACATGGCCCATATTAGCACCGACCACGAGGTCTTGGCCGCCGTGTTCCAGGTGCGCCGCGCCGATCTGCCCAGCACCGATCAAAAAGCTGCACTTCACGTGCTGTTGTGGCAGCGTGCGCTCAGCCCCGAGCGCGGTAAGTGGTCGTTGCCCGGCGGCCGGTTGGGTGTGGACGAGGACATGACGACCTCGGTCCGACGCCAACTGGCGGAGAAGGTGGACCTACGAGAACTCGCCCACCTCGAGCAACTCGCCGTGTTCTCGGACCCGGACAGGGTTCCGCGCCGCCGCACCATCGCCTCGACATTCCTCGGCCTGGTGCCCTCCCCCGCCACGCCGGAACTGCCCTCGGACACCCGCTGGCACCCGGTCAGCGATCTGCCGCCCATGGCGTTCGACCACGGCCCGATGGTCGAGCACGCGCACAACCGCCTCGTCGCCAAACTGTCCTACACGAACATTGGATTCGCGCTCGCACCAAGCGAATTCGCGCTTTCGACGTTGCGCGACATCTACAGCGCGGCACTGGGCCACCCCGTCGACGCGACCAACCTGCAGCGCGTGCTGGAGCGTCGACAGGTGATCACCCGGACCGGCACCACCGCCCGATCAGGCCGCAGCGGCGGTCGACCGGCGGCGTTGTACCGATTCACCGAATCGCGCTATCGCGTCACCGACGAGTTTGCTGCTTTGCGCCCTCCCGGGTGAGTCGACTGGCTTCTTAGTGCATCCTTAGGCAACAATGCCCAGATGGACTTGGGCAGTGTGGCGCGGTCGACCGGAGCCGAGTGGATCGGTCAGGCTCCCCACCAGCCACTACAGCGCAGAGCGCGCCCGGTGGTTCCCGCCTACGACTCCTTCTATCAACCGCCGTCCGGGTTCGAGCACGCCCTCCCGGGAACCGTTCTGCGATCCCGTGACGTCGAGCTCGCTTTCCTGGGCTTCATCCCGCAGAAGTTCCACGCCACCCAGCTGCTCTATCGCACCACCGATCTCAACGGACAGCCGCACGCCACCGTCACCACCGTCGTGGTCCCCACGGAGAAGGCGTCGTCCGGGCCGACACCCGTCGTCTCCTATCAGTGCGCCATCGATGCGGTGGCCGGACGGTGCTTCCCGTCCTACGCGCTGCGACGGGGCGCCAAGGCCATCGGGTCTCTCGCGCAGTTCGAGTTTCTGCTCGTCGCAGCGGCGCTCGCCGAAGGCTGGGCCGTGTCGGTGCCCGACCACGAGGGGCCGGCCGGCATATGGGGGGCCCCATTCGAGCCCGGCTACCACGTGCTGGACGGGGTGCGCGCCGCGATCAATCACAACGCTCTGGGCCTGACTGTCGAATCGCCGATCGGGCTGTGGGGCTACTCGGGAGGTGGGCTGGCCTCGGCGTGGGCCGCGGAGGTGCAGGGCACCTACGCCCCGGAGCTCAACGTGGTCGGTGCGGTGCTCGGATCCCCGGTCGGCGACCTCGGCCACACCTTCAAACGGCTCAACGGCAGCATCTACTCGGCGCTGCCCGCCATGGTCGTCGCCGCGCTGACCCACATCTATCCCGAACTCGATCGCATCATCTCCGAACACGCCACCGACGAGGGCAAGGCGACGCTCGCCCGCATCGAGAAGATGACGACTGCTCACGCCATGCTGCGGCTCGCCGGCAAGGACATGGCCGACCTGATCGACCGGCCACTCGAAGAGATCCTGCTGACGCCCGAGGTTCAGCACGTCTTCGACAGCATCAAGCTCGGAACCTGCGCACCCAAGCCTCCGGTGCTGATCGTGCAGGCGGTGCACGACCGGATCATCTCCGTCGACGACATCGACGAGCTGACCGAGACCTACACCCGCGGCGGCGCGAGCGTCACCTATCACCGCGACATGCTCAGCGAGCACATGCTGCTGCATCCGATGTCGGCGCCGATGACACTGCGCTGGCTGCGGGACCGATTCGCCGGACGACCACTGCGGGCGCACATCGCGCGGACAAAATGGCCGACGCTGCTCAATCCGTCGACCTACCGGGGAATGCTCACCCTCGGCGTGATCACGGTGAAGGTGATGACGGGGCGACGGGTGGAACGTCAGCCACTGTCCCAGTTCGATCAGTAGTCAGCACCGGGTACTCGACCGGCGGCCAGGCGCCGAGATCGTCGCGCGGAGTCGCTGTCGCGGCCAACAGGTAGACCAACGCCGCGACCCCGGCGGGGAACAGCAGTGTCGCAGCGATCTGCAGCGGCGAGTGGCCGAAGAACACGGCGGGCGCTTCGACGACGTAGTGCACCCGGTTCTCCTCCGTCACCGGTGCCGCGGCCACGTCGATGGTCCCGTACCGAAGCCGGACGGCGAGAGCACCCACTCCGGCCGCGACCGCGGCTGCGGCCACCCCGCCGACGGCCAGTGCCGCAACCATCACCGGTCCGCGGTGAGCGCGCCACTGCCACACCAGAACTGCCGCGACCACAGCCACCACACCGAGCATGCCGACGACCAGGAACGCGGCCGCGAACCAATGGTCTGACTCGTTGCCCAGTGAGGCGGTGATCCGGTCTCCGGCCCGCGTCAAGGCGACCACCCCGCGAATCGGCGGTGCGAGCCACGCCCACAGGGCTCCGACGAGCGCACCCACCAGGGTCAGACCAGCGACGACGGTCAGCGCCGCGCGCCGCCGCGACACCGTCGGCGCGTTCACCGGTACAGCTCCAGGTCCTTCGAATCGACCAGCCCATGGCGTGAACATTTGGCCCACCACCCATCCGGACGGACCTGCACGATCATCCGGCGACCGCATTCGGCGCAGAATCGGGGCGGCTCGAGACCGAGTTCGGCCGCCGTCGGCGACGTGCTGCCCGCCGGCCCACCGGTGTAGACGTTGTAGACACCGGCACCGACTGCCGCGGGCAGTTCGTGAACCATCACAAGCTGGCGTTCAGCGCCTTGATCGGCATCTGCAGGTCGTCGAGCAACTCCAGGTCCGCCTCGGCCGGTCGGCCGAGCGTGGTCAGGTAGTTGCCGACGATGACTGCATTGATGCCGCCCAGGATCCCCTTCTTGGCACCCAGGTCGCCCAGCGTGATCTCCCGGCCACCGGCGAAACGGAGCATCGTGCGCGGCAGCGCCAAGCGGAACGCCGCCACCGCCTTGAGAGCTTCGGACGCCGGCAGCACGTCAAGGTCCCCGAACGGGGTCCCCGGGCGCGGGTTGAGGAAGTTCAGCGGGACCTCATGCGGGTCGAGTTCGGCGAGGTTGGCGGCGAACTCCGCGCGCTGCTCCAGTGACTCACCCATGCCCAGGATGCCGCCGCAGCACACCTCCATGCCCGCGTCGCGCACCATTTCCAGTGTGCCCCAACGCTCTTCCCAGGAATGTGTGGTGACCACGTTGGTGAAGTAGGACCGGGCGGTCTCGAGATTGTGGTTGTAGCGGTGCACACCCATCGCCGCGAGCTGATCGACCTGCTCCTGATCGAGCATGCCCAGCGAGCAGGCGATCTGGATGTCGACCTCGTTGCGGATCGCCTCGATGCCGGCGGCGACCTGCGCCAGCAGACGCTCGTCCGGACCGCGCACCGCGGCGACGATACAGAATTCCGTCGCCCCGGTCTTGGCGGTCTGCTTGGCGGCTTCCACGAGGCTGGGGATGTCGAGCCAGGCGCTGCGCACCGGGGAGGCGAAAAGCCCTGACTGAGAACAGAAGTGGCAGTCCTCAGGGCAACCGCCGGTCTTGAGGCTGATGATGCCCTCGACCTCGACGTCCGGTCCGCACCATGCCATCCGGACCTCGTGCGCCAGCGCCAGCAGATCGTCGAGGCGCTCGTCCGGCAGTTGCAGCACCTGCAGGGTCTGGTCCTGGTCGAGGCCCTCCCCCCGTTCCAGCACCTGCTGTCGTGCCACCGCCAGGATGTCGCCCACTCGCCTGTCTCCTGTTCGTCTGCTCTTCGCGCAAGCGCTCATCGCTGCGTCTTGAACACCGTTCAGGTTAGGGTACTGGCGTGCAGCTCCACAAACGCGACGTGGTCGAGGCGGCGACGGCGCTCCTGGACGATTTCGGGATCGCCGACCTGTCGATGCGGCGGCTGGCCCGCGAGCTCGCCGTCTCCCCCGGCGCGCTGTACTGGCATTTCGCCAACAAGCAGGAGCTTCTCGGCGCGGTGGCCGATCGGATCCTGCAGCCGATCACCGACCAACCCGGCGACTGGCGGGGCCGCATCACCGGTGTCTGCGGGCAGTTGCGCGATGCCCTGCTGTCACACACCGATGGCGCCGAACTCGTGTCGGCCAGCTTCGCCGCCGGCCAGTCCGCGGTGATGGGCGACGTCCTGGCCCGGCTGAGCGCAGCGGCCGCCGAGGCGGGCGTGGCCACGGCCAAGGCCGAACTGGCCGCCCGCACCGTCGTGTACTACGTGCTCGGCTTCACCGCCGACGAGCAGTCCCGGATGCAGTGGGACGCCGCGGGCGCCGAGGTCGTCCAGACGGTCTGGACCGAGAACCCCAGCGCGCGTTTCGCCTTCGGGCTCGAACTACTGGTCGACGGCATCGCGGCACAGAGTCGCGCGCAGGTCTGAGGCGCGTCAACCGATCGGGTGCACCACCTTGGTGTTGCCGTCCCAGTGCCGCAAACCCGTGATGCGGCCGGGGATCTCGTGGCTCACCTGCGGCAGCGCCAATGCCTGGGGCAGCACCTCGGGACTCAGCCGTCGGGCCAGCGTGACATGCGGGGTCCACGCCCCCGGTTCCGCATGATCCAGCGGACCGTCGGGGGTCTGCACCAGACAGATCCGGTGCACCTCGGCGTGCAGTGCCAGCAGCTCCGCCGACGGCACCACCAGGCGCACCAGGGTGATGGCGCGGCTGCCGAACAGCATCGGCGCCCCGATCCGACAGTCCAGCGGTAGCCGCGCCAGCACCGGAAGCAGGGCCGCGTCGACGGTGTCGTCCATCCGTTCGGCGACGGTGAGCGTGATGTGCGGGCGGTTGCTGGGCGACCGGTGCGCCGCCTGGCTGCGGATGCCGACGGCCATCAGGTCGGCCCAGATCTGCTGGACCGCCGATTCGGTCTCGGTGTCGAACAGCAGCTCGACGGAGTGCACCATCAGCCGAGCAGGCTCTCGACCCACGACCGGTCGAAGCCTGCCGCGCTGATCGATTCGAACGCCTCGGCCGTCAGCGACCCGGCGCCGGCCGGCAGTACCGCCCGCAGCGGGGCCAGCCGGGCCAGTGCCACCCGATTGTCCGACTCGGCCACACCGGGCTGGGCCGGCCACGCTCCGATGACCAGACCTGCGCTGTCGACCGTCCGGGCGGCCAAGGCCTCCAAGGTCAGGGCGGTGTGGTTGAGCGTGCCGAGCCCCGGCGAGACGACGGTCAGCACGGGGGCCTCGAGGTCGCCCGCAAGGTCGCGCAACGTCAGCCCGTCCGCGCCGATCTCGACCAGCAGGCCACCGGCACCCTCGACGAGCGTCAGCCGCCCGGGGCGGTCCACAGCGTTGACCATGTCCACCAGCGCCGCCCGGCCCGGCAGTTCGCCACCCACCCGCTGAGCGGCGGCCAGAGGCGCCAACGGCTCGGGAAATCTTGCCAGAGAATGCAATTCGTGGACCCTCGACAACCGGGACACCTCGGCGAGGTCGTCGTCGCCGTCCCGGGTACCGGTCTGCACCGGCTTGCACACCGCGACGTCGATACCTACCAGCCTCGCGTGGCACGCCAGCGCCGCGGTGGCGACGGTCTTGCCGACGCCGGTGCCGGTGCCGGTGACGACGAGAACGCTCACGCCGGTGACAGCACGTCGGAGAGCACTGTGCGGGCCAGTGCCATCTCTTCCTCGGTCAGCGACGCCCGTGCGGTCAATCGCAACCGCGATGTGCCGGCAGGCACCGTGGGTGGCCGGAAGCACCCGACCCGAACCCCGCGCTCCAGGCAGGCCGCGGCGGCGGCCAGCGCCACCTCGGGTTCGCCGAGGATCACCGACACCACCGCCGAGGAGGGGATCTCGGCGACGTCACACATCGATGCCAGCATCGCGGCGTTGTCCAGTACCCGACGCGCCCGCCCCGGCTCGTCGATGAGCACCTGCAGCGCGGCGTGGGCGGCGCCGACGGCCGCCGGAGCCAGGCCGGTGTCGAAGATGAACGGTCGGGCGGCGTCGATCAGGTGGTCACGGACCGCGGTCGGGCCCAGCACCACGCCGCCCTGGCTGCCGAGCGCCTTGGACAGTGTCGTCGTCATCACCACATCCGGGGCGCCCGCCAGTCCGACCTCGTTCAGCAGTCCCCTGCCGCCGTCGCCGCGCACGCCGAGCCCGTGGGCTTCGTCGACGATCAGCAACGCGCCGTGCCGACGGCACACCTCGTGAAGCTCCCGCAGC
>NZ_JBAUJR010000444.1:0-8210 GCF_049683935.1 Mycobacterium sp. | reverse complement strand
GCCGCGCTGACACCGCAGCAGCAAGCGGTGTTCGACAGCGCCGTGCCACCTCCGCCGCCGCCCAGTGTGCCCGCTCCGACGGACCCCGGCATCGTCGCGATGCCCGCCCCGCCATCCCTTGCAGCCGCCGTCGTGGACATCCAGGCACTACCCGTCGGCGTCGCGCCCGAGGCCGGCTTGCAGCCCAACGCGATCCTGGCGGCCCGGGCCGTCAGCGCTCAGTTCCCGCAGATCTCCGAGATCGGCGGGGTTCGGCCGGACTCGAAGCCCTGGCATCCCAGCGGGCTGGCGATCGACATCATGATTCCCAACTCGGGCAGTCCCGAGGGCATCGCGCTCGGAGATCAGATCATGGCGTTCGCGATGAACAACGCGGTTCGGTTCGGGGTGCAGGATGTGATCTGGCGTGGCACCTATTACACGCCGGCCGGCCCGCGAGGATCGGGATACGGCCACTTCGACCATGTGCACATCACGGTGATGCGCCGCTGATCTCCGCGCTCACGGGTGCATGTTCCACTGGCCGCAGTCCTGCGCCAGTACGTCGTTGACGTCGACGCGGATCCCTCCGACGATCGGTCCCGGGTTGGATGCGGTGTCGATGATGCGCTGGTAGAGAACTGCGGCGGGATGGATCTGCCCCTTCGACCACGACCGGGTCTGCCAGATCCACGCCTTGCCGGGCGAGCCCGACCTGCCGATGACACCGTCCTCGAGCGCCCACTGGCACGGGTTGATGCCGGCGTAAATCCCGGTGCGCATCTCGCCGATCATCGAGTTGATCCCGCGAAACCACGGCAGGGCAAGGTCGTTCCAGGTGTTGCGGTCGATGTCGTCGTCGACGCTGAAGAAGATCGGTGCGCTCCCGCCGCCACCTGCGGCGGTGTGCAGCTGCCAGGCGGTTCGGGCGTCGGCGACGCCGCCGGCGAACCCCCGCGTGAAATCCGAAGGTGCTGTCCCGCCGGGCTTTCCGTACTGGAAATTGCTGACGATCACCAGACCGGCGGCAGTCAGCGACTTGGCGTAGGGCAGCGTGATCGGCTTGGCGCCGAAGGACGAGCCCGGCCGCGAAGTCGACACGTAGTTGATCACCCCGGAGTGCCCGGCGGCCCGGATGTCCTGGGCGGGAATCTGGCGCATCGCGAAGTCGATCAGGGTGGGACCGGCGGCCGAGGCCCGAGGCGCGTGGACACTTGTTGCTGCACTGAGCCCGGCCAGCGCCGACGCCGCGGCGGCGTAGCGCAGCGCGTCACGCCGGGATACTGACACCGAGCAATGTTACCAATGTGGGGGATGGGGTTGAGATGATCGTAGGGGCCGATGCCACTTCGATGCCTCACTGTTACGCCGACCAAGTTGGCAGGCAATGGTTCTCTGCGCAATGACCGCAGGGTATCGCCAGGCTCCACGTGGGCGGGTACGGCGCGCGGTCGAACATGTGGACTACTGGAAGCAGGATCCGGGCCCCTTACTCGCGATCACCCCGGCGGGGGTTCATCGACGCTCCTGAAGTGACCGTTCAGCGGGCATCCGATCGTGGGCACGCCGTATCGATAGCCCTGCGCCCAGTCGTAGCCGAGTGACAGGAGTGTCTCTTCCTGCTCCCTGGTCTCGACGCCCTCGGCGATCAGTCGCATTCCGAGGTCCGACACCATCTGTATCGCCCAGCGGGCGACGACCGCCTCACCGGCGGCGCTTGCCCCCGCGATGAACGTGCGATCCAACTTGACCACGTCGACCGGCAGATTCTGCAGGTAGGCGAGTGAGGAGTAGCCGGTCCCGAAGTCGTCGATGGCCACCTTTACACCGAGCGAGCGAATATCGCCCAGTACCCGGCGTAGACGTCCCGCCTCCTGAACCATCGCCGATTCCGTCAGTTCGATGGTCAACCGTTCGGGTGAGAATCCGTGGTGAGCGATCAGTTCGGCGACGTAGTCGACGTACTCGGTGTCCACCGTTTTCGCGCTGGCGTTGATGGCGAGGTGAAACGCCTGCGACGGATTCCGCAACAGCTCCAGACACTGCACTACTGCGCACTCGGTGATCCGTCGATCGAGAAGGCGGATCTGACCTGTCTCCTCGGCGAGGGCGATGAATTCGACCGGCAGGATCAAACCGCCCGCCGGTTGGCGCCAGCGGGCCAGCGCCTCTGCTCCGACGATCTGACCGGTTCGCATCGAGACGATGGGTTGGAATGACGGAATCAGTTCGTCGGTCTCGAGCGCCTGATACAGCTGTTGCTCGAGCAACGAACGACGGACCGCCTGACGTGAGAAGTCGTCCCGGTAGAACGCCACACGAGACCCACCTGCACGTTTTGCCGAGTACATGGCCAAATCTCCGCGCCGAAGCAGTTCAGCCGCGTCGCCGACGCCGTCCACATCAGCGACGGCTCCGATGCTGACGTTCACCACGTTCGTCGCACCTTCGACGGTTACCGGATCCCGGAACGCAGCGAGGATCCCGTCGGCCAGGTGCGAGAGCAACGCAGGGGTGGCGTCGCGGATCAACACGACGAACTCGTCGCCGCCGAGACGGAACACGCTGCTGGACCGACCGGCCAGATAGAACGTCACCCGTTCAAGCCGGTCGGCGGTGGCTTTCAGGACGAGGTCGCCCTGGTGGTGTCCGAATGCGTCGTTGATCTGCTTGAAGCGATCCAGGTCGAGGAACAGCAACCCACAATGGTGCAACGCCGAGCTGGATCGCATCGCGCCGTCGATCACACGGGAGAGCGCGCGACGATTTCCGAGACCCGTCAGCGGGTCGACCGCCGCGTGGACCGCCAGCTGCCGGTACACCCATTCGTTCAGCCCGGATTGCACGGCGCGATAGAGACTGTCCGCTGCGATCCGATCGTGCTCGGACCACATGCGGCTGCGGTCGGTGACGTTCTCGACGAACTCCTTGAAAGAACCCCGCGGATGAAGCCGACCGAAATCGTCCTGGCGGACCGTTCCAGTCGAATCGCCGCCCCAGCGGACGGCGCTGAGGACTGGCCGCCGGAACCAGGCAAGGTAGATGTCCGGGGAGCCGGTCAGCTGGGCCACGATCGCCCCTGCACAGCTATCGGGCCTGGCGAGTTCGGGCATATCGGCTGCGAGACAATCCGTCACGTGTACCAGATCCGGCCCGGCCGAACTCAATTGGCGCACCCGCTGATCGATCGCGTCCTGTTCCGGTACATCGCCTAGGCGGAACACCTCGCGACCCACGCGGGCCACCAGTCCATCGGCCTCGACCACAGTCAAGGCATCGTCACTGATCGCTTCGATGCTTCGCAGAGTGTTGTCGCCCGCCGAGAGGTGTCGTCGGAGTTCTTCGGCGAGCGCTGCGATGTGTGCGCGCCGGGTGCGGAAGGACTGCTCGTCCATCGTCGCTGCGACAAAAGAGGCAATGCGACTGACGGTAGCCAGCGCCCGACGATCACTTTGGCTGAGCGATCGAGGCTCGTTGTGGTGCATGACGAACATGCCCGTCAGCTTTCCCAATTGGACCACCGAAATCGTTGCTGTGGCGGCCACACCCATGTTGCGCATGTACTCCAGGTGCACCGGTGAGACGGCGCGTCGGCGAGCGAAACTGAGATCGAGTGTTGCCGGCTCGCCATCTGAAGCCGACCCCAGGAGATGGACAGTCGGCCCGGCGACGTCCTCGATGACCCGCTCGAGTTGAAGGACGTACAACCGACGCGCTTGAGGTGGGATGTCGGCGGCGGGATAGTGCAGCCCGAGGAAAGGCTCCAGGTCAGGCTGGTTGAGGTGCTCGGCGATCACCTCACCGTGATGGTCGGGATGAAACGTGTAGGCCATGGTGCGCGCGTAGCCGAACATCTGTCCGAGGGCCTCGACCGTCTGCTCCGAGAACGCCTGCCAGCTCGCGGCCTCCAGCAGTGTGGCGATCATCGAGGTCGGATCCGTCGCCACCGAGGGAACCTCGCGCTCGATCTCGACGATGTAATGATCACTCGTTGCGTGCGCCGTGATCATCACTGGAACCGTTTCCAGCCAGGGAATCTCAGCTCGCCAACCTTCGATGTCGGCACATCGCCGAAAATCATCGGGGAGTCCGAGTGCATGCGAGACATCGTCAAGCGACGACCCCAAAACCCCTGGTGTGCTCAGCAATTCAGCGATGGGCGCGGCCAGGTTCGATGACACGTGTGTTACGCGCCGACCCACGAGGTCGACTGCGAGAAGCCAGCCGTTCGCCTGGATGGCGTCCGGCGTATGGATCGGCTCGGTTTCGCAGCCCTCGTGGCCGACCACCTTCCACAGTGCTTCGGAATTCCACAACGCGTCGGAGCCTTCGCTCATCTGTCAGGCCCGGCCGATAGATGGTCGGTGAGGGACCGGCGGTGCAGGTCGAAACCGGCTTTCGCGGCTCCTACTGCGGCATTCGTCTCCTCGGGACCCAACCGCTCGAGGGCGTCCAGCACAGCCCGCCAACGATCGGTGAAATGATGGCCGTACGGCCGGAACAGCAGATGCTCGCGTTCGTGTCGCCACCATGGCGCGGTCCGGGCCACCCGAAGTAGGTGCAGACCGCCCAGGGCAGAGCCGACATAGACGTAGAGAAGCCCCACCATCGTTGCCTGTGTGGGTGGACCTGGGGCCAGCAGATCGTCGACTCCACCGGGTGGACGTCGAACAGGCCGGGGTGCGGCGAGTTCGTCCAAGAACGACGATTCGGCATCGATCGCCCTGCGCTTGGAGACATCGGAGGCAGACAATCCTTGACGGCACAATCCGCGTGGGATCCGCGGCAAGGTCACTTCGACGATCTCGGCACATTCGATCAGCGCCCGCACGACTGCAACGTAGTAGCCGACCTCAACCAGACGGTCCGGCGCGATCAATGCATCAACCGACTCGTGATCAGCGGCGGTCGAACGACGAAGCGCAGCGAGGGTCGCCCCTTCTCCGTGTTTCCGTGATAGTGCCACCATTGCCCTGCCCTCGCGAACACCTTGACGTTTGCCGAGCGTGTGTGATTATCCTCTCCGAACAGTGCTTGGTGTGTGACTTGTCGATGTTCTTGCGTGACGACCGCGCAGGGCGCCGCGGGGACATGCCTACCCAGCGGGCGTGATCTCCCCGCCGGAGCCCTTGACCGACGCCTTCGCGCGCTTCTCGGCACGCACCGACCTGCCGCTGCGCACGAACCCGGTCGCCGAGATCGACACCGACAACAGAGCGTCCTCGCCGGCGACGAACGGATGGAATCCGACGCCCGCGCCGCCGCGGCCCTTCACCGGGATGTCCGCGACCTCGGTCACCTTCCAGCCCTTGTCCGAGCGGGACAGGATGGCCTCGCCGTTTGCGCAGGTGACGGGCAGCGCGGCGATGACTTCGTCACCGTCCCCGGCGAGTTTCACGCCCGCGACACCGTTGCCGGCCGCGCCCTGCGGATTCACCGCAGCCGGATCGATGCGCAACACCTTCCCGCGCCGGGTCACCAGCGCCAGATGCGAACCAGGCGCGAGCACACCCGATGCCAGCAGTCCGGTGATGTCCGGGGCGACCGGGATATCGCGGATCTTGTAGGGCAGACCACCACCGGTGGTGAACTTGATGCGCCCGTCGGTCCACACCGCCCACCCCAGACCCGCGGTGAGCAGTTCGCCGTGGCTGTCGGAGAACACGCCGCGGTCGTCCAACCGCCAGGAGGCGTTGACCTTTCGCTCGCGGGCACCGTCCTCGTCGGCGCCGGCAGTCACCGGGGTGGCCTCCGCGTCGAGCACGGTCCGGCGGTCGAATTCGGCGCCTTTGAAGAGCTTTGCCGTTTCCACCAACTCCTGGTCGATCACCTTGCGGCGCGCGTCGGGGTTCGACACCAATTCGGTCAGCTCGGCGAACTCGGCGTCAAGCTTGTCTGCTTCGGCCTGCAGTTCGATCACGTCGAGCTTGGTCAGCCGACGCAGTTGCAGCGCCAGAACGTAATTGGCCTGCTCTTCGTCGATGTTGAATCGCTTCTGCAGTCCCTGGCGGGCGTCATCGACGGTGTCGGAGCTTCGGATCACCGCGACGGCGGCGTCGATGTCGAGATGGATCAGCATCAGGCCGGCCACCAGGTGACGCCGTGCCGTGACCTTCTCCAGCCGATACTCACTGCGCCGCAACACCACCGAATCACGCAGGTGCAGGAACGCGCCGATCAGGTCGCGCACCGTCCACCACCGGGGGACGCGGTCCTCGTCGAGCGCGACCAGGCTGGCAGCGAACGTCGATTCCAGCGGGGTGAGAGCGAGCAGTTGGTCGCGGATCGTGTCGGCGCTGTGTCCGCGCTTGGCGGTGACCACGATGCGCAGCCCGTTGCGCCGGTCGGTGAGGTCGGACATGTCGGCCACCCCGGACATCTCCCCGGATTCGACCAGCGCTCGGATTCGTTCCTGCACAGTGTTGCTCGCGACGCCGGGCGGCAGCTCGGTGACGATGACGTTCTTGCCGTCGACGGTCACCGTGCCGCGGACGGTGAACTGCCCGCGCCCGGTGGTGATGTACTCCCGCAGCCCGGCCGTACCGACCACGCTGGCCCCGCATCCCCAGTCGGGTCCGGGAATGAGCTTCATCAAGGTGTCGTCGGTGGTATTCGGCCGGGCGAGCAGCGCCCGGCACGCGGCCATGATCTCGCGCGGATTGTGCGCAGGCACCTTGGTGGCCCAGCCCTCGGCGATCCCGACCGCACCATTGCAGAGCAGCACCGGCCACCGCGCCGGAAGTACCGTCGGCTCGGTCCATTCACCGTCGAACGTATCGACCATCGGCACCGCGTGATCATCGAGTTCAGCGGTCAGTGCCGCACCGGGCGCCGACAACCGCATCTCGGTGTAGCGGTCGGCCGCGGGAATGTCGCCCTGGATGCGGGGGAATGCGCCCTGTCCGTCAATGACTTTGACACGCTGGAACTCGGCGGCCATCAGTGCCGCCGCGCCGTACATCGACGCCCCGCCGTGCGGGTGCAGGTTGCCGGTTACCGCCGAGCAGACCTTCGAGGACTTCTGGGGCTTGTTGCCGGGCAGCAGTCGCGAGTCGTGCATCTGGTAGAGCAGACGCCGCTGGCCCGGCTTGAGCCCGTCGAACGCGGACGGGATGGCGCGGTCGCTGACGCTGTACAGCGCGAACGTCAGTTGGTAGTGGTTCCAGTAGTCGTCGGCGCTCTGGTCGAGCACCAGGTCGGGGTTCTGCTCGGGGACTTCCAGGGTGGCGGTCACGGTGATTCTCCTACGTCAGGTCCAGCGCAGAGGTGTCGACGCGGGCGGCGATATCCGCCATCCACGAGCGCCTGCCCTCCGGTGGCCCGCCGAACAGAGTGTGGTGCAGCTTGGATTCACCGTCATCGAGGTGCACCCGAATGACGGTGCGGCGCTGGGGATCGAGCACGGTGTTCCAGAAGTCGTCGGCATCCATCTCGCCGAGTCCCTTGTTGCGCTGCACTTCGACCTTGCGTTTGGAGGTCGCGCGCAGTTGGGCCACCGCGGCATCACGCTCGGACTCGTCCTGGCAGTAGATCCGCTCCGTGCCGTCCTTGACCACGAACAGCGGCGGCAGCGTCACGTAGACCATCCCGGCTTCGACGAGCGGCCGGTAGAAGTCCAGGAACATCGAGATCAGGCTGGAGTTGATGTTGCCGCCGTCGGGATCGGCGTCGGAGGCGAACAGCACCCGGTCATACCGGCACAGTTCCGGGTCGCACTGCTCACGCACCCCGCAGCCCAGGATGCGCTCGATCGAATCGAACTCGTCCTTGACCCGTGCCTTGCTCAGCGTGAACCCATAAACGTTGGGCGGCTTGCCTTTCAACGGGAAGGCCGCCTGGAAGGTGGCGTCGCGCGCTGCCTTGATGGTGCCCAGCGCCGAATCGCCCTCACACAGGAAAAGCTCGGCACCCGACCCGCGGCCGGTCTCCCGACTGGGCAGCAGCTTCGGCGGCAGTGACAGATTCGTCCCCAGGCCCTTGGCCTTCGAGGCGGCCCGGGACCGCGCCTTGGCGCCTTCGGCGCTGCGCCGCGCGCGGGCGGCCTCCAGCGCCAGCTTGGTCCACAACGACACCGTGTCCCCGTTGGCGGGGTTGGCCGCCCAGATGGTGACTCCGCGTGCCACATCCGGTGCCATCGCCACGTTCAGCGACCGCGAGGACACCGCGGTCTTGGCCTGGGAGTCCCAGGACACGTCGGGGGCGCGGGTGTCGACGGCCAGGGCGGTGACCGC
>NZ_JBAUJR010000443.1:0-10307 GCF_049683935.1 Mycobacterium sp. | reverse complement strand
TCAAGCTCAGCACGCCGACCGTCACCGCGGTGAGAGCTCTATGACCGCGACCATCGACCGACCGTCGGGCCCCGTCTCGGTGGTGGCACCCGACCCCGTGGTGCGCTGGCTTGCCGTCGTCGCGCTCGCGCTCGGTGGATTCGGCATCGGAACCACCGAGTTCGTGGCGATGGGCCTGCTCCCCGACATCGCGAGCAGCCTCGGCGTATCCGAACCGGTAGCAGGACATGTCATCTCGGCCTACGCCCTCGGCGTGGTGGTGGGTGCACCGCTGATCGCCTCGATCACCGCGCGGATGGCCCGCCGCACCCTGTTGCTCGGCCTGATCGCACTGTTCACCGTCGGCAACCTGGCCAGCATGCTGGCCCCGTCCTACGAGACGCTGATCGCGGCCCGGTTCCTCGCCGGCCTGCCGCACGGCGCCTACTTCGGTGTCGCCGCGCTCGTGGCCGCCCACCTGATGGGTCCGCAGAACCGCGCCAAGGCCGTCGCGCACGTGATGTCCGGGCTGACGATCGCGACCGTGCTCGGCGTGCCGATGGCCTCCTGGCTCGGTCAATCGCTGGGCTGGCGGGCCGCTTTCGGCCTGGTCGTCGCCATCGGAATCGTCACCGTGACCGCACTGTGGTTCTGGCTCCCGTTCCAGTTGCGCTTCATGCCGACCACCAGTCCGCTGGCCGAACTGGGCGCACTGCGCCGCACCCAGGTGTGGCTGGCGCTACTCGTCGGCATGATCGGCTTCGGCGGCATGTTCGCCGTCTACACCTACATCACCACGACGATGACCGACGTCGCCGGCCTGTCGCGCGGACTGGTCCCGTTGGCTCTCATGGTGTTCGGTCTGGGCATGGTCGTCGGCAACGTGGTGGGCGGACGACTGGCCGACCGGTCGGTGATCCGCGCACTGTATCTGTCGATGGGTGCACTGAGCGTCGTCCTCGCGGTCTTCGTCGTCGCGGCTCACTACCCGTGGACGGCACTGGTGCTGCTGTTCGGCATCGGCGCATCGGGTTCGGCGGTCGCACCCGCACTGCAGACCAGGCTGATGGACGTCGCCCGCGACGCGCAGACGCTCGCGGCTGCGCTGAACCACTCGGCGCTCAACATCGGCAACGCCACCGGCGCGATGGTCGGCGGCCTGGTCATCGGTGCGGGCCTCGGTTACACCGCCCCCGCGGCCGCAGGTGCACTACTCGCGCTGGCAGGACTTCTGGTACTGACGATCTCTGTTCTGCTGCAACGACGTTCGGATCGCGTCGTCAACCCGTGAGCGTCATCATGCGACCGTACGGAGCACCTCGAGCACATTGGTGAGCAGCGCCGACGCACGGGCGCTGGGGTAGGCCGCGAGCAGGTCGATGGTGTTCGACAGCGGCAACAACGGGCGATAGCAGACCCCGGTGATGTCGAGTTCCGCGGTGGGTTCCGGTACCACCGCCACACCCAACCCCGCCGCCACCAGGGTCACCAGCGTGGAAGTCTCCTCGACCTCGTGACGGATGCGCGGCGTGAACCCGGCGTCGGTGCACAGTGCGGTGACGAGCGCGCTCATCCGGGAGCGGCCCCGACCGGCATGGCCGATGAAATCCTCGTCGCGGAGTTCGGTGATGCTCAGTTCGTCACGCGAAGTACACGGATGACCCACAGGGAGGGCGACCAGAAGACGGTCCTTCCGGATCGACTCGACGGTGATGTCGGCGTCGGTGACGGGGGGACGGAGCAGTCCCAAGTCGATCTCGCCGGTGTGCAGTGCGACCAGTTGCGCGGGAGCGAGCATCTCACCTCGCACACTGAGGTCGACGTTCGGCAGCGACTTGCGCAACGCGCGCACCAGTTGGGGCAGCAGCGAGTACGTGGCGGACCCCACACAGCCGATGACCAGGCGCCCCTCCGCGCCCGCGGCGACCCTGCGGGCCTGCTCGCCGGCATCGTCGACGGATTCCAGGATCTGCACCGTTCGGTCGAGGAAGGCCCTGCCCGCCGCGGTCAGTTCGACACTGCGGGTCGTGCGGGTCAGCAGGGTGACCTGCAACTCCCGCTCGAGCTGGCGGATCTGTTGCGACAACGGCGGCTGCGCCATGTGCAACCGCTCCGCGGCCCGTCCGAAATGGAGCTCTTCGGCGACCGCGCGGAAGTACCGCAGGTGGCGCAACTCCACGGCCCCTCCTATAGAGACGTCACAGATGTCAATCCAGGTGTTTTGAGTATTTCACAATATCGCCGTGCCGATCTACCGTCGAGGCATGGACGTCGTGATCTGCAATCCCCTACGCACCCCGGTAGGACGGATGGGCGGAGCCCTGGCGACGCTGACGGCTGCCGACCTCGCCACCGCCACTCTGCGCGCGCTCATCGACCGGACCGGACTCACCGAAGGTGATGTCGACGACGTGGTGCTCGGAACCGGTTACCCCAACGGCGAAGCGCCCGCACTCGGTCGCGTCGCGGCGTTGGACGCCGGTCTCGGCACCGGGGTTCCCGGGTTGCAGATCGACCGACGGTGCGGTTCTGGTCTCCAGGCCGTGCTCTACGCCGCCGGACAGGTGGCCACGGGCGCGGCCGATGTCGTCGTCGCCGGAGGCGCGGAGTCGATGTCCAATGTCGAGCACTACGCGCTTGGCCTCCGTACCGGCGTCCGCCAGGGTGGCATCACTCTCGCCGATCGCCTCGATCGGGCGCGCGAAACAGCCGGCGGTGCTTCGTATCCCATCGGCGGCGGCATGATCGAGACCGCGGAGAACCTGCGTCGCCAGTACGGCATCTCCCGCGCGGATCAGGACGAGTTGTCCGTGCGGTCACATCAAAGGGCGATCGCCGCACACGACGCGGGCCGTTTCACCGACGAACTGGTCCCGGTGACAGTGCCCGGAACACGCGGCAGGGCGGACGTCATCGTCGACCGCGACGAGCATCCCCGGGCCGATGTCGACATCAACAAGCTTGCAGGTTTGCGTGCCGTCCGGGCCAGGATCGACACCGACGCCACTGTCACCGCGGGTAACGCCTCCGGCCAGAATGACGGCGCCGCACTGTGTGTCGTCGCCACCGCGAGCCACGCCGACAGGTTGGGGTTGACCCCGATGTTGACGCTGCGCTCCTGGGCGGTGACCGGTTGCCGGCCGGAGACGATGGGCATCGGGCCGGTCAGCGCCACCGCGGCCGCGCTGCACCGCGCCGGACTCACGCTCGACGACATCGATCTGATCGAACTCAATGAGGCGTTCGCCGCGCAGGTGCTGGCGGTGCTCGCGGAGTGGAAGGTCGATCCGCTCGACGATCGGTTGAACCCCAACGGATCCGGGATCTCGCTGGGCCATCCAGTCGGAGCGACCGGCGCCCGGATCCTCGCCACGGCTGCCCACGAGGCCCGCCGGCGCGGTGCGCGCACCGTCCTGGAGACGATGTGCATCGGCGGCGGGCAGGGACTGGCCGCCATCTTCGAGGTGACCCGATGAGCGCGGTCGAGGTGCACTCCGTCGTCACCGGACCCACGGACGCGCCGGTGGTGGTGTTGTCGAACTCGCTGGGTTCGACCCACAGGATGTGGGACGCCCAGATCCAGGAATTGCAGCAGCATTTCCGGGTCGTGCGCTACGACACCAGAGGACACGGCGACTCCCCCGTGCCCGCCGGACCGTACTCGATCGACGACCTTGCCGACGACCTCGTCGCGCTGCTCGACCGACTCGCGGTGACGCGGGCGCACATGGTGGGCCTGTCCCTCGGCGGGATGACGGTCATGCGGGTGGCCGCACGCAACCCCGACCGGGTGGCGCGGATCGCGCTGCTGTGCACCGGGGCGCAACTCCCGCCGGCGAGCGCCTGGACGGAGCGGGCAGCCACGGTGCGCGCACAGGGCAGTCAAGCCGTGGCCGACGCCGTTCTCGACCGCTGGTTCACCCCGGCGTACCTCGACGCCCACCCGGAGACGGTCCACAGGTACCACCAGATGATCGCAGCCACCCCCGCCGAAGGATATGCCGCCTGCTGTGAGGCCATCGCGAAACTCGATCTGCGCGAGCAGCTTTCCACCATCACCGCACCGACCCTGGCCATCGCCGGCGAGAACGACCCGGCCACCCCCGTCGCCAAGCTCGAGGAGATCACCGCCGCCATCCCCGGGGCACGCCTGCTGACGGTGCCGCACGCCGCCCACCTGGCCAACGCCGAACAGCCCGACATCATCACCGCCGCCCTCATCGAACACCTGGAGCAGCAATGACTTTGAACAAGATCGTGAGCTCGCCCGCAGAGGCGGTGTCCGACATCCCCGACGGCGCCAGCCTGGCCGTCGGCGGATTCGGACTTGCCGGGATCCCCTGGTTTCTCATCGAAGCGCTGCTCGAGCAGGGGGCAGGCGATCTGACGATCGTCAGCAACAACTGCGGTGTCGACGGCGGCGGGCTGGGTCTGCTGCTGGAGGCGCACAGGATCACCCGCGTCATCGCCTCCTACGTCGGCGAGAACAAGGAATTCGCACGGCAATACCTGGCCGGCGAGTTGACCGTCGAACTGACACCGCAGGGCACGCTGGCGGAGAGACTGCGCGCCGGCGGCAGCGGGATCGGCGCGTTCTTCACCCCGACCGGGGTCGGCACACTGGTCTCCGATGGCGGCCTGCCGTGGCGGTACCACCCCGACGGGAGCGTGGCGCTCGCGTCCCCGCCGAAAGAGGTGCGGACGTTCGGCGGCCGGCCGATGCTGCTCGAGGAGTCGATCGTCACCGATTACGCCCTGGTGCGGGCCGCGGTCGCCGACAAAGCCGGAAACTGCGTCTTCCACGCGGCCGCCCGGAACTTCAATCCCCCCGCCGCCATGGCCGGCCGGCTCACCGTCGTCGAGGCGGAGAGGGTGGTCGAGGTCGGCGACCTGCACCCCGACGAGGTCCATCTGCCGGGCATCTTCGTCCAGCGCGTGGTGGAACTGACGCCGGAACAGGCTTCGCGCAAGGGAATCGAGAAGCGTACGACCCGGCCGCGCCCGGCCGATCATCAGCAGGAGGTTGTGTCATGAGTTGGACCCGCGATCAGATGGCCGCCCGCGCGGCGCTGGAACTGCGTGACGGTGACTACGTCAACCTCGGGATCGGCCTGCCGACCCTGATCCCGGACCACCTGCCGGACGGATCCGACGTCACCCTGCACGCCGAGAACGGCATCCTCGGGGTCGGTCCGTTTCCGTATGACGACGAGGTGGACCCGGATCTGGTGAACGCGGGCAAGCAGACCGTCTCGGTGGTCGACGGCGCGTCGTACTTCGACTCGGCGACCAGCTTCGCGATGATCCGCGGCGGCCACGTCGACGTCGCGGTGCTGGGCGGCATGCAGGTGGCCGCCAACGGAGATCTGGCCAACTGGATGGTGCCCGGTTCGATGGTCAAGGGCATGGGTGGCGCGATGGACCTCGTCAGCGGTGCGGAGCGGGTCATCGTGCTCATGGACCACGTGTCGAAATCCGGTGCTGCCAAACTGGTTCTGCGGTGCGATCTTCCGCTGACCGGCAAGGCCGTGGTCAACCGGGTCATCACCGATCTGGGGGTGTTCGACATCACCGGCACCGGGTTCGCCGTCGTCGATCTCGCCGACGGCGTGGCTTTCGAGGACGTCGTCGACAAGACCGCCGCTCCCGTCACCGACGACCGTCAGCGACGCAGCGCCGCGAGTTCCGATCGGGATCGCACGCCGAGCTTGGCGTAGACGCGGGGTAGGCAGCCGAGCTCAGCGCTCGGAATCCAGCGCAGCCATGTGCGCTGCGGGATAGCGGTCACCCGCTACCGCATCAACCGGCACGGCCGCCTCGATCTGCGCCAACTGCTCTGCAGTCAGCTGCACGTCCACCGCGCCGAGCGCCTCGGCCAACCGAGTCCGGGTGCGCGAGCCGACCAGCGGCACGACGTCGGCGCCTCTCGAGTCCACCCAGGCGATCGCCGCCTGCGCCACCGACACCCCGAGCTGGTCGGCAACCGCGCGCAGCGTTTCGACCAATGCCAGGTTGCCGTCCAGGTTGGCCTCGGCGAAACGCGGACTCGCAGTGCGGAAATCACCGGGGCCGCCGCTGGATTTTGTCCAGTGTCCGCCGATCAGTCCGCGCGCGAGCACACCGTAGGCGGTCACCCCGATTCCCAGATCCCGGCAGGTGCCGAGGATGTCGCGCTCGACGCCGCGTGTCATCAGCGAGTATTCGATCTGCAGGTCGCTGATCGACCTGACCGATGCCGCGCGACGGATCGTCTCCGATCCGACCTCCGACAACCCGATGTGCCGCACGTACCCGGCGTCGACGAGATCACCGATCGCGCCGATGGTGTCCTCGATGGGCACCGCAGGATCGAGTCTCGCGGGCCGGTAGACATCGATGTAGTCGGTGCCGAGGCGCTGCAGCGAGTACGCCGCAGCGGTTTTCAGCGCGGCCGGCCGGGCGTCGTATCCGACCCAGGCACCCGCCGGGTCGATCTGGGCACCGAACTTCACGCTGAGTTGGTAGGTCTCGCGGGCAACCGGCCGCAGCGCCTCGGCGAGCAGCAGTTCGTTGTGCCCCATCGCATAGAAGTCACCGGTGTCGAGAACCGTGATCCCCGCGTCGAGTGCCGCGCGCACGGTGGCGATGCACTCGTCGCGGTCGGATTCACCGCAGGCCCCCGACATCCCCATGCATCCGAGGCCGATGGCCGAAGTGGTCAGATTTCCGATCGTCTTGGTTCGCATGAGACCAGCGTGGGACCAAACGCGCAGGGCTACCAGGATCCGCGGAGGCAGGGATCGGCAGTCCTACCCAGAACCTCGCGCACTGAACGACAATGACCGGATGGATCGTGAAGCGCTGGCCGAGTTCCTCCGGCGCCGCCGAGAGACGTTGAAACCGGCGGACGTCGGCCTACCGGTGGGTTTTCGCCGCCGGACGGTCGGACTCCGGCGCGAGGAGGTGGCACAGCTGACGGGGATGTCGGTCGACTACTACGGCAGGTTGGAACAGTCACGAGGGCCGCAGCCGTCACCGCAGATGTTGCGGGCACTGGCGCGGGCGCTGCGCATGACCGACGACGAGTCCGATCACCTCTACCGACTGGCCGGCCACGCCGTCCCGGACCGCATCGGGCATTCGGTCCACGTGCGGCCGGCGATGCTGTTCGTGCTCGACCAGTTGCGTGACGCCGCCGCGTTCGTCTGTTCGGACACCGACGTGGTCCTTGCGCAGAACGAGCTCGCCCGACTGCTGATGAGCGCGTTGCCTGTTGTGCCTGAGGCCGGCGTCCGCGCCAGCATGAGTTGGCAGTGGTTCACGGATCCGCGCTCGCGGCAGTCCGCGCCACCAGAACACCACGACCAGCTGAGCCGGACGATGGTGGCAGACCTGCGGGCGGCCTGGGCCCGTCGCCCCAATGACGCCGACATGCGTGAACTCGTCGACGGACTGCTCGCACGCAGCCGCGAATTCGCCGAACTCTGGGCACGCCACGAAGTGGCCACCCGCCGTATGCAACGCAAGTCGTTCCTGACGAGGGTCGGGCAGATCACCCTGGACTGCGAGGTGCTGGCGACAACCGACGGCCAGCGGCTGGTGATCCTCACTCCACCCGCCGGTTCGACCGCACTGGAGGACCTGCGTCTGCTCGCCGTCGTCGGGGACGAGGTTGTCGAGCCTGCTCTCGGGTCCAGCCCGGACGCCGCCCGCGGCCCCGGTGACCGCGTAGTCTGAGCCGCTGATGACCGTCTCAGTCGCCGAGTTGCACGTCGCAGACCCGGTGGAAGCCTGGTCACGCGCCGGGTTCAGCGTCGACCCTGATGCCGTCTGCCGGGTCGGCAGCGTGCGGGTCAGGCTGGCCGGGCGTGATCGCTGGACCGGCCTCACCGGGTGGTCGTTGTCCGGCCTGCCGACGGGTGACGACGTCGACACCGTCGACGGCGTTCCGACGACCACGTCCCCAGCCGTCCCTCCAAACCCGGCCACGCACCCCAACGGTGTCACCGCGATCGACCACGTCGTCTTGATGTCACCTGACCTGGGCCGGACAGTCGAATCGCTGGCCGCCATCGGTGTACATCCCCGGCGGGAACGCGACGGCGAGATCGGTGGGCGGCCGATCCGGCAGATCTTCTTCCGCCTCGGGGAGGTGATCGTCGAGGTGGTCGGTGCACCGGGTGCCGCCGGCGCGGGACCGTCCACTCTGTGGGGGATCACCTATGTCGTCGAGGACATCGATGCCACCGCGACGTTCTTCGGTGACCTGACGGCGCCGGTCAAGGACGCGGTGCAGCCGGGACGCCGGATCACCACGCTGCGCCATCAGCAGCTCGGGATGTCGGTCCGGACGGCGATGATCTCCGCGAGTCGCTGAACAGACTGCTCGCCCCGTTGCCTATCCTCGGCGCATGAGCGAACGCGAAGACCGCGGCCCTGTCTTCGACGGCATCCGGATCGGCAGACCTGCGACCGGCGCGCTCATCGACGCCGGCTACCGCTCTCTGGCGGATCTGCCGACGGACCTCGACGGGCTGCTCCCCCTTCATGGCGTTGGACCGAAGGCCGTCCAGATGCTCCGGCAGGCACGGGCGGACTGAGCTCATGAGCGACGATGTCGTGGTCATCCACACCGACGGCGGGTGCCGACCCAATCCCGGGCCCGGCGGCTGGGGCGCAGTGCTGCGCCAGCGACAGCACATCCGCGAGATGTGTGGTGGCGAGCCGGGCGAGACCAGCAACAACCGGATGGAGTTGACCGCGCCGATCATGGCGCTCGAGGCGCTCACCCGACCTGTGGTGGTGCACCTCTACACCGACAGCACCTATGTACGGAACGGCATCACCAAGTGGGTGCTCGGATGGGAACGCAACGGCTGGAAGACCGCAGCGCGTCAGCCGGTGAAGAACGTCGACCTGTGGAAGCGGCTCCAGATCGCCTGCGCGCGACACCAAGTGGAGTGGTTCTGGGTCAAGGGACACTCAGGTGTCGCGGACAACGAGTTGGCCGACATCCTGGCGACCCGGGGAATGCAGGAGGCGATCGATGCGTCAGCTCTCCACGCATCGATGACCCGCCTCGATTGATCAGGGCTGGACGAACGACGACGCCGCGGACACACTGACCCCATGCCGACCGTATACAAGAACTCCAGCGGTCAACGAGCGGTACGGCAATGGTGTTCAGAAGCTTTGGCGCGAGCAGATTTTCCGCTTACCAGTGCGACCGTGGACTCCAGCGTCGGCCGAGTGGAACTCACCTCCGCCGGCGCCGGCCGGCCGCGGGTCGTCATGGTGCCCGGCACCGGCTTCAACGCTGCGGTCGCTCTGCCGTGGCTACAGGCACTGTCGGTCCGCTGGGCGACAACAGTGGTCGATCTACCAGGTCAGCCCGGACTCAGCGATCCGCGTCGACCTCGCCGGGGCCGGCTGGCCTGGTATGGCCGCGTGCTGGATGAGGTCTTGGCGGCCATCGATGCCGACGGGGTTGTGCTGCTGGGCAATTCACTGGGCGCAGCTGTGGCGCTGGCCGCCAACTCGCCTCGGATAGCGGCGCGGGCGCTGGTCTCACCCGCCGGCTTCATCCGCCTCAGAATGGACCCGGAACTGGCACTGGCTTCGGCTCTTTGGCTGCTCCGTCCCACAGCCGAAAGCACCAGACGCATGCTGCGGTCGTTCGTCGCCCCCGGCGATGATCCGCCGGAGGCCGAGGTCGAGTGGATGACCCTCGCGGCACGTTGTTGCCGCACGACTCTGGCGCCTCCGCCTCTGCCCGCCGAACTTCTGGCCCGTCGCGCCGAGCGGCCGTGTGCCGTTGGGGTCGGGGAACATGACCGATTCCTCCCGCCGAGTCGGCTCGTCCCGGCGGTGCGCCGAATCATGGATGTCGATGTTCGGGTCCTCTCCGGGATGGGACATCTGACCACCCCGGCTGACCTCGACCAGGTGGTGTCGCTGGTGGCTGCGGTCATCGATCACGGCTGAGCCCACGGCGTCAGACGCACGCTTTAGCCCACACCATCCGGTGGAGGTACACGATTCAAAGTGCCTGTCCGTCAGGCTGCTTGGTTGTCGGGTGGTGCGGGTCCGCCGGGTTCGCTGGTGTGGTCGCTCGGTTGGGGGTCGATTTGTTCGGGGGTGATCGGTTCGGGGTCGGGCTGCTCGGCAAAAACGGGCGCGAGGCCGATCGGGTCCGACGCGATCGGTTCGGCGTCGCCGGGTTGGGGTTCGGGCATTTCGGGTTCGTCTGGTGGGCGTAGTAGGGCTTCGGGGCGGTGGTAGTAGTTGATTCGGGTTTGGCCGGTGTCCAGTGGTGGTGGTGGGGTCCATTCGACTTCGTGGCGGTCGTT
>NZ_JBAUJR010000442.1:0-2827 GCF_049683935.1 Mycobacterium sp. | reverse complement strand
GCCTCCACGGGCACCACCCCCGTCGCGCCCGCGGGCAGCGGCGCGCCGGTCATGATCCGCTGCGCGGTGCCGGCGGTGATGGTCAGTGTGTCGGTGCGACCGGCGGGGATGTCCTCGGTGACCGGCAGCCGCACCGGGGTCTGCTCGGTCGCCGTCGCGATGTCGTCGACAAGAACCGCGTAGCCGTCCATCGCCGAGTTGTCGAAGCCGGGCAGCGACAACGGCGCGACGACATCGTCGGCGAGCACCAGGCCGAGGGTGTCGGCGACCGGCAAGGTCACCGGCGGGCGGGCGGTGATCAGGTCGGCGACGACCTGCCGATGCTCGTCGACGGAGCGCATCACACCCCGAACTTCACGCCGGTCAGCTCCTCGGAGACCGTCCACAGCCGCTGCTGCACCTCGACGTCGTGCGACATGCGATTGGACTGGACCACGACCGGATGGCCGACCAACTCCCGGAAGCCCGAGGGGCCGTAGTACTGGCCACCCTGTGCGCCGGGATCTGTCGCCGCCCGCAGCGTGCCGAGCGCGCCCACGGCCGGGCTGTTGGTGACCAGGCCGGCCAGCTGGCTGAACCCGGGCAGTCCGGAACCGGGGACGTGGCGCATCAGTTCGGTGTTGGAGATACCGGGGTGGGCCGCCACCGCGATCGTCGGTGCGCCGTTTTCGGTGAGCCTGCGCTGCAGTTCGTAGGTGAACATCAGGTTCGCGAGCTTGGACTGACCGTAGGCCGAGACCCGGTTGTAGCTGCGTTCCCACTGCAGGTCGTCGAAATGAATGCCGGCCCGGATGTTGTGGGCGATGCTGGCGACGGTCACCACCCGGGAACCGTCGACCGGGAGCAGATGGTCGAGGAGCAGGCCGGTGAGCGCGAAGTGGCCCAGATGGTTGGTGCCGAACTGCAATTCGAAGCCGTCGCTGGTGGTCTGCTTCGGCGGGTACATCACCCCGGCGTTGTTGACCAGCAGATCGATCCGGGGATACGCGGTACGCAGTGCGTCGGCGGCCGCCCGCACACTGGCCAGCGACGACAGATCCAGCTCCTGCAGCGCCAGGTCGGCTCCCGGCTGGCTGCGGGTGATCGCGTCGACAGCCTCCTTGCCCTTGACGAGGTTGCGCACCGCCACGACGACGTGGGCGCCCTTGCCGGCGAGCACGGCTGCGGCCTCGTAGCCGATGCCGGTGTTGGCTCCGGTGACGATCACCACCCTGCCGGACTGGTCGGGCACGTCGGTCGCAGTCCACTTGGCACTCATCGGTTCAACATACTTCGGTGCCGATGGGCCATGCTCGACACATGCAGTTGAATGAGCCGGCCCACCGCCCGAGCCGCAAGGCGCCAGTGGTCTGGGCGATCGGGGCGGCGATCCCGTGGCTGATCCTGGTGGTGGCGCAGGGGGTGTGGTTCGGCGTGGACGGCCGGTACGGGTGGCTTCATGTGCTGCTCGCGGCCGGCACCGTGCTGGGTATCGGGGTTTTTGTGGTGGTGGTTCCGTTGTGGCGCTACCGCGTTCACCGCTGGGACATCGACCCGACCGCGGTGTACACCCGATCCGGTTGGTTGGTGCAGGAGCGCAGGATCGCCCCGATCTCGCGGGTGCAGACTGTCGACACCTACCGGGGTCCGCTGGACCGGGTGTTCGGGTTGGCCAACGTCACGGTGACGACGGCGTCGTCGGCCGGTGCGGTGCGGATCGTCGCCCTCGACGCCGATGTCGCGGACCGGGTGGTCGCGCAGCTCACCGACATCGCCGCGCTCGGCGCCGAGGATGCCACGTGACGGCAGGTGCCGGTGTGGACTGGCGCCGCCTGAGCCCGCGCATGCTGCTCGTGCACCCGGTGCACGAGGTGCTGCGGCAGCTCCCGGTGCTGATCGGCGCGCTGGTGCTCGGGTCGACCACGGGAAATCCGCTGTGGACCCTGCTCGGCGTGGGTCTGGTCATCGCCTACGGTCTGGCCCGGTGGTTCACCACGACCTACCGCATCGGCGTCGACGAGGTGCAGCTGCGCACCGGGGTGTTGCAGCGCAAGGTGCTTTCGGTGCCCCGCAACCGGATTCGCTCGGTGTCGACCGATGCGCGGCTGTTGCACCGGCTGCTCGGTCTGACGGTGCTGCAGGTGAGCACCGGACAGGAGGCCGCCGGGGACACCTCTTTCGCCCTCGACGCGGTGCCGGCGCGTGAGGTCCCCGGGCTGCGGGCCACGCTGCTGGCGGAGTCGCTGGCGCCCGGCCCGATGGACCAGGGCAGGGTGTTGGCCCGCTGGCAGCCCTCGTGGCTTCGCTACAGCCCGTTGACCCTGGCCGGGTTGTTGATGATCGCCGCCGCATTCGGTGTCGTCTATCAGACCGGAGTGGTTGCTGCACTGGAGGATTCGGGTTTATTTCGGATGGGGGCCGATGTCGCCGAGAACGTCGGGGTTCTTGGTGTCGTGCTTGTCGTCGCGCTGGTGGTCGTGGTGGCCTCGGTGGCCCTGTCGGTCACGCAGTCGCTGCTGACCTACGCAAACTTGTCTCTGAGACGCGATGCGGACATCCTGCATCTGTCGCATGGGCTGCTGCGGGCGCGCGAGCACACGTTCGACATGCGCCGGCTGCGGGGAGGCTCGCTGCGGGAACCGCTGATCGTGCGGCTGTTCGGTGGTGCGCGACTGGACGCGGTGATGACCGGCGTCGCGGGGGCGGGGGAGGCGTCGCAGCTTCTGCCGCCGTGTCCGAGGCTCACCGCTGAGTCGGTTCTGGCCGACCTGATCGCGCAGCCCGACGCGGTCACCGGCCCGCTGACCCCGCACGGACCTGCGGCCACCCGCAGGCGCTGGTTCCGGGC
>NZ_JBAUJR010000441.1:0-2064 GCF_049683935.1 Mycobacterium sp. | reverse complement strand
GGCGGGGACAGCGCCGGCGGCAACATCGCCGCCGTCGTCGCCCAGCGCGCCCGCGCCGAAGGAGTGCCGCAACCGGCGCTGCAACTGCTCATCTACCCGTGGACCAACCCCAGCGGCGAGACCCGGTCGCAGACCCTGTTCGCCTCCGGCTACTTCCTGACGAAGGCCGACATCGAGTGGTTCGCCGACAAGTACGTCACCGGTGCGTCGGTGCAGATCACCGATCCGGTCGTGTCACCGCTGCTGGCCGACGACCTGTCCGGGCTCGCGCCTGCACTGGTGCTGACCGGCGGCTTCGACCCACTGCGCGACGAGGGCGTGGCCTACGCCGAGGCACTGCGCGCCGCCGGGGTGGCCGTCGACCTGCGGCAGGCCGGTGCGCTGATCCACGGCTTCGCCAACATGTTCCCGATCGGGGGCGGTTGCGCGGCCGCGGTCGCCGACATGATCAGCGCGCTGCGCACCCGTCTGCGCGGCGTCTGACGGGCCGCGAAAACGCCGCCGGTACGCTTGTCCCCGTGGCCTCGAAACCGAAGAAGACCCCGAAGTACGACCTGAAGGCGGCCGACAAGAAACGCAATCTGGCCGTACAGATCGGGTTGACCGCGATCGTCGTGATCTTCGCCGTCGCGCTGGTGCTCTACATCGTCATGACCAAGGAGGACAAGCCCGGCGAGGGTGAGGCCAAGCCGATCCGGGTGGCGTCCAGCGACGTCATCACCGGTGACGACGGCGAGCCCAAGGCCGTGCTGTCGCTCTACGAGGACTTCCTGTGCCCGGCGTGCGGCAACTTCGAGAAGGCCTTCGGCCCGACGATCAACCGGCTGATCGACAGCGGCGCCGTGGCGGCCGACTACTACATGGTCTCGATCCTGGACCGGGCCGGCCAGGGGTACTCGACCCGCGCCGCGAACGCCGCCTACTGCGTGGCCGAAGCCGACACCGAGGCGTTCCGCCGCTTCCACGCCGCGCTGTACGCCCAGCAGCCGCCCGAGGGCGTCGGCCCGTTCCCGGACGAGGCCCGGCTGACCGAGGTGGCGCGCCAGGCCGGCGTCGTCGGCGACGTCCCGAACTGCATCGAGAAGGGCCGCTACGACGACATGGTCAAGGGCATGGCCAAGGCGACCGAGGTCAAGGCCACCCCGACCATCCGCATCAACGGCAAGGACTACAAGCCGACGACCCCCGACGCGCTGATCGACGAGATCAGGAGCATCGTCGGTGACCTGCCCGTGCTCGACGCCGGTGCGCCGCCGCCGAATCCGGATCCGACGACCCCGGCGCCCGCTCCCGCTCCCGCTCCATGAGCGTGAGCGCGCCAGGGGAGGTGTCCCCGGCCGAGCCGGACAGCCCCGAGCACGGTGGGGTGCACGTCGGGAGGCTGAGCGCGCTGTGGGTCCTGATCGCCGGCGTGGTGGGCCTCTCGTCGGCGCTGGCGCTGACCATCGAGAAGGTCGAGCTGCTCAAGAACCCGGCCTACGTGCCGACGTGCAGCCTCAACCCGGTGCTGTCCTGCGGTTCGGTGATGGTCACCCCGCAGGCCGCCGTGTTCGGTTTCCCGAACTCGCTGATCGGCATCGTGTCGTTCACCGTCGTGCTGGTGACCGGGGTGCTCGCGGTGGCCCGGGTTCAGCTGCCCCGCTGGTACTGGGCCGGGCTGGCGGTCGGCACGCTGCTGGGCACGGTGTTCGTGCACTGGCTGATCTACCAGAGCGTGTTCACCATCGGCGCGCTGTGCCTGTACTGCATGGTGGTGTGGTCGATGACCATCCCGCTGCTGGTCGTGGTGACGACGATCGCGGTGCAGCCGCAGCGCGGCAACGCCGTGCTGCGCGGGCTGCACACCTGGCGCTGGTCGATCGTGGCGCTGTGGTTCACCGCGGTGATCCTGTTGTGCCTGGTGCGGTTCTGGAGTTACTGGTCCACTCTGCTCTGAGGATCTAGGTGTAACTCCCAGACAGGTTGTGAACGGCGTGGTGAGCGGAAGTAGGTGAGGACCTCCGGTATCGGTGTGGTTACCAAACACGCACATCCGATTACCGAGAGGTCCTCATGGTCCACGCT
>NZ_JBAUJR010000440.1:0-2950 GCF_049683935.1 Mycobacterium sp. | reverse complement strand
CTGCGGTGGTGGCGGCATCGTTGATCGCCGGGCTGGTCGGGGCGGTGATGGCCGGCGCCGCGCTCGGGCTGCGGCACCTGCTGCGCAACCGCGAAAGACTCTGGAACGCCGCAACTGTCGGCAGTGCAGCGTCCGGTCTGATCCTGGCCGGTGCGGTCCTGAGCCAGAATCCGTGGCGTTCGGTCGACGGATACGTGGGGCATTCGGCCGGGGTGCAGTTTCTGGCCTTGGTGTCCGTCGTCGCCGTGTTGACGTCGGCGTTGGGCTCGGCGGGTCCTCCCGCCGAGCACGCGGAGGCGATCGACGACGAGGATGGAGCAACATGACCAGTCCTGTTCCCCCGATCGGCTCCCAGGTCTCGGCACTGGCCGCCCGGAACCCCGAGGCTCCGGCCGTCACCTGCTCGGGCGTCACAATGACACGGGCAGAGATGGATGCGGCGACCAATCGTGTTGCGCGCGGGTTCGCCTCGCTCGGTGTGGGTGTCGGCGACTACGTGACGATCGTGCTGCCGAACTCACTGGACTGGGTGTACTCGGTGCTGGCCTGCTGGAAGCTGGGCGCGGTGCCGCAGCCGCTGTCCGCGCGCCTGCCCGACGCCGAGCTCGCCGCGCTGCTCGAGCTTCGGCGTCCCAGACTGCTGGTCGGCCGACCCGACCCGACCGGTGTGACCGCCAGTGCCCCAACGGAGCTCGCTGCCGCGTTCTCAGCGTTCGCGGCGGCGCCGTTGCCTGAGGCGGTCTCGCCGGTGTGGAAGTCGATGGCCTCCGGCGGCAGCACAGGTCGGCCCAAGCTGATCGAATCGGGCGGCGACAGCAGGGTGCCCGCCGCGATCGGCCAGCCATTGGGAGCACAGGAAGGCGACGTGACCCTGATCTCGGTGCCACTGAGCCACAACACCGGTTTCACGACCTTCGCCATCGGTCTCCTGCAGGGACATCATCTGGTGGTGATGCCCCGGTTCGAACCGGCCGAATTCCTGAGCCTGGTCACCGACCACCGGGTGACGTTCCTCACCACCGTCCCCACGATCATGCAGCGCCTATTGCCCGTCTACCGCGCCGACCCCGACGCCTACGATCTATCGTCGATCCGCAGGCTCTGGCATCTGGCCGCGCCGTGCCCGCCGGCGGTCAAACTGGCGTGGATCGAGATTCTCGGTCCGAGTGCAGTGTGGGAACTGTACGGCGGCACCGAGTTACAGGCGCTGACGTTCATCTCTGGTGACCAGTGGCTGGCCCACCCGGGTTCGGTGGGAACGGTCGTCGCCGGTGAGATGAAGGTGCTCGACGACGACGGCAACGAATGCCCGCCCGGGCAGGTCGGTGAGATCTACATGCGGCCGGCGCCGGGGGGACGACCCACCTATCGCTACATCGGCAGCACCGCGAAGTCCCGCGACGGTTGGGACTCGCTGGGAGACCTGGGCTACTACCAGGATTTCGGAGCCGAACGCTACTTCTACCTCAACGACCGCAGGGTCGACATGTTCACCGTGGGCGGGCGCAACGTATACCCGGCCGAGATCGAATCAGCGCTTTCCGAGCATCCGGAAGTGCTGTCCTGCTTGGCAGTTGGAATCCCCGACGACGATCTGGGCCAGGTGCCGCATGTGCTGGTGCAGGCTACCGGCTTGGATGAGGCGGCAGTCGTCGCGTTTCTCGCCGAGCGGATCGCCTCCCACAAGCTGCCGCGGTCGGTGGAGTTCACCGACCGGCCGCTGCGCGACGACGCCGGGAAGGCGCGTCGGTCGGCGGTGCGCGACGAGGTCATCTCGCGGCGGGCCGCGCAATCGGACTAGCGCGCGGCGGGCCGCGCAATCGGACTGGCTAGATTGCTTTTTCCTGATCGGAGTCAGCCCGTGATGGTCACTGGCCCTTGGGGAATACGATCGGGCGAAACTCGAGGCCGAGGTTGTCCCATTGCCATTTGCGTTCGGCTTGATGCGCTAGGTCATTGGAGTTGTGCAGTCCGACCGCCTTGGCCGCGTATATCGCGGCGTGCCGGCAATGGCCGGCCATGTGCGCCACCACCGCTGCTTGGCCTGCGGCCCGTGCGGCCGCTACGACTGCGGGTGCGCCGCCTTGATCAGCATCGCGGGCGGCGGCATGAGCTGCGAAGGCCGCGGCGCGACATGCTGTCATTGGGACTTCGTCTTGTGTCCAGCCGCGGAGCGCTTCGATGGCCGCCCGCGGGCGGTTGTCATCGGGACGGTCGTCTTCATAAATCGGCAGCGTTCGCTCGGCGCACGCAGCGGCCCACCGGGCGAGTGCCTTGTGCGTGACTGGATCCGGGTTCGAACTCGTCGTCGGGGATCGGGTCACCGTGTCATGTTGGCACGTCGCCATCGTGCTGTTGAGCTGCTCCAGCTGGTTCTAGTGTGATGACAGCGGCCTTCACCGGCTCTGCCAGCCAATCCGTAAGCAGGAAAACGGCATTCGACGTCAGCTACAAATACGCCAACAGGGACACGAACACGCGCAGGTCGTGCTCGCGGACGGCCACTCAACCTAGTTGTCGGCGGCTCGTGGTGGTGGTTCGGGTTGGTAGGGGTGGTACCACTTCCATTGGGCGCGTTCGCCGGTGGGTCCGGGGTAGGGAGCTACTGCGGGTGGGGGTGTGGGGTGGGTGGTCGGGCCAGGGATCGGTTGGTCAGTGGTTGGCCGGTGTCGTCGGTGACGACGAGGCGATCGGCGGGTCCGGTGATGGTGATCAGCCCGCGGTGATGGGCGCGGTGATGGTACGGGCAGACCAGGGCCAGGTTGCACAGCTCGGTGAGGCCGCCGTCCTCCCAAAGCCGCAGATGGTGGGCATGCAGCCCGCGGGTCGCCCCACACCCGGGGACCACACAGCAGCGGGCGCGGTGCTCCAGCGCCCGGCGTAGCCGCCGGTTCACCGTGCGAGTGCTGCGCCCGGCACCGATGACCTGGCCGTGGCGTTGGAACCAGAC
>NZ_JBAUJR010000439.1:0-15499 GCF_049683935.1 Mycobacterium sp. | reverse complement strand
CTTTCGCGCCGCTATCTCAGTCTCAACGCCGAGACATCAGGCCCGCCGCTCGACGACCATCGCCATGCCCTGCCCGCCACCGACACACATCGACTCGATGCCGAACGTCTTGTCGTGGGTCGCCAGGTTGTTCAGCAGCGTGGCGGTGATGCGCGCGCCCGTCATGCCGAACGGGTGGCCCAGGGCGATCGCGCCGCCGGAGACGTTGAGCTTGTCCTCGTCCATGCCCAGTTCCCGGGCAGACCCGAGCACCTGCACCGCGAACGCCTCGTTGATCTCGTACAGATCGATATCGGCGATGCTCATCTTGGCGTTGGCCAGCGCCTTCTTCACGGCCTCGATCGGGCCCAGGCCCATGATCTCCGGCGACAGACCGGTCACAGCCGTCGACACGATGCGCGCCAGCGGCGTCAGTCCGAGCGCCTTGGCCTTGGTGTCGCTCATGATCACGACCGCGGCGGCGCCGTCGTTGAGCGGGCAGGCGTTGCCGGCGGTGATGGTGCCGTTGGGCCGGAAAACCGGCTTGAGCTGGCTGATCTTTTCGTAGGTGGTGCCGGCCCGCGGCCCGTCATCGGTCGACACGACAGTGCCGTCCGGCAGCGTCACCGGCGAGATCTCCCGGGCGAAGAAGCCGCTGTTGATGGCTTCCTCGGCACGGTTCTGCGACCGCACACCCCAGTGGTCCTGATCCTCGCGGCTGATACCGGTGTGCAGGGCGACATTCTCGGCGGTCTGCCCCATCGCGATGTAGACGTCGGGAAGGTTGCCGTCGGCGCGCGGGTCGTGCCATTCCTCGGCACCTGCCGCGGCCTGCTCAGAGCGTGCCTGCGCCTCGGCGAACACCGGGTTCTTGGAGTCCGGCGCACCGTCGGCGGCACCCTTGCCGAATCGCGACACCGTCTCCACCCCGGCGGAGATGAACGCGTCCCCCTCGCCGGCCTTGATCGCGTGGAAAGCCATCCTGGTGGTCTGCAGCGACGACGAGCAGTAGCGGTTGACGGTGGTGCCGGGCAGGAAGTCGTAACCGAGTTCGACGGCCACCGCGCGAGCGATGTTGTAGCCGGCCTCGCCGGCGGGCTGACCACAGCCCATCATCAGGTCGTCGATCTCGCGGGGATCGAGGCCGGGCACCTTGTCCAGGGCGGCCTTGACCATCTGCGCGGCGAGATCGTCAGGGCGCATGGAGACCAGCGAGCCCTTGCCGGCTCGGCCGATGGGTGAACGTGCGGTGGCGACGATGACGGCCTCGGGCATGACGGCTCCTTGGTGATCGAGCGACTGGCGGATCGGAAACTACACAGAACCTAGCCCGCGGCCACCACGATCGGAGCGGGGACCCCGGTCGAGCGCCGCCACAGTCTGCTCAACCCGCCGATGCGCGCGAGCAGCGAACTGCCCTCGGCCACCCTCGACTCCAGAGCCCGTTCGTCCGGCGTCCCGGAGACGAACTCGCCCAGCGCAATACACAGCGCCGGCAACAACTGTTTGGCGGCGAGCTCGTAGCCCGCGGCCGACGGATGGAACATGTCCTGCGAGAACAGCAGCTCAGGAGTCTTGTAGAAGTGCGGAGCCAGCAGGTCGGAGAAGGGCACCGGGGTGCCGCCGGCTGCCCGTACCTCGGCTGCCTGCGCGCGTGCCAGCCGAAGCCCTCGTCCTCGGGCGACCCACCGCAGGGGCTGCGGAATCGCGGTGATGACGCCGAAGTCCGGACAGGTGCCGACCGCGACCACCGCGCCGCTGCCGCGCAACCGCTGCACCGCCCGGCCGAGCCGGCGTGCCGAAGGTCCCACCCCGTTGGGTTTGGTGATGTCGTTGGCGCCGATCATGATGACCGCGGCGTCCGGCGGGGGACCGGCGACGAACATGGCGTCGATCTGACCGGACAGACCTTTTGACGTCGCACCCACGATCGCCTTCGTGCTCAGTCGGATCCGCTTCCCCGACTCCTCGGCCAACCCCCTCGCGAGCAACACGCCGGGCACCTCGTCACCGCTGGTGCAGCCGTAGCCGGTAGCGGTGGAATCGCCGAAGACCATCAGGTGCAGGTCGAACGGCACCCCACGGTGCCAGCGCTCCACGGGCCCGCCCCCGGGTGAGTAGACACCGTCGGCGCGCGGCGGCACGTCCCATGACTTGGGTATCACCTGGCGCGCCTGCTCGGCTTGCCCGCTCAGCAGATTGCGGGCTCCGACGTAGGCGGAACCTGTCGACGCGAGCGTTGCCGCAGCCGCCAGAGCGACGGCCGACCGACGCGGTGCACGGATGCCCACGCGGCCCAGTCTAGAGCGGTCCGCGACGGTTTAACCGGTGGCGCCGCGGATCGGGGATCACGGTGCGGTATCAACTCCGGTACCAAAAACGTTTAATGAATTGTGATAGTGGTTACATGTGCCAAGCTAAGTTTCGAGGTTGGCTGAGTAACTCAACACACTCCGGCTCTACAACGGCGTAGGAAGTGGTGGCGATGACGGCACCGAGTAAGGTCCCCAGCTCTTCGCATCTTGGTATCAGGCCAGGCAGAGGGCATAAGCCCCGCCGATTCCCGGTCAGTGACGGCGCCCCCGTCGAGGTCGTCGAGGACGGCCCGAGCATCGCGGGCAGGCTGATGGGTCTGGCTGCACTTTTGACTGTCAAGCCGGCGTTGACCATCGGCAGCTACGCCCCTAGGGCGCCGTGGCCGTGGGGCCTGGTGGACTTCGCCGCCAGGATCATGCGGCCCGCCCCCGGCACCGTGCGTGCCACCATCTCGCTGCCGCACTGCACTGCTCAGCTGGTGCGCGCCGCCGGTGTCCTGCCGGCGGACGGCAAGCGCAGCGTGATTCTCTACATGCACGGTGGGGCGTTCCTCACCTGCGGCGTCAACACCCACGGTCGTCTGGTGACGGCGCTGTCGAAGTACGCGGACAGCCCCGTGCTGGTCGTCAACTATCGGATGATCCCGAAGCACTCGGTCGGTACCGCGCTCGACGACTGTCACGACGCGTACAAGTGGCTACGGGAGACCGGCTACGAACCCGACCAGATCGTGCTGGCGGGCGATTCCGCGGGCGGCTATCTGTCGCTGGCGCTCGCCGAGCGGCTGCACGTGGAGGGCATCAACGGCTACGAGGGTGAATCGCCCGCCGCCATCGCCACCATGTCGCCGCTGTTCGAGATCGACAACGAGGCCCGCGCGGACCACCCGAATGTCCGCACTGATGTGATGTTCCCGCACAAGGCCTTCCACGCGCTCGTCGAGCTGATCGGCGAGGCGGCGGACCGCAACGTCACGGACGGCCGGCCCGAGGAGATCTACGAGCCGCTCGATCACATCGAGCCGGGACTGCCTCGCACTCTGATCCACGTCTCCGGGTCCGAGGTCCTGCTCAGCGACGCCCGGAAAGCGGCGCGTCTGCTGGCCGCGGCAGGGGTCCCGGTGGAGATCCGTATCTGGCCTGGTCAGATGCATGTCTTCCAGCTCGGGGCACCTGCGGTGTCGGAGGCAGGCCGGTCTCTACGCCAGATCGGTGAGTACATCAGAGAGGCCACCTGGTAGTCGCCCGCCGGGCCTGACACGATGGACGCATGCGGATCGCCCGGCACGTCAGTGAGCTCATCGGCAATACCCCTCTGGTGCAGCTGAACTCGGTGGTCCCTCCGGGTTCGGGCGTCGTGGCGGCCAAAATCGAGTACCTCAACCCCGGTGGCAGCGCCAAAGACCGCATCGCGGTCAAGATGATCGACGCCGCCGAGGCCAGCGGCGAGCTCCGGCCCGGTGGCACCATCGTCGAACCGACCTCGGGCAATACCGGTGTCGGGCTGGCGCTGGTCGCCCAGCAGCGCGGCTACAAGTGCATCTTCGTCTGCCCCGACAAGGTCAGCGAGGACAAGCGCAACGTCCTGCGCGCGTACGGAGCGGACGTCGTCGTCTGCCCGACGGCCGTCCCGCCGGACCATCCCGACAGTTACTACAGCGTGTCCGACCGGCTTGTGCAGGAGGTGGACGGCGCCTGGAAGCCCGACCAGTACTCCAATCCGATGGGGCCCGAGAGCCACTACGAGACCACCGGCCCCGAGATCTGGGCCGACACCGACGGCAAGGTGACCCACTTCGTCGCCGGCGTCGGCACCGGCGGCACCATCACCGGCGCCGGCCGTTACCTCAAAGAGGTGTCCGACGGCCGGGTCAAGGTGATCGGGGCGGACCCCGAAGGTTCGGTCTACTCGGGCGGAACCGGCCGCCCCTACCTGGTCGAGGGCGTGGGCGAGGATTTCTGGCCGTCGGCCTACGACCCTGCGGTACCTGACGAGATCATCGCGGTGTCCGACGCCGACTCCTTCGAGATGACTCGTCGGCTGGCGCGCGAGGAGGCACTGCTGGTCGGCGGATCGTGCGGGATGGCCGCGGTCGCGGCGATCAAGGTGGCTGAACGTGCGGGTCCGGACGCACTGGTCGTGGTGCTGCTCCCGGACGGCGGGCGCGGTTATCTGTCAAAGGTTTTCAATGACGACTGGATGTCGTCCTACGGGTTTCTGCGCAGTCGCCTGGACGGTTCGGTCCAGGAGTCGACGGTCGGCGACGTGCTGCGCGGCAAGTCCGGCGGACTCCCGGATCTCGTCCACACGCACCCGTCGGAGACAGTGCGCGACGCCATCGGGATCCTGCGCGAGTACGGGGTGTCGCAGATGCCCGTGGTCGGCGCCGAACCCCCGGTCATGGCGGGTGAGGTGGCGGGCAGTGTGTCCGAGCGGGAACTCCTGTCGGCGGTGTTCGAGGGGCGTGCCAAGCTGGCCGACGCCGTCGCCCAGCACATGAGCCCGGCGCTCCCGTTGCTCGGGGCGGGAGAGCTGGTGAGCACCGCGGCCAAGTCCCTGCGTGAATGCGACGCGGTGATGGTGGTCGAGGAGGGCAAGCCGGTCGGCGTGCTCACCCGGCACGACCTCCTGGGATTCCTATCCGACGGCAACGCGCACAGCTGACCGCTCCCGGTAGATCTGGCAAACCCGAACGCCACCGGAACCAAGATCGTTTTCGTGCGTGAAAGCGCTGCTCCCAGGTATTTCTCAGGTATCGTAAGCACGCTCGTTCCCAGTTGGTACAGCGCTGGAAGGCGTCCATGACCGATCAACCGCCGCCGGGGAGTCCCCCGCCTCCACCAGGGGGCGGTCACCTGCCGCAGCATGGTGGATACCTGCCGCCGGGGGCGGGGTCGGGTCCGTCGCAGGAGTTGTACACGCCGTGGCTCAACCGGGTGGTCGCGTGGGTCATCGACATCATCCCGGTGTTGCTCATCCAGGGCATCGCCTGGGGAATTCTGCTGGGCACCCAGGAGACGGTGTGTGTCACCGACACCTCCGAGTTCGATCTCGGCGAATTCTGCGCCACCGGTGCCTCCACGCCCGGTCAGCTCGCGGTCACCGCCGCCGGCATCGTGATCCTCGCCTACGTCATCTGGAACTTCGGCTACCGGCAGGGTACGACGGGCTCGAGTATCGGCAAGTCGATCGTGAAGTTCCAGGTGATCAGTGAAAAGACCTGGCAGCCCATCGGTTTCGGCCTCTCGATAGTGCGCCAAGTGGCCCACCTGCTCGATGCGGTGATCTGCTACATCGGCTTCCTGTGGCCACTGTGGGACGCCAAGCGCCAGACGATCGCCGACAAGGTCATGACTACGGTCTGCATCCCGCTAGCCGAAGACGAACATAAGGAGAATCGATGACAGACAATCCGCCACCGCCGGGTGGTTTTCCGCCGCCGCCCCCGGGAGGTTATCCGCCACCGCCGCAGGGTAACTATCCGCCATCCGGTGGTTACCCCCCACCGCCTCAGGGTGGTTATCCGCCACCGCCGCAAGGCAATTACCCACCGCCGGGTGGTTTCCCGCCGCCGCAACAGTCCTCAGGCTACGCGTCGCAGTCCGGGCCGGCACTGCCCAAGGAGGCGTACACCTCGTGGATCACGCGCGTGGCCGCCTGGTTCATCGACTACCTCCCGGTGTTGATCGTCGTGGGCATCGCCCAGGGCATCGCGATCCTCACCGGCGACAACGAGTGCGTCACCTACGGCAGCGGTGTCGCGTGCACCTCGAGCTATTCGGTCGTCGGCTCGGTGGTGTCGTTCCTGGGCTCGGTGCTGGCGCTCGCGTTTGTCGTCTGGAACTACGGCTACCGCCAGGGCACCACCGGATCGAGCATCGGCAAGTCGGTGATGAAGTTCAAGGTGGTCAGCGAGAAGACATGGCAGCCCATCGGTTTCGGCCTCTCGGTGGTGCGTCAGCTGGCCCACTTCGTCGATGCGATCATCTGCTACATCGGCTACCTGTTCCCGCTGTGGGACAGCAAGCGTCAGACGTTGGCCGACAAGATCATGACCACGGTGTGCGTCCCTCTCAACCCGCAACCGCTACCACCCGGATCCGGGCCGACGCACTACTAGGCGACGTTCGTCGGAGAGGCGCCGGCACCTGCCGGTGCCTCTCCGGTGACCAACCGGCGTGCCCGGCTACCCTGATCGACCATGAGCGAGAAGCGCAGTGCGGCCGACCACTACCGGGCCTACGGACCGGCCACCAAGGCCATTCATGCCGGTTATCGGCCTGACCCCGCCACGGGCGTGGTCAACGCGCCGATCTATGCCAGTTCGACGTTCGCCCAGGACGGCGTGGGCGGCCTGCGCGGCGGATTCGAATACGCACGCACCGGCAACCCGACCCGGGCCGCGCTGGAAGCGTCGCTGGCGGCGGTGGAGTCGGCCTCCTACGCCCGCGCGTTCAGTTCCGGCATGGCCGCCACCGACTGCGCCCTGCGGGCACTGCTGCGGCCCGGCGATCATGTGGTGATCCCCGACGACGCCTACGGCGGCACCTTCCGGCTCATCGACAAGGTCTTCACGCTGTGGGGGATCAGTTACACCGCCGTGGCACTTCCGGACCTGGACGCGGTACGCGCGGCCATCACCGACCGCACCAGGCTGATCTGGGTCGAGACGCCGACCAACCCGCTGCTGTCCATCGCCGACATCGGTGCGATCGCCACGCTGGCCTCCGAGTCCGGGACGAAGCCCAAGGTCCTGGTCGACAACACCTTCGCGTCGCCGGCGCTGCAGCAGCCCCTGTCGCTGGGCGCCGACATCGTGCTGCACTCGACGACCAAGTACATCGGTGGGCACTCCGACGTGGTCGGCGGGGCGCTGCTGACCAACGACGACGGCCTCGATGAGGCATTCGCGTTCCTGCAGAACGGTGCGGGTGCGGTGCCGGGCCCGTTCGACGCCTATCTGACGATGCGGGGACTCAAAACGCTGCCGTTGCGGATGCAGCGGCACAGCGACAACGCGGCCCTGATCGCCGAGTTCCTCGACGGGCACCCGGCGATCCACACGGTGCTCTACCCGGGCCTGCCGAGCCATCCCAACCACGAGGTCGCTGCCCGGCAGATGAGCGGCTTCGGAGGGATGGTGTCGGTCCGGCTTCGTGGCGGGCCCCAGGCGGCACGGGACTTCTGTGCTCGCACAGAGATTTTCATCCTCGCCGAGTCTCTGGGCGGCGTGGAGTCGCTGATCGAGTACCCGGGCGCCATGACGCACGCCTCGACCGCCGGCTCCCAACTCGAGGTGCCCGACGACCTGGTGCGGCTGTCGGTCGGCATCGAAGACGCTGCCGATCTGCTCGGCGATGTCGAGCAGGCGCTGGGCTCGTTGCCGCAGAGTTAGACGAACTCCTGCAATTTCGACAGGCTGTGAAAAGCGTCGATGATCCGGACGGTGCCCGATTTCGCGCGCATCACGATTGACTGCGTATGGGCGCCGCCACCGCTGTACCGGACACCCCGCACAAGATCGCTGTCGGTGATACCGGTGGCGGTGAAGAACACGTTCTCGCCGGCGACGAGGTCCTCGGTGAGCAGCACGCGATCCAGATCGTGCCCGTGGTCGATCGCGCGCTGACGTTCCGCATCATCCTTCGGCGCGAGCCTTCCCTGTAGAGCGCCGCCCATACAGCGCATCGCGGCGGCGGCGATGATGCCTTCGGGGGTCCCTCCGGTGCCGATCAGCATGTCGGTGCCGGAGTCCGGACGCGCGGCCGCAATAGCTCCGGCGACGTCGCCGTCGGCGATCAGCCGGATTCGGGCCCCCGTGTCGCGGACCTGTTCGATCAGCGCACTGTGTCGGGGTCTGTCGAGAATGCACACGGCGATATCCGACACCGAAAGCTTTTTCGCCTTGGCGACCCGGCGCACGTTCTCCGCAACGGGCGCGGTGATGTCGATGACGTCGGCTGCGTCCGGACCGACAGCGATCTTCTCCATGTAGAACACCGCGGACGGGTCGAACATGCTGCCACGCTCGGAGACCGCCAGCACTGAGATCGCGTTGGGCATGCCCTTGGCCATCAGCGTGGTGCCGTCAACCGGGTCGACCGCGAAGTCGCATTCGGGTCCGTCGCCGTTGCCGACCTCCTCACCGTTGAACAGCATCGGGGCCTTGTCCTTCTCGCCCTCACCGATGACGACGACGCCGCGCATCGCGACCGTGCTGACGAGTTGGCGCATCGCGTTGACCGCTGCGCCGTCGCCGCCTTCCTTGTCGCCGCGGCCGACCCAGCGGCCCGCCGCCATCGCACCGGACTCCGTCACGCGGACCAGTTCCAGCGCCAGGTTGCGGTCCGGGCGCATGTGCAGCACCGTGGCCTCGCTCTGCACCATCACAGACCCCCGCTCTGCTGCGACGTTCCGAGGCGGACATCGGGGGCGCCGAGTCGGGACGCGTCGGCAGTCAGGTCGTCTGCCTGGTGCTGGGAATCCCTCTCTGCGGCGACCCGCGCGTCGTAATGTTCGAGTTCACGCGCGATGTCGGTGTCGTCCCAGTCCAGCACCGGTGCGATCAATTCGGCGATCTCGCGGGCGGCGGCGATCCCCCGGTCGGGGACCTCGATCGAGATCCGGGTGCGTCGGGTGAGTACATCCTCCAGATGCCGAGCACCCTCGTGGCTGGCGGCGTAGTACGCCTCCACCTTGAGATACTCGTCGGCACCGGCGAGGGACTCGCCGAGTTCTGGCTGCTTCTCGATCAGTTCCAGCAGCTCGGTGATCAGCGTGCCGTAGCGCCCCAGCAGATGCTCGATCGTGGATTCTCGCAGACCCACCCGGTCCGCGGTCAACCGGCGCGAATTCCACGCAGCGACATACCCGTCGGCCCCGACGAGCGGAACGCGTTCGGTGCAGGACGCCGGCACCTTTCGTTCGAGTCCGTGCACCGCCGAGTCCACCGCGTCTTCGGCCATGACCCGGTAGGTCGTGTATTTGCCTCCGGCGATCACGGTGAGGCCGCGCACCGGACTGGAGACGGCGTGCTCTCGCGACAGCTTGCTGGTCGAGTCGGATTCTCCCGAGAGCAGTGGCCGCAGTCCGGCGTAGACCCCGACGACGTCATCCCGGGTTAGCGGATCGGCTAGCAGCGAGTTCGCATGGGCCAAAAGGTAATCGATGTCGGTTTGGCTGGCGGCGGGGTGGGCGAGGTCGAGGTCCCAGTCGGTGTCCGTCGTACCAATGATCCAGTGGCTGCCCCACGGGATGATGAACAGCAGGCTCTTCTCCGTACGGGTGATGATTCCCGTCGCCGAGTTGATTCGGTTCCTCGGGATCACGAGGTGAATTCCCTTGGATGCCCGCACCTTGAATTGTCCTCGGCCCCCGACCATCTCCTGAATTTCGTCGGTCCACACCCCGGCGGCGTTGATCACCTCACGGGCCCGGATGTCGAACTCGCGCCCACTCTCCAGATCCCGCACCGTGGCTCCGACCACACGCTCACCTTCTCGAAGGAATCCGATGACCCGCGTACTGTTCGCGCACAAGGCGCCGAACTGAGCTGCCGTCCGGCAGAGCATCATGGTGTGCCGCGCGTCATCGACCTGTCCCTCGTAGAAACGCACAGCGCCGCGGATGGCGGACCGATTGCCGGAGGGGAAGGACTCCAGGGTTTTTCGCCGGCTCAGGTGCCGATGATGGCCTGGCACACCGCGTCCGGCACCCATCACGTCGTAGACCCCGATGCCCAGCCCCACGTAGCCGCGGTCGATTTTCTTCTCCAGTGGATAGATGAACGGCACCGGGCGGGCCAGATGCGGGCACAGCGTGTTCAACACCAGGCTGCGCTCACGCAGCGCTTCGAATACCAGGGCGAAATTGAACTGCTCCAGATAGCGCAACCCGCCGTGGAACAACTTGCTGGAACGGCTCGACGTGCCGGATGCGTAGTCTCGGGCCTCGACCAGTCCCACCTTCAAGCCCCGCGTGGCAGCGTCGAGCGCGGCCCCGCCGCCGACCACCCCTCCACCGATGACAAGAATGTCGAGTTCTTCGGTGCTCAGCCTGCGTAGGGCCTCTGAACGCTCAAAAGGGCTCAAGGGTTGTGCAGTGCTCATGTCGTCGACTCCTCGGAAAGCAGTGTTTTGTAATCGAATTGGTGGATCTGGCTCATCATCCGACGTCGACCCAGTCGAGTGACCGCTGGACCGCTTTCTTCCAGCCGGCGTACCCCTCGGTCCGTTGCTCTACGCTCCAGGCCGGTGTCCAGCGGCGGGACTCGTTCCAGTTCTCGCGCAGCTCATCGGTGTCGTTCCAGAAACCCACTGCCAGACCGGCCGCGTAGGCGGCACCGAGCGCCGTGGTCTCGGCGACGACGGGGCGGCTGACCGGTACGCCGAGGATGTCTGCCTGAAGTTGCATACACAGGTTGTTGGCCGTAACTCCGCCGTCGACCTTCAGCACCTCGAGGTGCACACCCGAATCTGCTTCCATGGCCTCGGCGACGTCACGACTCTGGTAGCAGATCGATTCGAGGGTGGCGCGTGCGAGGTGGGCGTTGGTGTTGAACCGGCTCAGGCCGACGATGGCGCCGCGAGCATCGCTGCGCCAGTAGGGGGCGAACAGACCCGAAAATGCTGGGACGAAGTAGATTCCGCCGTTGTCCTCGACTTGGCGCGCCAGAGTCTCCACCTCGCTTGCGCCCGCGATGATCCCCAATTGGTCGCGCAGCCACTGCACCGCCGACCCAGTTACCGCGATGGACCCTTCAAGCGCGTAGACGGGGGCATCGGTGCCGAACTGGTAGCACACCGTGGTCAGCAGCCCGTTCTTGCTGCGGACCAGGTCAGTCCCGGTGTTGAGGAGCAGGAAGTTGCCTGTGCCGTAGGTGTTCTTGGCTTCCCCCGGCGCGAAGCAGACCTGGCCGAACATCGCCGCCTGCTGGTCGCCGAGAGCGCCGCTGAGTGCGATTCCGCCGTAGGGGGTCCTCGAGCATGTCCGCCCGTACAGGTCCGGATCCGATGACGGCCGGATCTGGGGCAGCATCGCCCGCGGGATGTTGAAGAACCCGAGCAACTCATCGTCCCAATCAAGTGTCTCCAGGTTCATCAACATCGTCCGGCTGGCGTTGGTGACGTCGGTGACGTGGATACCGCCGTCCACTCCGCCGGTGAGGTTCCACAGCAGCCATGAGTCGGTGTTGCCAAAAAGTGCGTCACCGTTCTCGGCGTCTGCGCGGGCTGCGGGAACGTTGTCGAGAATCCACGCGATCTTGCCGCCCGAGAAATAGGTTGCCGGCGGCAGACCGGCCTTCTCCCGGATCACGTCGCCCTTGCCCTCTCTCTCCAGGGCGGTGGCGATCTTGTCGGTCCTGGTGTCCTGCCACACGATCGCGTTGTAGTACGGGCGCCCGGTCTTCTTGTTCCACACCACGGTGGTCTCGCGCTGGTTGGTGATACCAAGCGCCGCAAGGTCACTCGGCTGCAGTTTGGCGCTGTTGATCGCGGTCTGCAGCACCGACGTGGAGCGTTCCCAGATCTCCACCGGGTTGTGCTCCACCCAACCGGGTCGGGGCATGATCTGCTCGTGCTCGAGTTGATGTTTGCTCACTTCGTTCCCGGCATGATCGAAGATCATGAACCGAGTACTCGTCGTGCCTTGATCGATCGCGCCTACGAACTCAGGCATGGCTGCTCCTTCAGTGTGATGTGTCGACTATTGGTTGGTCGGTGAAAGGGGTTCGTGGGGCAGAAAGCGTGCGACGCAGTACTTGTAGAGGGCTCCACCGATGACCGCGCCGATCAGCGGGCCGAGGATCGGTACCCAGAAGTACAGATTCCCGTACTGATCGCGCCATGCCCCGTCGTATCCGGTCAGGTACGACACCAACCGCGGGCCGAAATCACGTGCCGGGTTGATGGCGTACCCGGCGTTGGTGCCCCACGCCATACCGATCGCCACCACCAGTAGGCCGACGATGAACGGTGTCAGGTTGGCCAGCGGTGCCGAGTTGCGGGCATCGGTGATCGCGATGACCAGCAAGACCAGGATGGCGGTGCCGATGATCTGATCCCGAAGCGCTCCCAGGTCGCTGACCGGCAGCGTTCCATTTCCGGGGAGTGTGGAGAACACACCCTGGCTCTTGATGGTGTGGCCCGGGTCGAACTTGGCGAGAACCTCGCTGTAGTTCCAGCGCACCAACAGGGCGCCGACGAACGCCCCCGCCACCTGCGCGGTCGCATAGGGGGCCACCTTGCGCCAGGGAAAGCCGTGGAAGAGCGCCAGTGCGAGGGTCACCGCCGGGTTGATGTGTGCACCACTTATCCGTCCCGCGACGTAGATGCCCAGCATGACGCCCAGGCCCCAGGCCCAGGCGATGCTGTCGTGATCGCCGATGTCGGCGGCAACAACCTGCGCGACCACGCCCACCCCGAACAGGATGAGGACCATGGTGCCGAAGAACTCGGCCATCATCTCGCCGGCGAGGGAGGGAACTCGTTCCTCCGCGGAGGGCAGGTCGATGGTTGGTTGTTTCTGTGCGTCTGTTGTCATTCCGGCTCCCCTGATCGTCTGTGTGATCTGAGTAGTGGTTCGGCTGAGATGTGACCGCGATCTCACCGGACGTTAGCGATCAGGGTGAGTCCGGCCAATGGCCCGGATTCGGCATGGTCGAACCGGCGGGGTTCGGCAATGCCGAACGGGTGGGGCGGGTCGGAGATACGCTGTGTCGGTGTCCGTGCCGGTGCAGTCGGTAGAACGAGCGGCCGCGATCATCCGTGTGCTGGCAGCCGAACCGGAACCCCTGACCCTCGCGCGCGTCGCCGAGGCCGTCGGACTGGCCAAGGGGACAACCCACGGCCTGTTGAAGACTCTGCTGGCCGTGGGTTTCGCCGAACAGGAAGCCGGTACCGCCCGCTACCGGATCGCGCCACTGTTGTTTCGGCTCGGGACGAGTCGGATCGACCTCAATCTGCTTCGGTCCCGCGCGATCAACTGGACCGACGCTCTTGCCGCTCGATCGGGGGAGGCAACCCAGGTGGCGGCGTTCCGCGACGGTCACGTCGTGACGGTGCACCGCATCGTTCCGCCGAACGCAACCGAAAAATCCCTCGGTGGTGGACCCGAAACACCGTTGCACGCCTCCGCGGTGGGAAAGATTCTGCTGGCACACGATGTTGGGGCGTATCGCAGCATCGACAGCGTCGTGCTCGACGGCTTGACCTTCCACACGATCACCAACAAGGCCCGGCTGGACATGGAACTGGCAGGCGTGCGGGACGAGGGCTGGGCCGGTGAGGTCGAAGAATGTGAACCCGAGATCGCCACGCTGGCTGCCCCGATCCGCAACCAGCACGGATCGGTCGTCGCCGCGGTCGGCGTCGGCGGCCATCTCGACCGGATCTGTGACCCGCGTGGCCGACCACGCCAGGCGCTGGTCACGCTGGTCGTGCGCACAGGCCGGTCCATCTCCCGTGAGCTCGGGCACGGGAGGAGTCAGTGACCGAGTACTACGTCGCCGCGCTGGACCAGGGGACGACGTCGAGCAGGTGCATGGTGTTCGACCGGCATGGCCATATGGTTTCCATTGCCCAGCGCGCTCACCAGCAGTTCTTTCCCGGTCCGGGGCATGTCGAACATGACGCCGAACAGATCTGGCAAACGATCCGCACGATCATCCCGGAGGCGCTCGCCGACGCCGGTATCGGCGCTGACCAGATCATCGGGCTGGGAATCACCAATCAGCGCGAAACCACAGTCGTCTGGGACCGCCACACGGGACGGCCGGTGCACCGCGCCATCGTCTGGCAGGACATGCGCACCGTGGACATCATCACCAGGATCGCCCGCGACTTCGACGCATCCGATATCACTGCCCGTACCGGTCTGCCACTGTCCACCTATTTCTCCGGACCGCGGATGCGCTGGCTGTTCGACCAGGATTCCAGCCTTCGTCCGAGAGCTGAGCGTGGCGACATCCTTTTCGGCACGATCGACAGCTGGCTGCTGTGGAACCTGACCGGCGGAGTGGACGGCGGCGTGCACGCCACCGACGTCACCAATGCGAGCCGGACTCTGCTGATGAACCTGCAGACACTCGACTGGGATGACGAACTGTTGGCGATCTTCGACATTCCCCTTCAGATGTTGCCGCAGATCAGACCAACCCTGGCCCACTTCGGCGCCACCCGGGATCCCATCGAAGGCATCGAGGTGACCGCGCTGATCGGCGACCAGCAGGCGGCGCTGTTCGGACAGACTGCCTTCGACGCAGGTGCGGCGAAGTGCACTTTCGGCACCGGGAGCTTTCTGCTTCTCAACACTGGTGCCGACATCGTCTCGTCGAGCCACGGGTTGATCAGCACGGTCGCCTATGCGATCGAGGGCGAGTCGCCGGTCTACGCGCTCGAAGGGTCCATCGCGGTAGCAGGTGCTCTCGTGGACTGGTGCCGTACCACCCTGGGTTTCATCGACGCCTCTCCCGAGATCGAGACCGTCGCGAACACCGTCACCGACAACGGAGGCTGCTATATCGTGCCCGCCTTCTCCGGACTTCTTGCGCCGTACTGGGATCACGCGGCGCAAGGGATCGTTGTGGGCCTCACGGGTTACACGAGTCGGGGTCACCTTGCCCGGGCGATCCTCGAGGCCGTCGCATTCCAGGTGTGCGACGTCGTCGACGCAATGGACTCCGATGCCGGTCTGTCGACCCGATCGCTCGCCGTCGACGGTGGAATGACTTCCAACAACCTGCTCATGCAAACGGTGGCGGACCTTCTCGGGGTGCCGGTGGTGCGTCCGATGATGACCGAGACGGTGGCGCTCGGCGCTGCCTATGCCGCAGGACTCAGCGCCGGGTACTGGCCGGACAAAGCGGTGCTGCGGCGGAACTGGCAACGCGCCGCCGAGTGGTTGCCGGCGATGGAGGATTCACGGCGTGAGACCGAACGCGCCCGCTGGTCTGAGGCTGTACAACTCGCATCGGAATGGGGTCGGGCCCGACGATGACCGGCATCACGACCTGACGAGTTCGGCCAGGGCCTGGCGTACCGCGGCCGCGGTGACCGCGAGATTCACCTCGGGCAGTGCCGTCGGTGACTCGTCGACCCAACTGCCGCTGGCGATTTCGCCGGCGCGGGCGTGCACCCAGCGCCAGCCGCGGTCGTTGAGGCTGAGCAGCGCGCCGAGTCCGTCCGCGGCGTGCAGAACGGTGATG
>NZ_JBAUJR010000438.1:0-5641 GCF_049683935.1 Mycobacterium sp. | reverse complement strand
CGCGCCGGCGCGCCGGCTACGAGGACCTGCTGACCGCGCAGGGCCTGGACGTGCCGGACACCGCCGACGAGTTCTGGAACCTTCGCGAAGAACTCCTCGAACAGGCCACCGAACTGCTGGCCAAGGTGGAACGCAACCGGGAGGCGTCCACCGACGCCGAATACGCGCAGAAGTCCGCCCGCATCACCCGCGACGACGCCACCAAGGAGCTCAAACGCGTCGAGCACGTGGGTTCGGCGCTGCCGGAGTTCGCACTGACGATGCGCGAACACATCTGCGCGGCAATCGGAGTCGATGCGACCGAGCTTCCGTATGTCGCAGAGCTGATGGATCTGCGGCCCGAACAGAACCGGTGGCGGGTCGCGGTGGAGAAGGTGCTGCGCGGTGCGGGCCTGCGGCTTCTGGTCCCCGATCGCCACCACACGAAGGTGCTGCGGTTCGTCAACGAGACCAACATGCGCGGCCGGCTGGCGCTGCACCATGTGCGGGTCAAGTCCTACGGCACCGAACCTGTCGAGCCGGAGGCGAACACGCTGGCGGCCAAGCTGTTCGTCGTCGACCCCACACACCCGTGTGCCGCCGAGGCCGTCGACATCGTCTCGGGCGCCGGCGACCACATCTGTGTCGACACCCCCGAGGTGTTCGCGCGGTTCCGCCGGGCTGTCACCGACAGCGGCCTGTACAAGGACTCCGACCGGCTGGCGATCAAGGACGACCGGCGTCCACTCAAGCAGTCCGAGTACCTGTTCCAGGGCGACGTGTCGGCCAAGATCAACGCGTTGACGATGGATCTGGCCGCTGCCGAGGAGGCCTACCAGAAAGCACGCCGAGTGGCCGATGACATCGCCGCGCAGCGTCAGCAGTGGCGCGATCGGGCATCGGCGTGCAAGGCGATCTGCGAGCAGTATCCGCAGTGGAGCCAGATCGACACCGAGACCGCCGACGGGCACGCCGACCGGCTGCGCGAACAGTACGAACTGCTGCTGGCCGAGCATCCCGACATCGAGGCGCTCAACTCCCGCGCCGACGAATGCTGGTCGCAGATACAGAGGTTGATGACCCGCCGCGGTGCGGTGCAGACCCGCCGCGACGATCTCGACGGGCGCCGTACGCAACTGTTGGAGCTGTCCGAACGACTGCAGCCGGCGTTCGTGTCCGAACCCCTGACCGAACTGCTGCAGCGGTATGCCGCGCAGCTGCCGGTGTCGCTGGAGCTGCTGAGCCCCGAGCCGCACCGGGAGGCGCTGTTCACCGCGATCAAGCGGGAGCGCGACCAACTGCGGGAGAGCCGTCGGCGGTCCTACGACGAATTGGCCCGCATCCTCAACACTTTCGACACCGCGTTCCCGGATGCGATTCCCAACGACTCCGACCAGTTCGACGAGCGGGTGCACGACTATGTGGCGCTGTGCCGGCACATCGACGAACGTGAGCTGCCCGAGGCCTACGAACGGATGATGCGGCTGGTCACCGAGCAGGCTCCCGATGCGATCCTGACGTTGCACCGGGTGGCCGAGCAGGAGGCGCGCCGGATCAGCGAGCAGATCGACCGCGTCAACACAGGTTTGGGTGCGGTGGAGTTCAACCGGGGCACCCGGTTGACGTTGCGGGCCACGCCCCGGGCCTTGGCGGCGGTGTCGGAGCTGACGGAGATCGTGCGGGCCATCTCGCGGCGCATCGCCGAGGTCGGGTTGGGAGACAAGCAGGCGATCCTCGACCAGTACGCCGACATCCTGCGGCTGCGCAACCGGTTGGCCTCGACTGCGCCTGAGGACAGGGCGTGGACGCGGGATGCGCTGGATGTCCGCAACCGGTTCACGTTCGACTGCGCGGAATGGGACGTCAGCAGCGAGGAGTTGATCCGCACGCACAGCAATGCCGGCGACAACTCCGGCGGCGAGCAGGAGAAGCTGATGGCGTTCTGCCTGGCCGGCGCGCTGAGCTTCAACCTGGCGAGTCCCGAAAGTGCGGACAACAAGCCGGTTTTCGCACAGCTGATGCTCGACGAGGCGTTCTCCAAGTCCGATCCGCAGTTCGCCCAGCAGGCGCTGCAGGCGTTCCGCAAGTTCGGGTTCCAGCTGGTCATCGTCGCCACGGTGCAGAACGCCACGACAATCCAGCCCTACATCGACAGCGTGGTGATGGTGTCGAAGACCGAGGCCACGGGCCGCAATGCCCGACCGGTGGCGACGGTGTCCACCCGCACGATCTCGGAGTTCACCACGTTGCGCCAGCAGATGCGGTCGAAGGTCCCGGCGGGCGTGTAGCCCTCACGTTGAGACTGCACCCATGGCGGAAAAGTCCGAGACGCGGTCGCCGCCAGCGCAGTCTCGACGACGTCGTCGGCTCTGGTGATCCGTCCTCCCCCATCCGGGAACACCAGAGACCGACGCGCCAGCTCCAAGGCGTCGCTCAACCCCTCAATTGCGCGCGCCCCGTCGATTCCGACCCGACCTCCGAAACCACGAATATCGTACATAAACGTCCGTGTTTTCGAAGAGTGAACAAGGTTCTCGAAGGACGTGGCCCCAGGAGTCCACACCCCGGGCTTCTGCGGTACGGGCGCGTCCCACGGACGACACTTTTCCGGCGTGAGCGTTCGAATCCTCCGCATTGTCGGGGACTCGGCGTAGTGGTCACAGTGCCCTGCAGCTAATTCTCTGAAGATCAACTCGCGTGTCAGCTGTTCGCTCAGCGGCCTGGTCGGATTGAGTGGTCGAGCCGGCCGCGGGGTGGGGATCACCGCCGGCACGTGTGCAGCGACCTATACTTGCCGGCAACCGGGGGGGACGACCGAACTGCGCCGACGCAGTTGACTGCAACGAGAGAGGGAGTCCTCCGCATGGCCGAGCGGCTGGCTTCTGGTCGCCACCATCTGACCCGCGACGAGGTAGCCGCCAATCAGAAAAGCCGACTCCTGCAGGCACTCGCCGAGGTGATGGGCAAGAATGGCTACAGCAACACCACGGTCGACGATTTGATAAAGCACGCGAAGGTATCGAGGTCTACCTTTTACCAGCACTTCGATTCCAAACAGGATTGCTTCATGGCCGGCTATGAACGAATGCAGGGGCTGGTCATCGAGTTCATCCTGACCGCTCCTGAAGCCGGAACCCCGATGCAGCGTTTCGCCACCATGCTGCACAAGTACCTCGGGTTCGTGGCCTCGGATCCGGCGACCGCTCGGCTCTACCTGCTGGAGGTCTACGCGGCCGGCCCGGAGGCAATGCGTCGCCGGCTCGCACTTCAGCAGGACTTCGTCGACGGTGTCGCCAGGGTCTTCCAAGCGCGCACCAAGTCTGATCGTTTCGCCTGCCAGGCGCTCGTCGGGAGCATCTCGACGCTGGTCACCCACGGTCTCGCCGCTGACGACGCCGCGTCCATCCTCGCTCTGGAGAAGCCGATCCTCGGTTTCGCCGCGCGGGCGTTGGGTGCGGATGCGGCCTGATGCCGACCCCTGAGCCCCCGCCGGGAATGCGGGAGCGCAAGAAGATCCAAACCCGTCTCGCGATCCGCCGAGAGGCGTTTCGACTGTTCGACAAACAGGGGTATGCCAACACCACGGTCGAGCAGATAGCCGCCGCTGCCGAGGTCTCGCCGCGGACTCTGTACCGCCACTTCGGCATCAAGGAAGCGCTGCTGGTCTCCGACGATCAGTCGACGCCCATCGTCGACGCGTTCGTCGACGCGCCCGGAGATCTGACCACTGTCGGCGCCTACCGACACGCGGTCGCAGCGGTGTTCGGCGCCTACTCGCCGGAGGAACGCGACGATGCCGTCACCGGCCAGCAAATGCTCTATCAGGTACCGGAGGCGCGCGGTCTGATCTACACCACCTACGTCAAGCTGATCGCTCTGATCGAAGAGGCACTGGCCCGCCGAGGCGGTGAACCGGGGGACGAAACCGAGAGACGGGTGATGGCCGGAGCAATCGTCGGCGTGTTGATCGCCTTCTCGCACAACAACCCGATGCCCGAAGAGGCGATCCTGGAAGCACTTTCGGTGCTCGAGTCCAAGATGGCATAGCGATCAGGTCCGCACGATGGGCCAGAAGAGATCGAACAGTCGCGTCTCCCAGTCGTCTGCCACCCGCCCCGTGCGGGCCCGCTCGGCGATGTGCGCACCGACCACCGCATCGATGAGCGTTGCGGCGTCGACGTCGGGGCGCATCGATCCGTCGGCTTTGTCCGCATCGATCACCGATTCCAGTTGGGCACGCTGAGCGACGAGGATCTGGCGGAAGAGGTCGGTGAACTCGGGATCTTCGGTGGTGAGCATGGCGGCGAAACCACCGAACCCGATGCCGTCCTCCACCGCCTTGACTGCCTGCGTGATCACCCAGCGGAGCCGATCGGCGGCCGCAGTCTGCGGTGGCAGCGGTTCTGGTGTCGTCACCTCAGACAGCGCCTGCGACAACATGTCCCGCCGGTCTCGGTGCCGCCGGTAGATCGTGGTCTTGGCGATGCCCGACCGTGCCGCGACCGCCTCGACCGTCACCGACCGCGGGCCGTTGGTGCGAAGGAGTTCCAGGGTCGCTGCACGGATGCCGTCGTCGACGTCACGGCGCTGCGCCATCCGCCCTCCCCTCACCGATGGAATATCCGCGGTCGTTTTCACGCTACACTCACCGTAGCGCTACGCTACGCGTAGCGTATTGTCGAGGGAAAGAGGGCAGGACAATGGTCACGGCACGGAAACAGCGAATGTCACGCACGTATGTGGCGTATGTCAGCCTGTTGGCGGGGTTCGCGGCGCTGGGGATGTTCGTGTACTCCCTGGCGACGGGAAGTCGCTTCACCGGGGCCCTCGGCGCCGTGTTGGTGGCGCTGTTCGCCGCATCCGTCGTCGGATTCCGCGCCGGCGCACGCGAACTCGCAGCGTCGGATGAGAGCGGCAACCCCATCGACGGCGCGAACATCTGGGCGCAGCCGCTACGCAGGGTGCAGATCGACCGGTATCTGCTGAATTACCGCCCCGCACAGGGCGACTCTGCACCGGAAGCCGACGAGACCGACACCGAATATCGGTACGCCGCGTGATCCGTTATCCCGTACCGTATTCCAGCGCCGGCTCCGCGGAGTCCACTCGCCCGTTGCTCGAGATGGTCAGCATGTCCGGCTCAACCCGATACCGGGCGCCGTCGGCGGGATTTCTCGCCTCGAACCCACCCCGGGAAGGCTTGGCGTTGTCCAGTTGCAGGTTCGCGCCGTCACGCAACCGTTCTCCGCGGTACGAGTAGTCCCCGGACGAGTCCTCGCAGATCACGGCCAGCGAGCTGGCCGTCCTGATCGCCGCGACGGGCGAGGTCCCCTCCTCGCAGCGCGCCGTGTGGCCGATGAAGCCCTGGCTGTCGGTTCCCGAGACTCCGGCGATCCCGGTCGCTTCGGCCGTCGTGGTCTGCTCGGGTGTGCTGGCCGGACTCGACGGTGACGGCGCGGCGATCCCGGGCTCGGACCCCCCGGTGTCGGAACCGGACACCAGAATGGCGGCCAACAGCGCGGCCACCCCGAACAGCAGCACTGTGGCGATCACCAACATCGGGGCGACGTGCGACCGGCGGGGCCGCGGGGCGGGAGGCGGTGGCCGCAGCGCATGCGGAACGGGGCCGGACGCAGCCGGGTTCGGATCCGCGGTCGAGAAC
>NZ_JBAUJR010000437.1:0-14895 GCF_049683935.1 Mycobacterium sp. | reverse complement strand
GCGGCGGTCCCGACGGCGGCGGCGGAGCCATCCCCGGCGGACCCACCGGAAGCGGCGGACCTGACGGCGGCGGCGGTTGCATACCCGGCGTGGGCTGCGTCGAGGTCCCAGCACCGTGACGCACCGTCGTTCATCGACCGGTGACGGGGGCACCTGATGCCGTCCCCGGCACCCGCTGTTCTGTTCGATGTGGACGGCACTCTGGTCGATTCCAACTATCTGCACGTCGCGGCGTGGCTGCGTGCCTTCCACGCCGAGGGTCTGCCGGTCGACGGTTGGCGGATCCATCGCTGCATCGGCATGGACGGCACCAGGCTGGTACGGACGCTCTCGGGCGATGCCGGCCAGGACGTGATGGAACGTCTGAAAAAGGGGCACAGCGAGTTCTACGAGCAGAGCGCGAGCCTGCTCGCCACGCTACCCGGAGCCAGAGACCTGGTGCGCGCAGTGGCCGACCGGGGTCTGCAGGTGGTGCTGGCGACGTCGGCGCCGGAAGATGAATTGTCAATACTGAGAAAGGTTCTCGATTGCGAAGGCGTCATCGCCGCAGTGACGTCATCGCAAGATGTCGAGACCGCCAAGCCGAAGCCCGACATCGTCGAGGTCGCCCTGGAACGCGCGTCGGTGACCGCTGAGAACGCCGTTTTTGTCGGCGACGCCATCTGGGATTGTGAAGCGGCCGCCCGCGCGAAGGTCACATCCATCGGACTACTCAGCGGCGGGACGTCGCGAGCGGAGTTGCTGGAGGCCGGCGCTTCGGCAGTGTTCGAGGACGCAGGCGACCTCTTGGGAAAGCTGGACTCAACCATGATCGATGAGCTGGCTCGCCGTTCATAGGCGTTTTCGGGCACCCCTCGGCACGCTCAGATTTTCTGATTTTTACTCCGCTTCCCCTGCACGAGGACTAGCGTCAGAGTTCGCTCGAGGGGGGCGTCCATGGTCACTGGAAGAGAGGCCGGTCGGGTTGCCGGCGTTGCCGTCTCACTGGGTGTCGGGCTGGCGATCGTCACCGGGGGGCTGAGTGAAGCCACCGCGGAGCCCACCGACTCATCGGCGTCGGCGGGCAGCGCGGACTCGCCGTCGAGTGATCCGCCCAAACGCTCCATCAACTCGGCCGACGATGACGGCACCGCGTCCGAGCGGTCGAACCGCACTGTGTCGACGGCACAGTCCGGTAGCGAATCGTCAGAGCCGAAGCGGTCGCCGCGACGTAGCACCGTGCGGTTGTCCTCGCCGGTCGAACCGGCTGATCAGGCGCCGGAGCGGGCCGAGGGCGACGACCCGGCAGACGATGACGTGGACCCGGCGGACGACGACCCGGCACGCGACGAACCGAACCCCGCCCCCGTGCAGGTACAGGCGGTGTCGACGATGGTGGCCTCGGCGCGGCGCCAGTCCCAGGATCCCGCCGGCGAACCCGCCGCGTCGGAGTCGCCCACAGCCGAGCGTGTTTCGGCGACGCAGACCAGCCAGGCCTTCACCGCGGTCAGCGCGCCGAACTCCCCGCCCGCGGTGAGCGCATCCGTCGCCGCACCGAATCCTCTCTCCGGCGTCACGCAGGTGACGGTCACCGCCACCGACTCGGACCCGGTGACGTTCACTACGACCAGGCCGTCCTTCGGCAAGGTGATCGGTGACGGGGCGGGCAACTTCACCTACACGCCAACAACATTCGTGCGGGTGCTGGCCCGATTCTTCCCATCGCTCAACTCTGATCGGTTCTCGGTCACGGCGACCGACAGCCACGGAGCGGCGACCTCGGTCGCCGTGACCACCAGCATCGTGCCGATCAACTCCGCTCCCAGGGCGGGCGCCGTGACGGTCAGCATGCCTGCCGGCGCGACCGGCGTGGTCACCGGAAACGCCAAAGCCACCGACCCCAATCGGGATCGCCTGAGCTTCCTCGCTTCGACCACTACGACCGCCAAGGGCGCCGTCACGGTGAACAGCAACGGCACGTTCGTCTACACACCGAACGCCCTTGCGCGACACCGAGCGGCAGCCGTCGGCGCCACAGCCGCGGACAAGACCGACACGTTCACCGTGACGGTCTCGGACAAGTTCGGCGCGGTCACCGGCATCAGGGTCACCGTGGCCGTCAGCCCGGTGAACTCCTCCCCTACGGCCACCGCTGAGGTCGACGATCCCGATCCGGTCACCGCGGTCGTCAGCGGCATGGTGATCGGCGCCGATCCCGACGGCGACGAGCTGGCCTACCGGGGGCCCACCGCCACACTCAAGGGTGCTGTCGTGGTGCACGCCGACGGCACCTTCACCTACACGCCGTCGGCGACCGCGCGGTACCACGCAGCGCACCCCTACGCGCTGCGCTACGACAGGTCGGACTCCTTCGACGTGACCATCGAGGACGGCCACGGCGGTGTCACTACCGTCCCGGTCAGCGTGGTGATCAGTCCCGGTGACGAAACCGTCTCGGCACCAGAGCTTTCGACGTTCTGCGGATGCATCCTGATGCCCAAGGACACAATTTTCCACGCTGATCTGCGCGGCCTTCCCGCGATGCCCGAGTCCGACACGTGGATCGGCCTGCTCGGCGGCGACCGGGGTGCCACCCTGCGCGCGGCGTGGGCGGGCAACGAATGGATGGGCAGCACCGGCGGCATCCCCGTGAACGTCGTCGGCGCGGAACACCCGAAAGAAGACGTGGTGTTCAACCGCGGCTATTCGACCACCGGACCCGGCATCGATGACCGGCCTTATGCGATCCCCCACCGACCGCTTGTCGAGGGCATGCCGTCGGTCCCGGCGTGGGACCGCCATCTGCTGGTGTTCCAGGAGGGAACGTGCATCTCCCAGGAGCTGTACAACGTCGCCAACGGCGTCGAACTGCCGTCCGCCGGCATTCTCGACGCTCTCGGTAACGCCGCCTACGCGGCGATCTGGGGCTCCCGGTGGATCGCCGAGGCGGGCGCGCAGTACGACATGAGCTCGCCGCTCTACCCGACGATCGGCCACTCGAATGCCTCCAGGCTCCCCTATCTGCCGATGATTCTGCGACCCGATGACCTCGAGCGCGGCTACATCGACCACATGCTCGGCATCACGATCGCCAAGGACGTCGGCGCGGGATATGTCTGGCCGGCGCGCTCCGGTGACGGCAGCGCCGCCGACGGCATCCCGATGGGCACGGTGCTGCGCCTGCGTGGCGACGTCGACATCAGCCGGTACGCGCAGTCCACACAGGTCATCCTGCGCGCACTGCAGGTGCACGGGGCGGTGGTCTTCGACTCGAAAGGCCCCGGCACCGACGGGGCCAGCCTCCTCGCCATGAGCAACGGCTGGGAAGACACCGACTACGTCACCGCCAAGAGCGAGCTGAACACCATCCCGATCAACCTGTTCGAAGCCGTCGACGCCGCAAGCCTGGCCGTCGACCCCGCCGCCGGCTGGCTGATCGGCTGATCGGCAGCTGCGCGATCCCGGGGTGGATTGCCGGTGAACACCCTGTGACGCGTGTGGCGACAGGCGTGGCGGCGGCCCTGCAACAGTCACAACACCTCTATGCTTGGTCCCGCCATCGACAATGGAGGCGTCCTGACCCACCGTTCATCGCCGACAAGCCTCCCGTGACGTCCCGGCCAGCCGATTTCACGGCTCCGGTGTTCGCCGCCGGCCATGCTCACGACGACACCGATCTCATCGACGACGATCTGCCCCAGGTCGTCGCCGACACCATCACCGATTTTCTCCACACCCCGCGCGCCAGGGGCTGGATTCACCTCTACTCGGCCGCCACCGCGATCGTGGCCGGGGCGGCACTGGTGCCGGTCGCCTGGCTGACGGTGTCACCCAAGGCCGGGCTGGCCACCTTGATCTACGCCGTCGGCATCGTCGCGATGTTCGGCATCAGCGCTGCGTATCACCGGGTCGACTGGAAGTCTCCGGCGACGGAGAAGTGGATGATGCGCATCGACCACTCGGTGATCTTCGTGTTCATCGCCGCCAGTTACACGCCGTTCGCGATGTTGGCGATGCCGCCGCACACCGGGGCGCAGGCCCTGACCATGGTGTGGTCGGGCGCGGCGGCCGGCGTCGTCCTCAAGATGTTCTGGCCGTCGGCGCCGCGCTGGGTCGGGCTACCGCTCTACCTGCTGCTGGGCTACTCCGCGATCTGGTTCGCCGGAACCCTGGTCGACGGCGCAGGGTGGCCGGTGGTCGCGCTGTTGATCCTCGGGGGCGTGCTCTACAACATCGGCGCCATCTGTTACGGCCTGCGCTGGCCGAATCCGTGGCCACAGACCTTCGGCCATCACGAGTTCTTCCACGCCTTCACCGCAGCGGCGGCGCTGTGCCACTACTTCGCGGCCTGGGGCCTGATCATTTAACCGAACAGTTCGTCGAGCGCCCGGTGTTCGAGTTCGACCCACCGCTGCACCTGCCGTCGGACATCCTCGACCTCATCGGGACTGAGGTGCGTCGCGCCCTCGGGCGTGATCCGGCAGATGTCCATCGGGCCGCCGACGCTGGGTGACGAGGCGTCCAGCGCGTCGAGCACCCGGAGCGCGGCCACCACGCCGTAGTCGACATCACGCTCTGCCATCTGGAAATGCGCGAGCAGGGCGTGGGCCTGCTGGGCCATCGGGGCGCCACTGCCGATCGCCTGGAATCCGGTTTCCTCGTGGTGCCCGATCAGTCCGTTCGGGTCGAGGTCGATGATGAACGGTTCGTCGCCGGAGTAGCCGGCGGCGAGGACGTAGGTGGCCGGAGTACCGGCCGCTTCCTGGCCGGGCACCTCGGAGATGAAGTTCTCGTAGTGATGCTTGAGCACCGGCAGCACCCTTGACTGCAGTGCGTGCCCGAGATTCTTGGCCTCGACGACGGCGTCGGCTTCATCGTCGAAGATCTGCTCGATGTCGTAGAGCACCGCACGGGATCCACTGCCGCCCCAGGCGGCGTGGTCACCCAACGCGTGCAGCTTCTGCGCCGGATAGGACAGCCCCCTGCCCGGATCGGTGATCTGCGAGTCGGATGCCACCACGATTCCGTTGGCACACAGCACGGCAAGGACAACGGTCATGGGGCGGGCCTCACTGTGGCCACCTCGGTGAGGCCACTGATCTTCAGGACGGGCATCAGGATCGGGTTCACCGTGATCTGGATGTTCTCGGCGTGGTCGAACAGCACGCTGATCGCGCAGCTGTCCAGGTAGTCGACTCCGCTGAGATCAACGGTGAGCTGATGATGATCAGCACCCGCCTTCCGTGCGTCGGTCAAGGCTTCGGAGAACATGTCGATGTTGCTCAGGTCGAGTTCGCCTGTCGCGCGGACCACCAGCGATCCGTCGGCTCGGCTGTCGGTCGTCAAGCCCAGCGGTGTGACCATCAAACAATCCTTGAGCGCATGTGTACCGTCGTGCCGCCGGCCTGCGGTTCGATCGACACATCATGCATCAGACCCCGCATGAGTGCGATCCCGCGACCGCGGTGAGCGGCCTCGACCGGAGTCTTCCAGGTGCCGGTGTCGACGATGGTGACATCCAACTGGTCCGCCACAGCGGTCGCGCGCAGCGTCACCCTGCTCGCGGTGTCTGTCGGCGAGTGCCGGTGGCCGTGCTCGATGGCGTTGGCCAGCGCCTCCCCGGTGGCGATCAGCACGTCGAGGGTCTGCTCGGAATTGAGCCCGGCCCGGGTCAGCCAGCCCCGCAGCGCCGCCCTGCTGGGGGCGAGCTCGCCCACGTCGGGTGCCAGTTGCATTTCCAGCGGCGCGGGCTGGCGATACAGCAGCAGTGCGACATCGTCCTGATATCCGTCGTCGGGCGCCAACCGCGTCATGATCAACCCGGCCAGGTCCTCCAAGGTCGTCTCGGGGTGGCCTTCCATCAATTCGGCGGCGCGGGCGATGCCGTCGTCGATCGCTTCGCTGCGGCGCTCCACCAGACCGTCGGTGTAGAGCAGCAGCGTCGATCGCGGCCCCATGGTGGTGTGCGCTTCGGGTCGGGGTCGGTCCGTGGCCAACCCGAGCGGCACGGATTGCGCATCCTCGAGCAGGACGCGGGTGCGGTCGGGCCGCACCAGGATCGGCGGTGGATGCCCCGCGCACGAATACGCCAGGTCACCTGTTTCCGGATCGAGCACCGCGCAGAACGCCGTCGTGCATCGTGCTGCTGGTATCCGTGCTGCGAACCTGTCCACAGCCGACAGTGCGGCGGCGGGGCTGGGACGCTCCAGCAACAACGCACGGGCAGCGCTGCGGAGTTGGCCCATGACCGCCGCGGCCGCCAGTCCGTGACCGACGCAGTCGCCGACGATCAGCCCGATCCGGCCGTCGTCGAGATCCACCACGTCGTACCAGTCGCCGCCCACCTGCAGCGGACTTGTTGCAGGCTGGTAGCGCACCGCGAAACCGGTGGACACCGCGGGCCCGAGGATCGCGTGCTGCAGCGCCAGCGCCGTCTCCCGCTGCTGGTCGACCTGGTGTACGCGCTGCAGACCCTGACCGAGGCGCCCGGCAAGCACGGTGAGCAGGGTGTGCTCCTCCGAGGTGAAGGGCCGTTGGTCTTTGAGTTCGATGAGCACCACCAGCACTCCTTGGGGGTGTTGCAGAGCGATCGCGGCTTCACCGGGCACCCCTGGGTCGGGGACCAACAGTTCGCCGTCACGAAGCGACGTGACCGCCTCCCGCGTGCGCGGTGGTAAACCCTGCCAATCTGCGGATCCATCTCCGGCGAAGAGCAACTGCGGGACGGGCCCGCTTCCGGAGTGCGGCGAAGGAAAAGTCACCGCTCGCACCCGCCGCGCATCCCACACCCGGCACAGCACGTCCGCCGCGCCCTGGACGGCGTCGTCGAGGGTGTCGGCCTGGACGAGCCGCTCGTTGAGCGACGCCAGCGCCGTCTGGCGCTGCACGACGTACCGCTCGGCGGTGACGTCCCGCAGCGTCCCGACCGTGACCTGGCGACCGGTGACGGGATCGGCGGTGTGGCTGAAGGTGGCGTTGACCCAAAGTCGATGGCCGTCGCGATGGGTGACCGGGACCGCAGCCAGGCTGCCGCTCGCCTGCTCCATCAGTTGACCGAAAGCGTCGGTGAACTGCCGGTGGGCTTCGGAGTCGCCGTCCGCCGACGGCCACCACGGGTGCAGTGGTGGGTAAGGCAGCCCGTCGACGCCGAAGCCGAGGATGTCGGTGAACGCGGCGTTGATCTCGATGACGGCGCCGTCCTCGTCGCAGACGAAGAAGGCTTCCTGCAGCGAATCAACAAGGGCGGAGCGCCACTGCGAGTGGTGCTCGCGCAACCGCGCGAGTTCGACGTTGCTGCGCACCCGGGCGAGCAGTTCGGCCGCGGCGAACGGCTTGACCAGATAGTCGTCGGCACCGGCCTGTAGACCACCGATGGATGCTTCCTGGCCGGCGCGGGCGGACAGCAGCAGCACCGGCACAGCGGAGGTGCGGCGGTCGGCCCGCAACGCCGCCACCAACTCCAGGCCATCCAGTCGTGGCATCATCACGTCGCTGATCACGATGTCGGGCGGACTGACCCGGATGCTGTCCAATGCCTGCTGTCCATCGCCGAGGGCGTGCACCGCGTATCCGTCGGCTCGCAGCAGTCGGGTCAGATAGTCGCGCATGTCGGCATTGTCATCGGCGATCAGCACCCGCACCGGCCGCCCGGTTGTGCGGGCGTTGCCGGGCAAGCCTGGCGCGCTGTCGACCTGTTCGGAGGCCTCATCGGTGGTGCTCCAGCGCAGCGCTTCCTGCACGTAGGTCTCAGCGGTGTTGCTGCCCGGCCGGGTCTGAGTGGTCGGCGCGACGACGGCATCCCCCGGCAGATGCGCGACCCCGAACGGCAACCGCACGGTGAAGCTGGTCCCTACCCCCTCGACGCTCTCGGCCTCGATGGTTCCCCCGTGCAACCCGACGAGTTCCTTGACGAGCGCGAGCCCGATACCGCTTCCCTCGTGCGAGCGCGCACGTGCGTTCTCGATGCGGTGGAACCGCTCGAAGAGCCGCGGGATCTCGTCGGGGGCCACACCGATCCCGGTGTCGGAGATCACGATGACGGCATGGTGCGCTTCGCGGCGCGCTTCGATCGAGATGGCGCCCTCGAACGTGAATTTCAGCGCATTGGACAGGAGGTTGAACACCACCTTCTCCCACATGTCGCGGTCGATGTAGACCGGTTCGCCCATCGGGGGGCAGTCCACCGCGAGCCTGAGTCCGGCGCGCTCGACCGCCGACCGGAACACGCCCGCGAACTCGGCGGTGGTGGCGGCGAGGTCCACAGGCTCGTAGCGTGCCTGCGTCCGACCGGCTTCGATGCGTGAGAACTCCAGAAGCGTATTGACCAACTTCGTCAGGCGTAACCCGTTGCGCCACACTACATCAAGCTCCTGGCGTGTTCGTTCGCCGACGTCCTCGGCCTGGCGCAACTCGGCGACGGGATCGAGGATCAGTGTGAGCGGGGTACGGAACTCGTGGCTGACGTTGGAGAAGAAGGTCGTCTTGGCTCGGTCGAGCTCGGCGAGTTCTTCTGCTCGCCGCTGCTGAACGCGGTAACTGCGGGCCAGTCCGATGCCGGCGGCGATATGCCCGGCGACGAGGGTCACGAACCCGCGGTACCCCTCATCCAACGGGCGATAACGATTCAGTGCCGCCACCAGGAACCCGCTGGGGGAACCGCCTTGCTGCAGAAGGGGAACGACGAGCGCCTGCGAAGGCGGCTCACTCCAGTCTCCGGTCGGCAGATCGGGGTTGGCCAGTGCGTCGAGGTCGACGAGCACCGACTCACCTCGCGCCGGTGCTTCCATCGGCCAGCGGCCGACGCCGCCTGCCGCCTGGGTCTCCGGCGCTACCGGGTGGCCCGCCGGGATCCCGCTGGTGCCGACCAACCGCGCGTCGCCGGCGTCGTCGAACAGATAGGTCAGCGTGAAGGGCAGGTCACGTAGATTCTGGCGGAGCTGCCGGTCGGCGAAGCTCAGGATCTCGCTCTCGTTGCGTACCACGCTCGGGTCGGAGCCCAGGTCTCTCAGGGTCGCCATGCGCCGCTCACCGATCACCTGCAGTGTGTCTTCGCTGACAACACAGAGCATGCCGACGACCCGGGCATAGTCGTCGCGCAGCGGGCTGTAGGAGAAGGTGTGGTACGTCTCCTCTGGATAGCCCGAACGCTGAAGAAACAGCAGCAGGGAGGTGTCCCACGTGGCCTCACCCGTTGACAGGACCCGTTCCACGCGTGGGCTGACATCGCTCCAGACCTCAGCCCACACCTCGCTGGCCGGCCGCCCCAGTGCCCACGGGTACTTGCGTCCCAGAGTGTCGCGGCGATACGCGTCGTTGCAGAAGAACGTCAATTCTGGACCCCAGGCCATCCACATCGGAAACCGAGTGGACAGCAGGATGCTCACCGCCGTCCGCAGGCTCTGCGGCCACACCTCCGGCGGGCCGAGCGGGGTGGCCGCCCAATTCACCTGCGCGTGATCGCGTCCGACGGCACCCCCGGCGGCAAAGACCTCCGCTGTGGACGAGCTCTCGGGACTCGCCTCAGCCATCGTCGACCGTGCCGCTGCACCGCCACATCACGAACATCCCGTCTACATGGACAACCTTCTGGAACGTCCTACCGGCGCCGGTTACCCGATCCTCAGCTCGCACACACACCTACCTGTCTGCGGCGCGCGCCACGGTGCGCCCATTGTGTCATCGCCCCGCCGATCACACCCTTATCCGTGGCCCGGTTCCGTTTGGCACTGCCCGCGTCGGGTAGCCGCGCGATATGACCTCCTTGTGGCTGACCACCCGTGCCGGTTCCAGCGCCCGCCCCGATGTCCCGGACCATGCCGACGTCGTCGTCGTCGGTGCGGGCATCACCGGGTTGACGACGGCGGTCCTGTTGGCCAGGTCCGGGATGAAGGTCGTCGTGTTGGAGGCGCGCCACATCGGAGCGGGCGCCACCGGGAACACCACCGGCAAGGTGAGCCTGCTGCAGGGCACCAAGCTGTCGCGCATCGCGGCCAAGCACGGCGACGATGTGCTGCGCGCCTACGCCACGGGCAACGCCGAGGGCCGTGACTGGCTGCTGCGGTACTGCGACGAGCACGGTGTGAGCGCACAGCACGAAGACGCATTCACCTATGCCCAGTCCCCCGACGGCGTGGATGCCGCCAGGGACGAGTTCGCAGCGTGCCGGGCGGCGGGGCTCGACGTCAGTTGGTGCGACGAAGCCGACGTTCCTTTCCCGTTCCACGGCGGCGTCAGGTTGGCCGCGCAGGCCCAGATCGACCCGATGCCGTTGCTGCAGCGGCTCGCAGAGGAACTCGAGGCGCACGGTGGTCTGGTGATCTCCGGAGCGCGGGTGCATGCGGTGTCGGGACGCAGTCCGTTGCGAATCGAGGTGCGCCTGTCGACCGACGACGAACGGCAGTCGTCCGAAACCCGGATCTCCGCGCCGCGGTGCATCCTGGCCACGGGTGTTCCCATTCTGGACCGCGGCGCGTTCTTCGCCCGGGTGAAGCCCCAGCGGTCCTACTGCCTGGCATTTGATGTGCCCGGCGACGTGACCAGGCCGATGTTCCTGTCGGTGGACTCGCCGAGCCGGTCGGTGCGCTACGCGCCGACGGCCGACGGCGACAAACTCATCGTCGGTGGTGCCGGCCATACCGTCGGACGGTCCGCAGCACCGTCGCATGGGATCGAGGAGTTGACCCGGTGGGCACGACTGCACTACCCCGGGGCGGTGCAGACCCATTTCTGGTCGGCTCAGGATTACACCCCTATCGATGAACTTCCCTATGTCGGACCGCTGCTCCCCGGCCTCGACACCATCTATGTCGCAACGGGATTCGACAAGTGGGGGATGTCGAATGGCGTCGCGGCGGCCCTGGCGCTGACCAGTCGGATCCTCGGCGGACGGATGGACTGGTCTGCTGCGTTCGCAAGCTGGCGCACAGGCGAACTGGCGGGGGCGGCGACGGCGCTTCAATCCAACCTGGAGGTCGGCCTGAACCTGGCGAAAGGTTGGGTCAGCCCGTGGGCCGGTAGTTCTCAGCCGCCCGGCGAAGGGGGCGGCGTCGTCAGTGGTCCCCCGTGGAACATGCACGCCGACAGCGTGGTCGACGGTGTCGCCCGCACGGCGTCCCCGGTGTGCCCGCACCTCGGCGGCGTGGTTCGATGGAACGACGCTGATCGGGCGTGGGAATGCCCGTTGCACGGATCACGCTTCGCGCCCGACGGCGAACTGCTGGAGGGGCCGGCCACGCGTGGGCTGACGCCGTCGGCAGCAAAAGTCAGTGATCCCGGCTGAGCGGACAAGTCACCTGCCGCCGCCTCCGTCCCCGGCGTCGGGGCGGCGGCGCTCCACCAAAGCGGCGAGCCGCCAGGTGCATTCGCGATTTCTCGGCCACGCAGCGGCGAGGCCGACGTTGTCGGGGAGCCACTTCAGCGGCACGCTGGCTGGAACCTCTGCCATTTCGATGCGGCAGCCTCCGGAGGGAAGGGCGCTGAGCCGCAGGGTGATCCGCGCGGCGCCGAACGGGCGCGTCTTGGCCAGCAACACGAGTTCCTCGCGCGGCGTGCATGCCTCGACCGTGGTGGTGTCGTTGACGACCAGCGGCCACAGACCGATCGAATGGTGGATCTGGCTGCCTGGTGCCGGCCAGGTCTGGTCCACCGCACGCATCCGACTGTTGCCCACCACCCACTGCGAGTAGGTCCAGCCGTCTGCGAGCGCATCCCACACGGCGTCCACCGACGCGGTCGTGTCGCGGGTCACCGTCAGCGGACTCTGTGCTTCCTCAGGCATTGTTCACCTTTTCTGATCTGCGCCCTTCGCGGCTGCGCGGGCCTGCCGCCGGACATCACAAAAGCCGGAAGCTCTCGACGGAGGGCTTCCCTGACGTGGTGAGCTCAAACCAGAACGGACTCGACGGTCTCCGCCTCAGGCACTGCCGGGGCCGAATACATTGGCGATGGGCGTCGCTGCCGTCACCGGGAACCCGGCGCGGCGAGAGTGTTCGCGGACCGTGTCCTCATTGTCGGCATCATGCACGCAGTACACCTTGTCACCGGCGACGTAGCTGGTGATCCACGCGTAATCCACTCCCAGCGAGTCTGCTGTGGCATTGGATTTCTGGGCGATCTCTGCAAGCTGCTCGTCGGTCAGCTCCGCGGCGCCGGGCATGTCGCGTTCGATCAGAAAGCGTTGCATCGTGATCTCCTCGGTCTCGATCGGACCGTCGCGGGTGCGCCGGGCTCATCCAGCCTGCGGGAAGCGGTGGGCGGTGACATCGGCAGAAACTCCCCATTCCCCGCCGACACCGGACCGGCAACGCCGGATCGGACCGTTTCCGCAGGTGGGATGCCCATCAGGGATAACATTCAGACGTGACGCTCACCGAGCGCGAGCACGAACTCGACCTGCTTGCGACCCGGGCGGCCGACGCGTATGCCGGCCGCGGCGGCGCGGTGATGGTGTGCGGCGAGTCGGGGGCGGGCAAGACGACGTTCGTCGAGGAGTTCGTCGACGGATTCACCGACGGCCGGCGTGTGCTCTGGGGCATCTGTGACCCGCTGTCCACGCCGAGGCCGCTTGGCCCACTTCATGATCTGGCACACGAGTTCAGTCCCGCCACGCAGGAGCTGCTCCGCAGCAGCAAACTGCCGTACGACATCTTCGTCGCGGTTTTCGAGGAGCTCCGCAGTCGGCCGTGCGTACTGGTCCTCGACGATCTGCAGTGGGCCGACCAGGGCACCATCGACCTGCTGCGGTTCCTGCTGCGTCGTGCTGCGCAGTCACAACTTCTGATCGTCGGGATCGTGCGCGACGACGAGGTCAGTGTGACCCATCCGCTGCGTGGGCTGCTCGGAGATGTCGCGCGCTCCGCTCATGCGCAGTCAGTGGTCGTGCCTCCGCTCAGCGCGGCCGCGGTCGCCGCCCTGATCGGTGACCGCGACATCGACGCGCGGCGGTTGCACACGCTGACGGGCGGCAACGCGTTTTTTGTCTCGGAGATGCTCGACCATCACGGCACCGACCTACCCCCCACGGTGCGCGACGCCATTCTGGCCCGCACGGCGGGTCTGGACGTTCCGGCCTGGGATCTTCTGAATCTGCTGACGTGCGCGCCGGGTTCGATCCCGGACCACCTGCTGACCGATCTGGGTATCACCCTGCCCGCGCTTCGTTCCCTCGACGAGGCGAGGCTGATCAGGCGGGACGCCCGTGGTGTGGCCTTCCGCCACGACCTGTGCCGACGTGCGGTGTCCCGCGTCATACCGCCGGGTGCCGAACCCGGTCTGCACCGCCGGTTCATCGACGCACACGCCAAGGCGTCACAATCCGACCCTGCGGTGTTGACCCATCACGCGATCGGGGCAGGCGATGCGGAGCTGATCGCCTCAGCGGCTACCGATGCGGCGCGGGCCGCCGCCCGTTCCGGCGCCCATACCCAGGCATGCGAGTTCTTCCGTATCGCCCTCGAACATGGCGGAATGCTCACCCGTACAACCGAAGCCGAACTGTTGGAGTCGCTGGCTACCGAGTGCTACCTCGTCGACCGACTCGACGACGCGATCGCTGCCTGCCACCGGGCCCTGCGGATCCGCCGAGAGCTGCGGGCGCCCGTCACGGTCAGCGCGAACCAGCATTCGCTCGCAATCTACGAGTGGTACAACGGCAATCGCGCCCTTGCCGATAGCCATGTCCGTGACGCCATCGCCACGCTCGAAGGCGACGCCGCCCGACAGGACTCGGCCCGGCTCCTCCAATTGGGGCATGCGTTCGCCACCCAGGCTTTTCTGGCCATCCAGTCCAGCCGGCTCGACGTGGCGACGCAGACGCTGCACCACGCCGCACACCTCGCTTCCGAAGTCGAGGATCCTGCCCTGACTGTGCGAGTCCGTCTCACAGAGTGTCTCGGTGAGATCCTGGCCGGCGATCGGACGGGCCGCGATCGCCTTCTCGCTGTGCTGTCGGGCGGGCCCAGCCACATCGACGATGTGTACTCGACGGGCTACACCAACCTCACCTACTTCGACGTCGAGCAGCGCCGACTCGGCGAGGCCGCCCACCTACTCGACGTCAGCATCCCGCTGATGATCGAGCACGACCTTCCCATCTGCCGCATGGTGCAACTCGGTTCCCGCAGCAGGTTGAACCTTCTGCGCGGAAACTGGGACAACGCGCTCGCCGACGCCGACTGTGTCCTGGACAGTCCCAGCGCACCGTTGGCGCGGACGTGGCCACTGCTGATCCACGGGGTCGTCTCGCTGCGCCGAAGCGGTGACGATGCCGGCGGCATCGACCGGGCGTGGGAACTGGCGCGCCGCTTCGGCGAGCTGGTGAGGGTGCTGCCGGTCGCGGCGGCGATCGCCGAACGACACTGGCTCACCGGCATCGACGATACGCGTCTGAGCGAGTGCCGGACGCTGCTCCACGATTCGCCCCAGAAGGGGTTGGAATGGGCGCGCGGCGAACTGGCGATGTGGTTGCAGCGCATCGATTCCACGGTGTCGGTCACGGGTGTCGCGGAGCCGTACGGCACGCTGATCGGAGGAAGTTGCGCAGCGGCCGCCGAGGTGTTCGATCGCCAGTCGATGCCGTACGAGGCTGCGCTGGCCCTCGTGGATTCCGGCGATTCCCGGCTGGTGCGTCGTGGGCTGGACGCGCTCGACCGGCTCGGCGCCGATGCCGTTGCCGCCAAGGTGCGGTTCAGCTTGCGCGCGGCAGGTGTCGCCACGATTCCCGCCCCCCGGCGCGCGACGACCATGACGAACCCGGCGGGCCTGACCACACGTCAGGTCGAGGTGTTGCGGCTGCTGCAAGACGGCTTGACCAACGCCGAACTGGCCGAGCGGTTGTACCTCTCGGTGAAGACCGTCGATCACCACGTATCGGCGATCCTCACCAAGTTGAACGTGACGAAGCGGCGCGACGCTGTGCGT
>NZ_JBAUJR010000436.1:0-26328 GCF_049683935.1 Mycobacterium sp. | reverse complement strand
GCTGCGGGCGGTGCCGCGCACCGTCGCCGACCTCGACGCCCGCGCGATGTCGAAGCTCATCGGGCGCACCGTCACGTCGGTGACGGTGCTCAGCGGAGACGCAGGCACCTCCTCGCGTGCTCGTCTCGCGCTCACCGGCCCGGATGTCCCCGCCTCCGTGTTCGTCAAAATGGCGGCCGAGACCGTCGCCACCCGGCTGATGGGTGAGCTCGGCAATCTGGCCGCGACCGAAACACGCTTCTACCGGCAACTCGCCCCGGAACTGTCCGGGGTGCCGCGCAGCCACGGTTCCCAGTTCGATCCATGGACGGGCAGGTTCGTGCTCATCCTCGAAGATCTCGCGGACCCGTCCGTATCGACGTGCGAGTTCCCCGACACGCTCCACCCGATCGACCCCGACCGGGCGGCGCAGGTGATGGAGCTTCTGGCCCGACTGCACGCGACCTTCTGGGGCCGCCTCCCCGCCCGCGCCGGGACCGGCGCCCTGGGCTGGCTCTATGCCGCATCGGACGACAGCGCGTCGCTGCTGACCGGCCCGCTGTTGAAGGCATCGTCGCGACGGCTGGCCGAACGCACCGATCTGCCGCTGGAGCGCGGCCGCTTCATCGACGACAACTATCGTGCGGTCGCGTCGGTGATCGATCGTCCGCCGCACACCGTCATGCACGGCGACGCCCACCCGGGCAACCTGTACTTCCGCGACGGGCACGCCGGGCTGTTGGACTGGCAGGCGGTGCGCCGGGGACATCCCAGCCGGGAGTTGGCTTACACGCTGATCACCAGCATGGCCACCGAGGACCGGCAGGCGTCCCAGCGGGATCTGCTCGACGTCTACCGGCGCGCGCTGGCCGCCGGAGGCGGGCCACACCTGGACAGCGACGAGCTGTGGGATCGCTATCGTCAGGGCGCGCTCTACCCCTATGTCGCGGCGCTGATCACAGCGGGCATGGGCGGTATGCAGACCGAGGACATCGCGATGAAAGGCGTCCAGCGCAGCCTCAGTGCGCTGGCGGATCTCGACACGGTCGCGCTCCTGGAGAAATCTCTGTGACCGACACCGGGGCACGCGGGCGGCCACGGCTGCGGCCACCCCCTACGATCAACACCGACACCCGCCGGAACCTGTAGCCGAGGCCAGGACGTGAACGAACCCGCACACTCAGCATCCGACCCCGCCGAGGACACCTCGACGCGGCATCGGATCCTGGTCGCCACCGCCGAAGTGCTCGGCCGCAGCGGGCAGACGAAGCTGAGCCTGTCCGAGGTTGCCCTGCAGGCCGGGGTGTCCCGCCCGACGCTGTACCGCTGGTTCGCCTCCAAGCAGGAACTGCTCGACGCGTTCGGAATCCACGAGCGCGAGATGTTCGAGACCGGTATCGCCCGGGCCACGGCGGGCCTGCGCGGAACCGACAGGGTCGACGCCGCAATGCGATTCATCGTCGAATATCAGCAGTCCTACTCCGGGGTGCGACTGGTCGACATCGAACCGGAGGTCGTCATCGGACGGCTGACCCACATCATCCCCGCCATGCGGACCCAGCTGGAGAAACTGCTGCCCGGACCCAACGGCGGCGTCAAGGCTGCGACGGCGATCCGCGTCGCGGTGTCGCACTACATCGTCCGCAGTGACGACGACGACCAGTTCCTGGCGCAGCTCCGACACGCGGTGGGAATCAAGACCGGCTGAGTCCGCGGCCGGCGAGTCGGCAGGAATGCGTGACACTTGGCCAAAAACTTGTAAAGCTAGCTGACATGACGGCTACGGAGACAGAAACAGGCGTGCTGGCCGGTGACGAGCGGATGCTCATCGACGGCGAGCTGCAATCGACCGCCAGCGGAGCGACATTCGATGTGATCCATCCGGCCACTGAGCAGGTGGCCGGCCGGGCCACCGACGGCACGGTCGAGGACATGGCGCGGGCCGTCGGTGCGGCGCGGCGGGCGTTCGACGACACCGACTGGGCGCGTGACATCGAGTTCCGCCACCACTGTCTGATGCAGCTGCATGACGCGCTGGAACGCAACAAGGAGCGGCTGCGCCGGATCCTGATCACCGAGGTCGGCTGCCCGGTGACGGTGTCGGGTTCACAGATCGAGAGCCCCATCGAGGAGGTCAAGCACTGGGCCGACCACGGGAAGGCGTTCGACTATCTCGTCGACACCGGGGTGCATCCCACCCAACTGGGCCCCGCACGACGCAAGATCCACTACGAGGCCGTCGGCGTCGTCGGGGCTATCACCCCGTGGAACGTGCCGTTCTATCTCAACATCGCCGAGACCGTGCCCGCTCTGATGGCCGGCAACACCGTCGTGCTCAAACCCGCGCAGCTGACCCCGTGGTCGGGCAGCGAGTACGGCCGCATCGTCGCCGAGGAGACCGACATTCCCGCCGGGGTGTTCAACGTGGTGGTGTCCAACGCCAACGAGGTGGGCGCGGCGCTGGCGTCGGACCCGCGGGTCGACATGATCACCTTCACCGGGTCGACCGCGACCGGCCGGGCGATCCTGGCCGCGGGTGCCCCGACGGTGAAGAAGACGCTGCTGGAGCTCGGCGGCAAGTCCGCTCATATCGTCCTCGACGACGCCGACTTCTCGTCGGCGCTGCCGATGGCGGCGATGATGGCGTGCGTGATGAGTGGCCAGTCGTGCATTCTGCCGAGCCGGATCCTGTTGCCCCGCAGTCGTTATGACGAGGGCGTAGAGGTCCTCAAGTCGATGATGGAGGGTTTCCCCGTCGGGGATCCGTGGACGCCGGGCAACATGCAGGGCCCCCAGATCAGCGAGACCCAGCGTCAGAAGGTGCTCGGGCTGATCCGCTCCGGCATCGACTCGGGAGCGCGCCTGGTCACCGGCGGCGGCATCCCCGCGAACCTGCCGGTGGGCTACTACACCCAGCCCACACTGCTGGCCGACGTCGACCCGGACTCGCAGGTGGCCCAGGAGGAGATCTTCGGCCCCGTCCTCACCGTCACCCCCTACGACACCGACGACGAGGCGATCGCCATCGCCAACAACTCCATCTACGGCCTGTCCGGCGAGGTCAGTGGCGGCGACGTCGACCGGGCGTTCGCCATCGCCTGCCGGATGCGCACCGGAAACGTCACCATCAACGGCAAGAGCCACTTCGGAATCGGAAGCCCGTTCGGCGGCACCAAACAGAGCGGGCTGGGCTACCGCAACGGCGAAGAAGGCTACAAGGAGTACCTCGAGGCCAAGACCATCGGGATGCCCGAGTGAGCGAAGCTTGCGAGCGAACCACGGATCTGACCGATGAGGCCGAAATCGCCGCGCTGTTGTACCGCTACGCTCGCGCGGTCGACACCAAGGACTGGGAGCTCTACCGGACGGTCTTCACCGATGACGCGCATATCGACTACTCGTCGGCCGGCGCCGCGGCGGGAAGCAGAGACGAGGTCGCCGACTGGCTCGCCGCCGGGTTCGGCGCGATCCCGTGGACCATGCACTACATCAGCAACATCGAGGCCGACATCACCGGCGACACCGCGACCGTGCGGGCGATGTTCTACAACCCGATGCTGTTGCCCGGGATGTCGGAGCAGAGTTCCTGCGGTGGCTACTACCACCACGAATTGGTGCGCACACCCGACGGGTGGCGCAGCAGGCACCTCCGCGAGGACAACGTCTGGTTCGTGAACGCGCCGGCGGGCGGGCAGCGCTGACGTCAGGGGACACTCAGCCCTCGGCAGCCAATTGCCCACAGGCAGCGGCGATCTCGCGGCCGCGGGTGTCGCGTACCGTGCAGGACACCCCGTGTTCGCGCACCCGACGGACGAACTCCCGCTCGACCGGCTTGGGGCTGGCGTCCCACTTGCTTCCCGGTGTCGGGTTGAGCGGGATCAGGTTGACGTGCACGAGCGGACCGAGAGCGCTGTGCAGCTTCCTGCCGAGCAGGTCGGCCCGCCAGGGCTGGTCGTTGACGTCGCGGATCAGGGCGTACTCGATCGACACCCTGCGCCCGGTGACGTCGGCGTAGTAGCGGGCGGCAGCGAGCACTTCGGAGACGTTCCACCTGTTGTTGACCGGCACCAGGGTGTCGCGCAGTTCGTCGTCCGGGGTGTGCAGGGACACCGCGAGGGTGACGTTGAGTCGTTCATCGGCGAGCTTGCGGATCGCAGGCGCCAGGCCGACGGTCGACACCGTGACCGACCGCGCGGAGATGCCGAACCCGTCAGGAGGCGGCGCAGTGATTCTTCGGACCGCGGCCAGCACGCGGTTGTAGTTGGCCAGCGGCTCCCCCATGCCCATGAACACGATGTTGGACAGCCGGCCGCCGTCGCGAGACCGCAGCTCCGCACTGGCGGCGCGCACCTGCTCGAGGATTTCGGCGGTCGACAGGTTGCGGGTCAGCCCGCCCTGGCCGGTGGCGCAGAACGGGCAGGCCATGCCGCAGCCGGCCTGCGAAGAGATGCAGACCGTGTTGCGGTCGGGGTAGCGCATCACGACCGACTCGAACGTGGTCCCATCAACCGCGCGCCACAACACTTTCCGGGTCTCGCCTGCATCGCACTCGATCTCGCGGTGTACGTCCAGCAGCGGCGGGAAGAGCGCATCGGCAACCTGCTCGCGCACTGCGGCCGGCAGGTCGGTCATCTGCCCGGGGTCGGCGATCAACCGGCCGTAGTACTGGTTGGCCAGCTGCTTGGCACGAAACGCCGGCAGCCCGAGCTCGCCGACCGCGCTCGACCGGTCGGCGTCATCAAGATCGGCGAAGTGCCGCGGCGGCTTGGCGCGGCGCGGCGGGTCGAATACGAGCGGCAGGGCCGGCAGAGATCCAGACATGAGTCCTGCCAGTATCTCATCCCGAGGCGGCTGAACCCGATTCCAAGCCTCGTCAGGCCAGCAGGGACAGCACGATCCAGGTCGCCACCGCCGACGGCAGCACCGAATCGAGGCGGTCCATCAAACCGCCGTGGCCGGGCAGCAGCGTGCCCATGTCCTTGATGCCGAGATCGCGCTTGACCTGCGATTCGACCAAGTCACCCAGCGTTCCGGTGAGGACCAGCATCAAGCCCAGCGGGACACCGACCCAGGCGGGCATGTCGGTGAGGAACCCCACCGCGAGCACCGAGGTCGCGATGCCCAGGACCAGCGACCCCGCCAAGCCCTCCCAGGACTTCTTGGGGCTGATGGCCGGCGCCATCGGGTGCTTGCCGAACAGCACCCCGGCGGCGTAACCGCCGACATCGGAGCCGACCACCACGAGCATCAGGCAGAAGACCCGCCCCGCACCGTCGTCGGGATAGATCAGCAGCACACCGAAACTGGCGAACAGCGGCACCCACGCGGCCACGAACACCGTGGTGGACATGTCGCGGAGGTAGTTCTGTGGCGCGTCGGCAAGACCGCCCGACACCAATCGCCAGATCATGCAGACCACGACGGTGCCGCCGAAAGCCCCCAGCGCACCGGCCGCGCCGAACGGCCAGGTCAGCCACACCATCGCCTGGCCGCCGACCAGCAGCGGTACCAAGGGGATCGAGAAGCCGCCCTCGCGCAACCGGCGGACCACCTCGAGGGTGGCCACCACGACGGCCGCGGCCACCACCGGGACCCACACCAGGGGGACGAACAGCAGGATCGCGATCAGCGAGAACCCGAGCGCCATGCCCACGCCGATCGCCGCGGGCAGGTTGCGCCCCGCCCGGGACGCCTTCTTCTGCGGCGGTTCGTTGACCGGCTGCTCTACCACGGGAATCGATTGCTGATCGGCCACCTCAGACCTCCAGCAGCTCGCCTTCTTTGTGCTTGACCAACTCGTCGATCTGGTTCGTGTACTGGTGGGTGCTCTTGTCGAGGTCCTTCTCGGCGCGGGTCACCTCGTCCTCGCCGGCGTCGCCGTCCTTCTTGATGCGGGACAGCTCTTCCATCGCCTTGCGGCGGATGTTGCGGACCGACACCTTGGCGTCTTCACCCTTCGATTTGGCCTGCTTGACCAGATCGCGCCGGCGCTCTTCGGTCAGCTGAGGGATGGAGACGCGGATGATGTTGCCGTCGTTGGTCGGGTTCACTCCGAGGTCCGAGTTGCGGATCGCATCCTCGATGTTGCGCAGCTGGTTGGCCTCGTAGGGCTTGATGACGATCATCCGCGCTTCAGGGACGTTGATCGACGACAGCTGGGTGATGGGCGTCATCGAGCCGTAGTACTCGATGTTGATGCGGTTGAACATGCCGGGATTCGCGCGGCCGGTGCGGATCGACGCCAAGTCGTCCCGTGCCACCGACACGGCCTTCTCCATCTTCTCCTCGGCATCGAAGAGAGTTTCGTCGATCACTGTGCTCCTACTTCCTTGCTCCTCGCGTGCGCGGCCACGGTCAGGTGGTGACCAGGGTTCCGATCCTCTCACCTGCGACCGCACGCGCGATATTGCCATCGGTGAGCAGATTGAACACCAGGATCGGCATTCCGTTGTCCATGCACAGGCTGAACGCCGTCGCGTCGGCCACGGCGAGGCCACGATCGATGACCTCGCGGTGGGTGATCGCGGTGAGCAACTGGGCGTCCGCGTGCACCCGCGGGTCCGCGGTGAACACGCCGTCGACCGCCTTGGCCATCAGGACCACCTCGGCGCCGATCTCCAACGCCCGCTGCGCAGCAGTGGTGTCGGTGGAGAAGTAGGGCAGCCCCATACCGGCGCCGAAGATCACCACGCGGCCCTTCTCGAGGTGCCGACGAGCCCGCAGCGGCAGGTAGGGTTCGGCGACCTGACCCATGGTGATCGCGGTCTGCACCCGCGTCTGAATGCCTTCCTTCTCCAGGAAGTCTTGCAGCGCAAGGCTGTTCATGACCGTGCCGAGCATGCCCATGTAATCGGAGCGGGTGCGTTCCATTCCCCGCTGTTGCAGTTGTGCGCCCCGGAAGAAGTTGCCCCCGCCGATGACCACGGCGACTTGCGCACCGCTGCGCACCACCTCGGCGATCTGTCGCGCGACGAGCGCCACCACGTCGGGGTCGAGGCCGACCTGCCCGCCGCCGAACATCTCGCCACCCAGCTTGAGCAGCACCCGCGAGTACGCGGGGCGAAGTGGCGATGCGACAGCTTCGGTGTTGGAATCCCCCATCGATCTTCTCGGCCTCCTCGAATGCCAGTGCCGCTGCCCCCAATCGCCCCAGGAAGCGCACATCCATCCTGCCTCATGCAGCGTGGTGTCGGAGTCGTGGGGTGAGCGTCGGTGCTACTCGGCGCGGCGCAACACCGCGGGCACAGTCATCGCCAGGATCTGCAAGTCCAGTCCCAATGACCAATTCTCGATGTAGTAGTTGTCCCATTCGGCCCGGTCGTCGATCGAGGTCTGGCCACGAAGACCGTGCACCTGCGCCCAGCCGGTCATGCCGGCCTTGACCCGGTGTCGTTCGCCATAGAGTCGAATCTCCTCGTTGAACAGGTCGACGAACTCCGGACGTTCCGGGCGCGGGCCCACCAAACTCATCTCGCCCTTGATGACGTTGATCAGCTGTGGGAGCTCATCGAGCGAAGTCGACCTCGTGATCTTGCCGATCCAGGTGCGACGGTCGGCACCTTCGACACCACCGGGGGCGTTCTTCGCCCCCGGCTGGAAGGCTTCTTCGGAATCATCCGGCGCCCGCATCGATCGGAACTTCAGGCAATCGAACACCACACCGTCGCGACCGATGCGCGGCTGGCGGAAGAAAATCGGTCCCGGTGACGAGAATCGCACCACAGCCATCAGGGCGAGGAACAGCGGCGAGATCATCGTCAGAATCGCGAATGCCGCGATCCGGTCGAAGACGTGTTTGGTGGCGAACTGCCAACCCCTCGGGTTGGTGTGCGGCAACACCAGCAGTGGAAGGCCACCGACATGGTCCACCCTGGCCCGTTTACCGACGGTGTCGAACATCCGAGGCACCACCCAGACCGTGAGTCCCGACAGGCGAGCGACCCTGATAACCGGCATGAGGTCTTCGTCGCTGGTCTTGGAGAACGCGACGACGATCGCCTCGGCTCCCGTGTGCCTGATCGCTTCGGCCATGGTGTCGGGTGTTCCGACCGCCGGGATCGAGGACCCGTCGCCGCCTGACGAACCCCAGGGCGACTCGGCGTCGATGAGGCCGACCGGCGCGATGCCGTACTCAGGGTGGTCGATGAAACGCTGGGCCAAGTGGTTCGCAATCCGTCCGTTTCCGACGATCAGCGTCGGGGACAGCAGGACCTGGCGCCGGCGCAGCATCCGCTTGGCGGTGACGGCCGCCAACCGGCCCACCGGAAGAAACACTGCGGTGACCATCCAGACCTTGGCCACGGATCCGCCCAGATCCCCGTCCACGCCGCTGACGACCATGCCGCTGAGGAGCAGCATGGCGGCCAGCGCCGCGGATGTCTGGATGGATACGAATTGTTCCGCGAACGCGGAATGGAGCCGCCGACGGTACGACGAGCGCAGCGCGAGCATTGCCAGCAGGGTCGGTGGATAGGACGCCATCATCCACACCGGCGGCACCGGCAACCCGCTGTCGCGCACCCACATCAGGCCCAGAGTCGTCGCGACACTGGCGGTCACCAGGTCGGTGGAAAATTTGATCAGTGTTCCCAGCGAACCCGTGTGAAGAGCTCCACCGGCACGCGATGCGCTCACGGACGCAGCGTCCGAATAGCTCTGACGCTGCCCATCGATTACCCGCAAGGCCATGGCGCCCTACGAGTTCTTTGGAGATCTCATTGCCGGAGACTACTCGATCCGACGTTTGCCATTCTGGACTAGCAGTCGCCCGTCACAAACGATGCAACGGCACAGTAATCCAGCTTGTGGGAGCCGATTTGCCAGAATTCACCAAGGTGGAAAATGCGCAAAGTTCGGATACTCCGCGCGTACAGATATTTGCCACAGAGATCCCGCCCGCTTCTGCGCCGCCGGCAGAGACCGGGAGTGTGGGGGCCTGCTCCGTTGGCCCAGCTCACTGGCTGCAGACGCGTGGACAACACCGGTAAGGCCGATACGCGAGAATCATGGGCGGTCGTTCCCAGCACACCGACGTTGCGATTCCAGCAACGCAGGCGGGTCACATCGAAAGCACCGCTTTGAACAGGAGCGCGCGCAGTCTGCGGGCTCAACCGCGGTGCGCCGACAACAACCAGGCAGGCATCGACTTGAGGCCGTCGGCCTCCTCACGGATTCCGGACCCTGCGAAGGCCTCGGCGTCCATCGCCGCGGGGATGTCGGCGTGGATGCGGGCGGGGCGGATTTCGTCGATCTCCCAGTAGGGCGACACCGCGGCGCGAAGTTCGGCTTCGGTGACGGCGTTCACGGGTCCGCCGGCGGGCATACCGGTCGCGTCGAACACCAACACGAAATAGACCGCGCCCGGCGCCGCGGCGCGCACGATCGACTTCTGATAGCCCTCGCGGAGCTCCACCGGCATGGAATGGAACAGCGTGCTGTCCACGATGGTGCCGAAGCGGTCGTCGTAGCCGGTGAACGAGCTGATGTCGGCGACCTCGAAGCTTGCGTTGTCCAGGCCAAGACGGGCGGCCTCTTTGCGCGCGAGTGCGATCCCGGTCGGCGACTGATCCAACCCGACCGTGGTGAACCCGCGGGCCGCCAGATCCAGCGAGACAGCAGCTTCACCGCAGCCGGCGTCCAACACGTCACCGTGAAAACGGCCGGCCTCGATGAGCGCGGCGATCTCCGGCTGAGTCCTGCCGATGCTCCATGGCGGCCGGTTGCCGGCGCCCAGCTCTTTGACCTCACCGCGGTAGGCGGCTTCGAACATCTCGTCGCTCTCGTTTGTCATCACACCGGTTTATCAACGTGGTTGATATATGTCAACATGATTGACATGCCGGAGCACACCGACGAGCCACTGGGCTACCTGCTGTACCGAGTGGCGTCCGCGCTGCGCGCCGAAGTCTGTGAATCGGCTCTGGAACCGCTGAATCTGTCTTTCTCGCAGTACCTCTGCATCCGCATTCTGTCGCGGTACCCGGGCCGTTCGAATGCCGAACTCGCCCGTGACCTCAATGTGTCGCCGCAGGCGATGAACGTCGTGTTACGGTCCCTGGAAGCCCGCGGTGTGGTGGGCCGACCGTCGTCGGCAGCGTCCGGGCGCTCACTGCCCGCGCAGCTGACGCGGGACGGGACCACACTGTTGGCGACCCTGGAGACTGCCGTCCATACAGCCGAGGATCGTGTGCTGTCTGCGCTCACCGACACACAGCGCCGGGAGTTCCGCCGGCTGCTCGCCATCCTCGGATAGTCCCGAACCGACGGGTTGGATACTAGGCGCAGACGCTCTCAGTCAGACGCTCGCTGGCGCCCCACAGGTCGTGTGCCAACGCCCGGTCATAGGACGCGACCGACGAGCGGATCGGCTTCGCTCCCTCGAAGTAGGCGCCGGTGACACCGTCCAGTGCGGGGTCGTGAACAAGACGCGCGAGGCGTCTACCCGAAGCACGAGCGCTGTTGACGTTCGGGAGCACACGCAGGACGGGCATGACATACTTCCAGACCAGCTTTCCGATCGGTGAATAGTCGCGCGCCAAACCGGAACCCGGCATCAGACCGGGGTCGAAGCTGGTCACCGTGACACCCTGCGCGCCCTGCCCGAGCTTTCGATCCAACTCGTAGGCGAAGAGCACATTGCACAGCTTGGACGTGGTGTAGCGGCGACGACCGTCGGCTGGATCATCTGCCGAGGGGTGTGCGAGTTCTTCGGCGGAGGTGTACTGCGGGTGGGGCATACCGGTGAACTTGTCCGGATCGTGTGTTCCGCTGCTGACCACCACGATCCTGGCCGGCGCTTCCAGCGTGTCGAGCAAGCCGCGCGCAAGGGCGAAGTGTCCCAGGTGATTAACCCCGAATGTCATTTCCAGGCCGTCAGCGGTCAACTGAGTGCCGTCAACCACCTGGAGGCCTGCATTGCACACCAACGCGCGCAACGGTGGGACACCGGCAGCCTGCAGACGTTCTCTGAACCCACCGACCGACGCCAGGGAAGCGAGATCGAGCGGCAGCACCGTACAGCGTTGTCGCGCACCGAGTTCGGCTACCGCTTCGGCACCGCGTGCCGGATCGCGCACCGCCAGAACCAGGTGCCAGCTTTCATCGGCCGCCAGCAGGCTCCGCGCACATTCAAGGCCAAGACCTGTGTTCGCACCCGTGATCACCGCGGTCCTCGTGGTAGCCGGTGTTGATGTCAACTTTCCTCCAGAAGTATTGGTAGCAGCGCGGAGACGGCTTGCAACAGTCGCCGGTACATCCGTTCCACGTCGGTGGAGTCCGGTTCTAGGTGATCGGCGATGAACACCCCGTCGGAGACGGCAACGGCCAGTGCAGTGAGTTCGGCGATGACGTCCTCGGCCTTGGCCGAGGGCGTGTCGGCGGGCATCAGCGTGCTGATTGCGTTCCGCCACCCGTCGATAGCGGTATCCCGCACCCGCCGGACGATCCTCTCGACCGCCGGGTCGTCGTGACGTTCCAGCGACAGGATGAAGAACAACCGGAGGAAGTCTGGGTGTTGAGCCAGCAGTCGGGCCGTTGCGTCGAATTGGGGTTGGATGCCGGTGTCCGCTGACTCGTCGTGCCGCGGGATCGCGGCGAAGAAGCGCGCCGCTCCGCGCTCCATGACTGCAGCGAGCACACCATCTTTGGAGCCGAAGTGCCAGTAGATGGAACTTGCGGGAAGACCACATGCCTTGCAGATGTCGCTGATCGAGGTGGCGGCGTAGCCGCGGGTGCCCATCAGTCGCTCCGTCGAGTCCAAGATGAGCTCGCGCGAGTCCTCGCCCTGCCGCTGCTTCTTGGTTGTCGGCTGCGCCATCGATGCTTCCTGTCTGTAAGGATCGTTACAGACAGAGTAGCAGGTGTTACAGCTGGGCGTAAACCCCTCCCGCGACCACGACGGTGGACAGAGCGAGTGCCACAAATGCGTTGAGGCGCAGAGTGATTGAGCTGTCGGACCGTTGGGCGCGCACGTAGAGTTCTGCGACCGCGAGGTTGGGAAGGTAGAAGAAGAAAGTCATCACGACGTCGAACCACCCGCGAAAATCCGGCGTGCGACCGCCCCAGTCCAGCAGGCCCGACAGTCCGTACTCCAACCGATAGAGCCAGGATGCGATCACGAGGGCGAACAACCGGATGGCCCAGGTGCGATGTGCGCGAAAGTCACCCGCGCGTGCGCGGCGGAACGTCTGGATGGCCGCCACCACCATCAGAATTCCGTACAACCCGAACCCGACATTCATCGCGCCGGCACCGACCGTGCCCTGCAGCACGATGAAGCCGAGCCCACCGAGTGCGGTCAGCAGGGCCAGCACCACATAGCACCGCCCGATCCACCGATGGATTCCCGGCCACCTCGCGCGCACGACGCCCAACAGTTGAACGCAGCCGAGCACCATCACCACCGCGCCGGTCACGAAGTGCAGGCCGATCGAACCCGTCGCGCCCGGGTTCTCCGCACTGAACAAGCCCGGCAGGAAGTTGCCGTTCCACCGTTCGAGGTCTCCGCCGAGGAGAGGCGCTATGTAGGCGAGGGCGATGTACAGACAGAAGTGCAATCCGCTCACGCACAGGATCGCGACGAGGGAGACGCCGAGCCAGCTGTTGGCCGACGTGAGAAGCCCGGCCGCCTGCGACCGCGGGCTGTTGGTCCCGGCGGGTGAGCGGGGTCTCTGCCGCACCGAACTCGGCATCCCCACCACCTACCGCATCGCGAAGCGCAGCCCGACGAGCCGCTCGGACAGCTCCCAGAGCCGGGCGGCATCGGCCATATCCCTCGCCGGCTCGTAGACCTCCTGCTCGGCGGGCGCTCCCGCCGTGTGCTGGAACCCTCTGGGCCCGTAAAACTTTCCACCGTCGGCGTCTGGATTGGTCGCCGCGTACAGGGCAGGCAGAAGCCCTTGGTCGACGGTTTGGGTGAAGACCCCCATGCGCGCGAACGATCGGATCAGACGAACCGACATCGTGTCGCGGGAGCGGCCCATGTGCGGTTGGGCTGCCAGCAGATTGGTGGCGGTGACGCCCGGGTGGGAGACGTTGCTGGTGATGCCCCAGCCGGCCTGCGCACTGCGGCGGTTCAGCTCCAGACCGAACATCAGGTTGGCGATCTTGGACTGGCTGTATGCCTTGCCCACCGAGTAGGACTTCTCGAAGTTGGGATCGTCCCAGTTGACGGCGTTCGAGCGTGCCGCGATGCTGGACTGTGTCGTGACCCGGGCCCCGCCCGCGGTCAACAACGGCATCAGCCGGGCGGTGAGCGCGAAGTGACCGAGATGGTTGGTGCCCCACTGCAGTTCGAATCCGTCGACAGTGGTCTGTCGCTCAGGTGGGTTCATCACCCCGGCGTTGTTGATCAATACGTGAATCGGCCGGCCCTCGGTGACCATCGCGCCGGCGAGGTCGGCCACCGACTGCAGTGACGACAGGTCCAGTCGCCTGATGCTGACGCGCGAACCGGGTACGGCGACGTTGATGCGGTCGACCGCGTTGCGGCCCTTCTCCGGGTTGCGGACCGGAAGGATGACCTCGGCACCGGCGGCGGCCAGCCGGCCCGCCAACCCGAAACCGACACCGTCGCTGCCTCCGGTCAACACCACCAACCTGCCTGTCAGGTCGGGCACGACCACGTCCGCTCTGCGCGCCATCAAGTTCTCCTCAGTGTGTTGTCGGCTCGATGTCTCCCACGGTGTCAGCTCCCACGAATCACATTCAGGGGGTGGTTATCCGCTGACTGCCGGTCCCTCCCCGACCCGGGGGTCACTGACGGTTGCGGGGTTCGCTACAACCGGCCCTCGGCCGTGATCAGGTCGGCGGTCGTGAATCGGGCATCGTGCGACAGCTCGCGACGGTCGCGCAGGTAGGAGTCCGGGTCCGCACCGAGTGCGGCCAGCTTGGTGTGACTGGGTGATCCCGGCTCGGCTGTGAACACCAGCAGCGAGTGCAGCTGCACCGGGTCGAGGAGTGCCTGACACTGAAGTTCGAGAAGACCCAGCTTCGGATGAAGAATGCGCTTGGTGAGCTCATGGCGGTGCGCGACATCGTGCTGCTTCCACAACTCGGCGAACTCGGCGCTGCAGCTCAACAGCGCATCAACGTACTGGGCCGCCCGTGAACCGGCACCGTCACGCACGTAGGCCACCCGGGTGCCGGCGACGAAGCACTGCGCGATCCCGAGGTGATCGTCTTCCGGATACATCGCGCGAGCATTGTCATCGGTGAACCACCGGTACACCACGCTGCGCGCAAAACCCTGATAGGACGTCTGGTCACCGAGGAGGGCGCGCGCCGCGGGCGTCTGCACCAACGCCTCGCCGAGCGCCGACACCACCTGCGCCGGGGTGTCCTGCAGCCGATCGAGGATCCGCATCGTGGCCGGGCTGACGTGCTCGCCGATCACGGTGCGCGCCGGGGCGTTGTGGCCCGCCAACCGGAACAGGTGATCGCGTTCGTCCACAGACAGTCGCAGGGCACGCGCGAGGGAGGCCACCACCTCTTTCGACGGTTGTGGTGCCCGCCGTTGCTCCATTCGGCAGTAGTAGTCGGTCGAGATCGTGGCCAGTGCCGCGACCTCCTCGCGGCGCAACCCGGTGGTTCGCCGACGAGGCCCCTGAGGCAGCCCCACGTCTTGTGGGGTCAGCGCTTCGCGTAGACTGCGTAGGAAATCGGCCAACTGCCCCTGGTCCATGCGTCCATTGTGACCACGGACCGGGGGCGCCAGCCAGGGATCGCCAGACCCCCGCTACCTCATCCCGAGGTGCTCGGTGAAGAACGTACCCAGTTGCCGCACTGCCTGGTCGACGTACGCCGGGTCGTCGTACAGGTCGTAGTGGCCGGCGCCGTCGATGACGAGGACATCCTGCGTATTCGGCGCTGCCTCCGCCAGCGCCATGCCGTCGGTGTACGAGCCGGTCGTACCGACGCGGCCACCCACGATGACCTGCAGTGGTTGGGTGAGCAGCGTGTCGGCAAGGTGGAAAACGTCGAAACCGAGAAGCAACGCGTCGCTGCGAGACAAGCGGCGATTGGTGCTGTGCATGTTGAATCCTCGTGAGGTCCGATAGAACCGGATCGCATCCAAGACGTCAGGGTCCGAAATGCCCTGCGCAACAGCTTGTTCGGGAGAGTCGGGAAGCCAGTGAGCGCGGACCTCCTCACCGCCCCGGGCCGCGACGGTACGTTGCTGCGCGACCGAGTCCAGCGCCGAAGCCACACCATCCGGCGTAGCCGTCGCCGCATCGCGGAATGCCCGACCGATGTTGACGGGAACCACCGTGGCCACAGCGCGCAGTCGGTGATCGGTCATGGCCGTGTGCACCGCGTATCCGCCTCCCGCACAGATGCCCAGGATTCCGATCCGGGCCTCGTCGACGTGGTTTTGCCCGATCAGGTGATCGACCGCATACCGGATGTCGTCGGCCCGCGCATAGGGATCCTCGAGGTCCCGTGGCTGTCCGCCACTCTGACCCTGAAAAGCCGGGTCAGACGCCACGGCGACGAAACCGAGGTCCGCCAGCCGTGATCCGTACACCGCGCCGATCTGCTCCTTGACGCTGCTGCCCGGTGTGGAGATGACGATGGCGGCGTGCCTGCCATCGTCGGCGAAGTTCTCCGGCAGATGCTCCTGGCCCGCGAGATATGTTGTCCCGCGCGGTATCGTCACGTCCCGCACTGTGCTCGCCATGGGTAGACCGACTCCTCGATTCGGGATCGAACGGGCTGAGGTTGTCAGCCACACTGCACCGATAGTGCCGTTATTGATCAACGACATTCAGCGCTCAACATTCCCCTCGAGCACCCTGTGGGCACCGGCGAGATACGTGCCAGGGAGGACTGCACCCTCCCACAATCGCGTCCACGTCTCTACGTTCGGCTGCATGACATGTGCTTTCCTCCGGAGAAGACCACGAGTAGTCACGATGGTGATCGCCGCCGTCCTGGTGGCACTGCTGACGATCGGTACCAGCGCGACAAGCAACGCCGAAGACCTCACCCGCACCGGCCAGGAGCAACGCAACGCCCAGGTGGTGCGCGACGCCTTCGCACTGGGCGTCAGCGATGAGAACAGCTTTTTCTCGATTCTGTCCGAGGACGTGCAGTGGACGGTGGCGCGAGCGGTGGACCCGACGACCTACACGAGCCGATCCGAGTTCCTCCGCGACGGCGCGGGTCCCGTCCAAACCCGCGTCACCGGCCCTATCCAGGCCGACGTACGGGAATTGATCACCACAGACGATGTCGTCGTGGCCCTCTGGCAGGGCACCGCGACCGCACGTGATGGCCTCCCGTACATCAACAGCTACGCCTGGGTGATGACGATGCGTGACGAACGGGTGGTGCGCGTGACGGCGTATCTGGACCTCGTGGCGCTCGACGAACTGCTGCAACGGGTGAACCCGGCATGACCGACGTCGCAGTCCCCCACCGACCACAGGAGCAGCTATGTCCCATCCCCTTCCCGGCTCCATCGCGGTGTGTGCTCACCGTCGCGCCTCGGTCCACCGGCGCTTCGGAGCGTCGGTGATCGTGGCCTGCGCGATGCTGGTCACCGCGGCCTGCCAATCGGTACCTGCGGCCAGTCCGAGCCCGAGCGACCTCACCTCAGTTCGGCAGCACGCCGCCACCGAGCACCCCTACGTGGGGATGTGGGTGACAGCTGATGGTCGAATCCGACAGGAACTGCTGCCCACCGGCCGCTACGACGAAGCCAGAGCCGGGCGCACGAGCGCGTACACCGGACGATACGAAGTGCGCGACAACCACATCGACTACTGGGACGACACCGGCTTCACGGCCGAGGGCACCTTCGTCACCGATACCGAACTCCACCATGGCGGGATGATCTTCTACCGGCAACTGCCGTAGTCACGGACGATTGATCCGCGGATCGTTGGACCCTCTGTGCCGCCGCACACCGCGATTCGGAGAATGACACCGAGCAGGTGGCTCACGGAGCACGTTTACCGAAGGTGAGTGCCAGATCCCAGGGCGTCAGCCCCCACGTCTCGATCGCCGCCATCATGATCGAGGGCGCCGCGTCGATCGAGGTCGCCGATGCCGGGGTGCCGATGCTCGTCCTGTCGTGGCCCGCAACGATGTGTGGCTGCCAGGTCTCCGACGAGTCAGGCGGCGGCGCGGTCTCGATCACGCTGATCGACCCGTCGTCTTCGGGCAGCAGGATGAAAAGACAGAACGGTTCGGCCGGGGCGTCCCAGCCGCCCCGTTCGACGGCGAAGAATTCCCCACTGCTCAGGCAGTGCGTGATGCTCTGGACGAGAAGCGCTCGAACGTCGTCGTGTGTTGAGGTGGGTAGCTCCGTAGCCGGGGCGACGCGCAACGCCTTGGCCTCGAATCGCAGGCCGCCGTCCTCGGTGCGTGTCGGAAACCTAGGTTGGAGCAGCAATGTCCCGGTGCTCTCGGAGAGCAGGGCAGTCTCACGAAATCGCCTGGGCGCACGAAGGGATCGGCCGATGACGCCCGTGCCCTGAATGGAATGCAACCCCTGCGCTTCCGGCACCGACCACAGCCGTGGACCCCCGGGTTCGGTCCACGTCTGCAGCAGACCGCCGACACACAGGCTCAGAGAGGCGGTTGTCAGCGTGTCTCCGGGATGGAGTGCACCACCTTCATTCACAACCTCTCACTGTAGAGACGCGCCGGCGCTCAGTGCTGGTGGCATGCCTTCGGCGGCGACGGCGGGATGTCGAGGGCCGGGTTCCCGTCGAAGAAGCCCACCGGCTTGAGGTGGAATCCGGTGTAGGCGCAGGGCATCACCGGCCAGTCCTCGGGCCGCACCACGTGGTGGGCGCCGACGGTGTACCAGAGCACCACATCGGTGTCCTCCAGCGGTGCGTCGTCGGCGATGAACTCCGGAAGCCCCTGGACATCCGCTGACTGGTACATGTAGTCGCCCGCCGCGAATCTCTCCGCCGGGTCGTACTTCGTCACCCACAGGTTGTGCTGGACGAACCGGGCCCGGTCGTAGATGTGGGATCCCTCCTGCACCATCACCGGCACCACTTCCTTGGGGGTGAGCTTGTAGGCCACCGGTTGCCCCAACTCGTTGATCTTCGACGGGTTCGCGACCTTCCAGTACCTGCCGGTCGACCAGTTCCAGTCCCGCGCACCGTCGGACTCGGAAGCGACCATGGTGTCCTGGGTGATCCAGGCGTTGTGGTGCGGATTGCGTGCCGGGTCCGGCTCCGGGATCGAGTCCACCTCGTAGACAGTGTTTCCCGGACCGTCGATGCTCATGTCCAGCCGGAAATTGAAGAAGTGCTGGTGGTTGGGTCCGTAGATTCCAGGGGCGACCATCTTGCCCCATCGCGGCTGCTCGCCGTCTTCGATCGCCCCGGTGGTCAGCACTCCCGAGAGCTTGACCTCGACCTCGATGGAGGCATCGTTGTAGAAGTACCAGAAGAAGCCGTACTCGTAGTTGCCGACGGTACAGATCATCGAGATCACCAGGCGCCGGGACCGCCGCACCTCGACCTCCTCGGTCCGGAAGTCGGTGTGCTTCCAGGAGATTCCGTAGTCCTCCTCGTGCATGCAGATCGCGTTGGGGATGACCACCGCGTTGCCGTCGGAGTCGTTGACCGTGCCGTCGAAGTAGTGGATCTCGCCGAGACAGTCACAGCCGAGCCGTAGTGGGTTGGCCGAGAACCCCATGCCGACCTCGCCCATGTCGAAGACGTTCTTGTTCCAGTGGGTCGGCGAGCTGTCGCCGTAGGGCACCACCATCTCCGAGAGCGACGCCCGGTACATGATGGGCCGGGTCTCACCCCGGTCGGTGTAGGAGACCTCGTGCAGCGTGATGCCCTCGCGCGGGTTGAACCCGATCCGCATGGCCCACTTCTGCCATCGCACCTGCCACCCGTCGACGGTGAAACTCGGGCCGTCGGGCTGGGTGATCTCGATCGGCTTGACGTCGGAACGGAATTCGCTGAACGCCGGCCGGTTGTTCGGGTCGAACATGAACTCCTCGGAGTAGTTTCCCGCCGTCGGCGGCAGCGGCACCACCCCGTGATCCTCGATGTCGATGACCTCCATCGCATCGAGGTCGAAGGTGACGATCAGACCCTCGACCGGCCGCGCGTACCCGTGCTCCGACGGTGCCGCCCGCATGAACGTCAACGGCCGGCAGACCAGAGCCGAATTGTCGTAGTGGTCCTGTGCGCCGTAGTAGCCGGCCGGCCACGGGTCGATCATCGCGAGGCTGAAGTCGGTGACACCCCGTTTGCGCATCGCCTCCTGCCAGCGCGGGTCCTCCCGCACCTTCTCCTCCACCCCGATCATGTGCTCGACGAGGTAGGACGGGAACCGCCCCGGAATGGCCGTCCAGGCGTCGACGGTGCCCGCAAGGACGTCCACCACAGCCTCGTAGATCATCTTCGCCGCGGCGTCGTACATGGTGACGAACGCCCGCCGGGGAACCGGGATCGCGGGATCGAATGTCAGCTGGGCGTTCTTGTCCGGTTCCGCGAGCTGGATCATCACGAACTTCAAGGTGGGGGTGCCGTATTCGGATCCGGAAATGATCCGGGCCGCGGACTCGATCTCTGAGCCCGAGAGCGGGTCCAGAGGATAGCGGACTGAATCACCCGTGCCCGGCTCGCTCAGAACCGTGCTGTCCATGGTCATTTCGTGGGTTCCTCCGTATCGGTTTTGGTGAGGTCGAACACCGCCAGGTGTGCCAGCGAATCTTCCTGACTGGTCTTGTGCGCCGACCGGCGCCCGAAGATGTACACGACCAAGCCGAGGGCGAACATGCCCAGGCTGATGCCGCCGACCCACGTCATCCAGGTGGCCTGCGGCACGTCGATCCACGGGGTGACGAACGAGTAGTAGATGCCCCCGACGGTTCCGACCGAGCCGACGATCACCACGGTCCACACGCCGACCATGCCGCCCGGGATGCGCCAGAACTTCTCGTTGACGTACCGATCCGCGTATTTCCGGCGTGCGACGACCAACGGGATCAGGAAGAAGAAGCCGGAGAGCAGCCAGACGGTGCTCAACCCACCCTGCAGGTAGATCGTCACGTTGGCCATGCTGCTCTGCGAGTACAGCCCGATCAGGATCAGCGACGAGATGACACCCTGGATCAGAATGGCGGACACGGGGTTACGGGTGCGCGGGTTGAGGTGGGTGAAGATCCGCGGCAGGTGACGCTCCAGACCGGAGACGAAGATCAGCCGCGAGTACGCCACCTGATAGGTCATCAGCGCCACGATGATGATCCCGGCCAGCACCACCGCACAGATCTCCATCAATCCCGGGAAACCTGCCACGTCGAGCATTCCGATCACACCGGTCACCGGGTCGATCTCGTCGCCCGGAAGGGCCATCATCGTGCCGAGTGTGGTCAGCAGGTAGATGGCCACCAGTGCTGTGGAACCCCACAGGATCATCCGCGGCCCGCTCCTGCGCACCGACAGGAACTCCGCGCCCATGTTGTACGGCGTCTCGACGCCGAGCAGGTACAGCAGCACGGTCCCATACAGGAATCCCGCGACCGCGAAGTTGGGGATCGTGGCCTCCGCCCAGCTGAACGGGGTGGCCGAGCCGTTCTCGACCGCGAAGAGCAGACCACAGATGAAGATCGTCAACGTCAGAACGCCGTACACCACGAAGACGACGTTCATGATCTTCTGGTTGGCGGCGAGTTTGGCCAGCGCCAACCCGATCACCGTCCATAGAATCACCAGCTGCAGGACGATGCTCGTCGTCAGCCCCAGTTCGGTGTGGAACGCCAAGAGCAGGAACTGCAGCACCACCGCCGGCGACGACGCCGCATTCAGGATCACCGGCACCCACGACAGATAGCCACCGATGAAGCCCCATTTCTCGCCCATCGTCCGGTAGGCCCAGATGTACACACCGCCTTGACCGGGCCAGAGGTTGCCGAGTTCGACGACGGCCATTCCGGCCGGGACCAGGAAGGTCAAAATGCCCAGCACCCACATCGGGATGGCGGTCCAACCACCCGCGGCCATGATCGACGAGCCGGTGACCCAGCAGATGATGAAGACGTAGGCGGCCGTCAGGCCGAAGGTGCTCATCACCTTGGGCAGAATCTGCTCGGGGACAAGCTCGGTGGTCATCAGCTTGTCGCGGTCCGACGTCCGCACGGCGTCGAGTTCTTGGGTCATCGATTCTCCGGTGGCTAAGTAACCCAGAATGATTGGGTCAGTTGATGATTTGTCCGTCTTTCATCCGGACGACACGGCTCGCTTCATCGGCCACCGTGGAATCGTGGGTGCTCGCGACCACGGTGACTCCCATGGTCGAGCACAGGTCGCGCAGCATCCGCACCACCGTCTCGCCGGTGCGGTGGTCGAGGTTGGCGGTGGGTTCGTCGGCCAGCACGAGGGTCGGGTTGCTGATCAGCGACCGCGCGATCGCGGTCCGCTGCTGCTCTCCCCCCGACATCTTGGTCGGTTGATGATGCACCCGGTGGCTCAATCCCACCAGGTCGAGGAGGTCGGTCGCGCGCCGGCGCAGCGCCTTGCGGTCGTAGGGTTCGAACATCAGTGGCAGTTCGACATTCTCGACGGCCGACAGGAACGGGATCAGGTTGTAACTCTGGAAGATGAAGCCGATGGTGTCGTGCCGAAGGGCGGCGAACTGACTCTCCGAGAGCTGTGCGGTGTCCCTGCCGGCGAGCCTGACGGTGCCCTTGGTCGGCCTATCCAACCCACCGATGATGTTGAGCAGCGTGGACTTTCCGCTGCCGCTGGGGCCCATCAGACACACGAATTCGCCCGGCATCACCGTCAGTTCGGCCGCGACGAGCGCTTTGACCACCTCGTCGCCGAGCTTGTGCAACTTCCAGACATCGCTGATCTCGATCACCGGTCTGGGTGAGAGCTCGGTGTCGATCGCAGGTGTGGCGTCGGTTGATTCGGTGGTTTCGTGCAATGCGGTCATGTGCGGTCTAACCTCCCGCTGTCAGGGATCGGATGGGTGGACGCGACACCGCGTTCCAGGTGGGCACAACGCTGGTGGCGAGCGCCGCGGCGATGCTGACGCCGACGGCGATCACCACTCCGGCGGCCATTCCGCTGTAGGAGATGCCGGTGGCGACGAAACCCAGTGCCGCCAGCAATATCCCGGACCCGATCGCCAGCGCCGCACCGAGTAGCGCACCGAGCACCGCCGCAACGGCGGGTTCGACGAGCAGCGCCGCCACCACGGGTCCGCGGGGCACCCCGTTGGCGCTGAGTACCCCGAGTTCGCGGGTGCGGTGAGCGACGGTGCGCGTGGTGGCCACGGCCACTTCCACCACGCCGACCAGCAGGACCGTCACCGCGATCAGCGTGACCGCGCGGTTGATCTCGTCGGCGTGGCCCAGCGATGCGGACTGCGCGCTGATTCCCACCGACATCCCGAACACCAGCACCACCAGGAAGGCTCCCGTGGCGGTGGTGACGACGGGCAGCACCATCTCCCGCATCCGGCGCCGCGCGGACATCCACCCGTAGGTCAGGCCCTTGCTGATCATGACTGCCCGTTCCTCGCGCACGCGCTCATCACCGTGCCTCCAGCAGCGCCACTGGCCGTTCCTGCAACAACCGGTGCACCGGCACCAGCGCACCGACGATGGCCATCGCGGGCAGGAACATCGCCGTGACCGCAGCACCCTGCGCCCAAGCCGTCACGGTGGCGATGCCGGGGATCACCAGCGCCACAGCAATACCGGCCATCAGCACGCCGACGAGGTATGCGGCAAGGAACACGATCGCCGACTCGACCAGGAAGAAGTACAACACTTCGTCGGCGAGGCCGATGCTCGACATGATGCCGAATTCGCGACGCCGTTCGGTCACCGCCGCCAGGAACGAGGACACCGCGATCACAAATCCCAGGCCGAGTCCGATCGTGGAGATCAGACCGAGGGTCGAACTCGTCACCTTGCCGGAGAACAGCGCCGAGAACTTCTGCTCGAACGTCAGCGGTCCTGAACCCCCGACGGTGTCGTAGATCAGCCCCGCCCCCTCGGGATCCGGGTTCACAGACGGGTCCGGGGTGGCCGGCAGATCCACCGCGTCGCCGAAGGCCGGGGCGAGATCGCGACGCTGTTCGGCGCCCCGCGGCGCGGACACCAGCCACCACCCGTTGGCGCCGACTACAGACTGTGCGACCGGTGTCGGCACTGTCATCGACTGCCCGTCGCCGTTGATCCCGATGCGCAGAACCTGCCCACCCACCGTCAGATTCTCGCCCGTCCCGACACCCAGTCGATCAGCGAGCGCCGCGCCCAGAACAGCTTCGCCGCCGGCGATTTGGTCACTTCCCCGCAGCGACACCGAGTGGCCGTCCAGATCGACGACCCCCGAGAGCACCCGGGTACCGTCCCAGCCGTCAGGGAGGGTGATCACCGGCGCGGGTCCGTCGGCAATCAACGCCTGCGCTGCGGGGTCGTAATGGACACCGGCTGCGGACACCACCCACAACTGGGCGCCACCGAGCACCTCTGCCACCGAATCCTCGCCCGTGATGGCAAAACTGGCCGAGATCGTTCTCACGATGGTCACGCACGCGATCGCCAGCGCGATGCCGAGGACGGACAGGGTGAACCGTTCTGGCCGGCGCCGGATATTGGCCAGCGCAAACCGGACGAGGCACGCGAACGTGTTGCCGGTGCCGGTAGGGATCTGCGTTGATCGGACGGGTGTGGGCTCGTTGTTGACCTGACTGGTCTCCACGACAGCGATGGTGCGAGCGCAACGTTTCGCCGGCCACCACGTGCAGTGTCGGCGCTGTTAACACGCAGCCTGTCCCGTTACGGCGATGTGTCTTGCCCGCAACGGATTTCGTCGTCGATCAAGATCACCGCCGGCGTCAGCCCTGAATGCGGGACCAGGGCCGGGCCTCCTCGAGCTCGTAGGCGAGCTCCAGAAGGCGGGCGTCCTGACCGAGCTGCGCCGAGAACATCATGCCGACCGGCAACCCGGATGCAGATTCGGCCAGCGGCAACGAGATCGCCGGATCCCCGGTCACATTCTGCAGTGGAGTGAACGCCACCCACTCGATGAGACGGTCGACGATCTGTTGGTAATCGCCTGTCGGATCGAGATGGCCGATCCGTGGTGTCACCTCGGCCAGCGTCGGTGTCAACAGCACGTCGTGGTCGGCCGACATCCGCGACGTGATCCGTCGCACCCGGGCCAACCGGGCGATCGCCAACGGCAGCCGGTGCAGGTTACGCGCAGCGTGCTTTTCGAGGCCGAGGGTCAGGTTGTCGAGCTTGCTCCGGTCGAAACTCTCCCCGAAGGTGCGGCGACCACCCTTCACCAGAGCGAACGCGAGCAGTGCCCAGTACAGCAGGAAGTCGTCCTTGAAACGTGGCGGTACGGGGTTGTCGATCACGGTCACCCGATGCCCGAGTTCTTCGAGAAGTGCAGAGGTCTTGAACGTCAACTCGCTGACCTCGGGACTCGCTTCGCGCGCGATGGACTGCGTGCAGACGGCAATGCGCAGGCGCTGCTTGCCGGGTCCGGTGATGTCACCGATCGGCGGCAACTTCGGATTGGCGGCCACCCGTTCCATTTCCCGATAGAACGCGGCGGTGTCACGTACGGAGCGGGTGACCACACCGTTGTGCACGATGCGCACCGGCATCTGCCGCATGTCCTTGTCGAGTGGCAACCGGCCGCGCGATGGTTTGAGTCCCACCAATCCGTTGCAGGCCGCGGGGATTCGGATCGATCCGCCCCCGTCGTTGGCGTGTGCGATCGGCACCACCCCAGCCGCCACGAACGCCGCCGACCCCGACGATGACGCACCCGCGGTGTGCTCGGTGTTCCACGGATTACGCACCGGCCCCAGCCGTGGGTGTTCCGCCGACGCACTGAAGCCGAACTCCGAGAGTTGGGTCTTGCCCAGCGGAACCAATCCGGTTCCCAGGTACGCACGCGCGAAGTCACCGTCGGAATCGGCGGGGCGCGGATCCCAGGCGTCGGTGCCGTCCATCGTCGGCATTCCGGCGACGGCGACGTTGTCCTTGAGGAACGACGGCACACCGTCGAAGAATCCGCCGTACGGCCGACGAAGTTCGGTGCGCGCCCGCGCCCTGTCGAACGCCTCGTATGCCAGACCGTTCAGGGCCGGGTTGACCGACTCGGCCCGGGCGATCGCGGCGTCGACGACCTCACGTGCCGACACCGTCCCGGAGCGGAGTGCGTCGACCAGGCCGACGGCATCGAGGTCACCCAGGGCATCTCCGGAGAATGGTTCGCCGAAGGCGTGAATACGGTCCATAGGCCGACGGTACCAAAGCGTACCGGGGTGGATGATCGATCAGGTCCGGCCAAACACGAGGCCCCCGAGACCGGAGTCTCGGGGGCCTCGGGTGAGACAGCGACCGGGCTAGGCCTGGCCGACCTCGAAACGGGCGAACCGCGTCACGGTCACGCCGGCCTCGTCGAGCAGGGCCTTGACCGTCTTCTTGTTGTCGGACACCGACGGCTGATCCAGCAGCACGACGTCCTTGTAGAAACCGGTCACGCGTCCGTCGACGATCTTGGACAACGCCTGCTCGGGCTTGCCCTCATTGCGGGCCGTCTCCTCGGCGATGCGCCGCTCATTGGCGACGGTCTCCTCGGGCACGTCCTCGCGGGTGAGGTACTTGGCCTTGAGCGCGGCGATCTGCAGTGCTACCGCGTGGGCCGCCGCCTTGGCCTTGTCCGCGTCGGCGCCGGAGTATTCGACCAGCACACCCACCGCGGGAGGCAGGTCTGCCGCCCGCTTGTGCAGGTAGACCTCGACCGTGCCGTCGAAGTAGGTGGCACGGCGCAGTTCGAGCTTCTCGCCGATCTTCGCCGACAGGTCGGCGATGGTCTGCTCGACCGTGGTGTCGCCGACTTTCGCGGCCTTGAGGGCGTCGACATCGGTTGCCTTCGCAGCGGCCGCGGCCGCCACGATCTGATCGGCGACCGACTGGAACTCCGCGTTCTTGGCGACGAAGTCGGTCTCGGAGTTGAGCTCGATGAGAGCTCCGTCCTTGGCCGCGACCAGGCCCTCGGCGGTCGCACGCTCAGCGCGCTTGCCGACGTCCTTGGCGCCCTTGATGCGGAGCAGTTCGACGGCCTTGTCGAAGTCGCCGTCAGCGTCGACGAGCGCGTTCTTCGAGTCCATCATTCCGGCGCCGGTCAGCTCCCGGAGACGCTTGACGTCGGCGGCTGTGTAGTTAGCCATGTCAGCCTTTCGCTACGAGTTTCAGGAAGTGGGTTCGGCGGCGGCAGCAGCCTCGGCCGGGGCAGCTTCCGGTGTAGCGGCGGCGGTGGTCGCACCCGCCAACCGCTCCTGCTCCCACTCGGCGAGCGGCTCGGCCGCCTGGGCCTCCGGCTTGTCGGC
>NZ_JBAUJR010000435.1:0-9471 GCF_049683935.1 Mycobacterium sp. | reverse complement strand
CCCGTATGCCGGGGCCGGTGGTGATGGCGGCGACGGGGGCGATCTGGCCGGTGACGGCGGTGAGGGCGGGGACGCCAGCGCGGACGCGGTGATCGGTGTCGCCGAGGGCGGCGACGGTGGTGATGCCGGTGAGGTGTTCGGCGACGGCGACGGGGGTGAGGGCGGTATCGGTGAGGAAGGATCCTGGGCCGTGGTGGTGCGGGTGGTGACGGCGGCGCCCGTGACGGTGTGGACGGCGGGTACGGCTCCACCGGTACTCCCGGCGACGGTGGTGACGGATCCGACGGCAACGGCAGTAACGGCCAACACGACTGAACCGGCGCTGATCTCGAAACGGCACCGATCCGGCATCGACATCTCCCTGCCGGTACGCAGCGCGCCGTGCGGGCCCCACGATGTCGGTATGAGCAAGGTGGTCGAACGAGGGCTCGCACGCTGTCCGCGGTGCGTGTCGGTGGCGGACTACGTCTTCATCGAGACAGGAGCTGAGGGCGCCCTGCGCTACGAGGTGCGTTGCCGCAAATGCGGCGAGTGCTACGGCGAGGACTCCCGACCACTGATGCTGCAGCCGGTGATCGTCACGGCCGAACCGCCCATCGAATGGCCGCCCGACCGCGAACCGGTGCCCGAGCGGGACTGGCGCGGCGAGGTGCGGGAGCGGGTGTCAGTCGCGGTGCGGGTGGGACGAACCGAGGTCGACGACGTGGCCCGCCGCACCCGAACGTGGGTGCTCGAGCACCGGCTCCGGCGCAGCGACCGGGTGGATCAGACCGGCGGGTAGGCGGGTGGCGGGTACACACCGCGCAGGATCCAGGCGAACCAGTTGATGCCGTACTCCAGCTCGTCGCTTGCGTCGTAATCGGGATTCGGGTCCACCGCGATACCTCCCATTTGTCTGGCTGGAGTCTAGACCGGCTGCCCCCGCGACAACACAGTAACGGCCTACACTGCACCAACCAGTTAGTCGACCCTGGAGTGGTCCGGGGCCTGCCTATAGTGAGTCGCCATGTCTGAAGCTGTCACCACCAACGGGATGTCCCGGCGCGAGGAGTTGTTGGCGGTCGCCACCAAGTTGTTCGCCGCGCGCGGCTACCACGGCACCCGGATGGACGACGTGGCAGAAGCGGTCGGTCTGAACAAGGCCACGGTGTACCACTACTACGCCAGCAAGGCGCTGATCCTCTACGACATCTACAAAGGTGCCGCGGACTTCACCGTCGACGCGCTGCACGACGACCCGTCGGCGTCGGCACGGGAGACCATTTATCACTTCACCCGGCGCCTGCTCGTCGGCATCGCAAGCAACATCGAACGCGCCGCCGTGTACTTCCAGGAGGGCCCCTACATCACCGAGTGGTTCACCGAGGAGCAGGTGGAGTACATCCGGGAGAAGGAAGCCCAAGTCTACGAGCACGTCCGCGACGTGATCGACCGCGGTATCGCCAGCGGCGAATTCTATGACTGCGACTCCCACGTGCTCGCACTCGGATACATCGGCATGACGCTGGGGTCCTACCGGTGGCTGCGTCCGCACGGCCGACGGACCGCCCAGGAGATCGCCGTCGAGTTCAGCACCGCGCTGCTGCGCGGGCTGATCCGCGACGAATCGGTGCGGCAGAGCGCGCCACTCGGGGTCGACGTCGCCGCCACCTGAGGCGGGCAAGAACCAACCCGATGGGGTATCCAGCCCCGATGACGATCCGCATCGGCACCTCCGGCTGGTCCTATCGGGACTGGGTCGGGGTGCTCTACGAACCGGGATTGCCGGCGTCGCGGTGGCTGCAGCGCTACGCCGCCGAGTTCGACACCGTCGAGCTCAACGGCAGCTTCTACCGCTGGCCGCGCGACGGCGGGTTCGCCCGGTGGCGCGACCAACTGAAACCGGGCTTCACGATGTCGGTCAAGGCGGCCCGCGGCCTGACCCATGCGCGCCGACTGAAGTCCCCGCAGGTGTGGATCGAGCGTCTGGAGCGCGGCTGGGCGAAACTCGGCGACCGTAGCGGAGCGATGCTGGTGCAGCTGCATCCCGGCCACGAGCGCGACGACGCGGTGCTCGATCAGTTCCTCGCCGCCATGCCGGCACACATCCCCGTCGCTGTCGAGTTCCGCCACCCGTCCTGGGATCACCCCGCGGTCTACGACGTGCTCGAGGAGCACGGGGTGGCGTACGTCGTGATGAGCGGTGCCGGGTTGCCCTGCATCCTCAAGGCGACGGCGAAGTTCGTGTACGTGCGACTGCACGGACCCGACCCGGACGCGCTCTACGGCGGTTCGTACAGCCCGGACGACCTTCGGTGGTGGGCCGAGCGGATCCGGGAGTGGGACGCCCAGGGCCGGGATGTGCTGGCGTACTTCAACAATGACGGTGGCGGCAATGCCGTCCGCAATGCCCGGGATCTGCTCGATATGCTCGGCTGATGCCTCTGGTGAGCAAGACGGTCGAAGTAGCAGCCACGGCCGAGTCGATCATGGCGATCGTTGCCGACTTCGAGAGTTACCCGCTGTGGAACGAGGAGATCAAGGGCTGCTGGGTGCTGGCCCGCTACGACGACGGCCGGCCCAGTCAGTTGCGGCTCGACGTGACCGTGCAGGGTCAGGCGGGGACGTTCATCTCCGCCGTGTACTACCCCGGCGAGAACCAGATCTTCACGGTGCTGCAGCAGGGCGACCACTTCGACAAGCAGGAACAGAAGTTCTCGGTGGTGGCCATGGGTCCCGCCTCGCTGCTCACCGTCGACCTCGACGTCGAGACCAAACTGCCGATCCCCAAGCCGATGGTGAAGAAGGCCATCAGCGACACGTTGGACTACCTGGCCGACAACCTCAAGGCACGCGCCGAGCAGCTCGCGGCGACGTAGCCGGCGGGTGAGGCTCGGTCCTCAGTCCCACAGCCCGGCCTGGTCCAGCCAGGCGATCAGTCGCGACGCGGCGTCAGTGAACTGGCTCTTCGTCAGCACGACAACGGAGTCCGCGTCCCGTCGGCGCAGCGCGTCGATCAGCTTCGCGTGCCCGGCGATGGCGCCGGCGCCCCAGGCCTGGTCGGTCGCGAAGACCTGCGGAGGCAGATAGCGCGCGGTGTGCAGCAGGAACCACGCGAGCTTGACCCGTCCGCTGGACTGGTTGAAAGTCCAGTGGAACGCGAGCTCGGCGCGGGCGATCTCGTCGGGATCCCGACGTTGCACCGCGGCGGCCAGCCGGTTGTTGAGCAGGTCGAGTTCGCCGATGTCGTGATCGGTGATGCGCTCGGTGGCGGTGGCCGCCAACTCCGCGGCGATCGTCGACTGCAGCCAGAAGATGTCCTCGATATCGGTCCGGGTCAGCAGGACCACCCGATGGCCACGGTGCGGCTCCAACTCGACCATGCCCTCGCCGCGCAGCGTGCGTAGCGCCTCGCGTACCGGCGTGATGCTCACGCCCAGGCGCGCGGCGGTCTCATCGAGTCGGATGAACGTGTCGGGCTGCAGCGCACCGGTCATGATCTCGGCCCGCAACCGGGCCGCCACCTCGTCGGAGAGTTGTTCGCGCCGCACTGTTCCGGTCAGACCGAGGCGGGCGAGGGTGTTCACTTCTGCGGCCCCTCCCGCGAGTTGTGACGAGGGCGCGCAAGAGGTTGTCTCGACGCCGCCGGGGCCATAGTGTGACCCAGGCAACACAATGTTTGATCAAATATCAGCCTCCCGCAACCCTTCGCCTGCGCACAAGATGGAGAGAACGAGACGTTGACCGTTGCATCCGGTCCTTCTGGCCCCGCGACCGAGCAGCCCTACCTGGCACGTCGCCAGAATTGGACCAACCAGCTGGCCCGGCACGCGTTGATGCAGCCCGACAGCACCGCGTTGCGATTCCTCGGCCACACCACCACCTGGCGTGACCTCGACCGCCGGGTGACCGCACTGGCAGCGGCGCTGCACCGGCGCGGCGTCGAGTTCGGCGACCGGGTACTGATCCTGATGCTCAACCGCACCGAGTTCATCGAGTCGGTCCTGGCGATCAGCAAGCTCGGGGCGATCGCGGTGCCGGTGAACTTCCGGATGACGCCGTCGGAGATCGCCTACCTGGTCTCCGACTGCCAGGCCCGCGTCATGATCACCGAATCGGTCCTGGCTGCCATGGCGTCCGGGGTGCGTGACGTGGACGCCAGCCTGGCCACGGTGATCGTCGCGGGCTCGGATGACCGGACCGACGATGCCGATCCGGACGGCGCCCTGGACTACGAGGCACTGCTCGCCGAGCCGGGTGCCGACGCGCCTGCCGTCGACATCCCGGACGACTCACCCGCGTTGATCATGTACACCTCCGGCACCACGGGCCGACCCAAGGGTGCGGTGCTGACCCACAACAACCTGGCCGGCCAGGCGATGACGCACCTGTTCACCAACGGTGCCGACATCAACAACGACATCGGCTTCATCGGGGTGCCGCTGTTCCACATCGCCGGCATCGGCAACACCATCTTCGGGCTGCTGCTCGGCCGGCCGACGGTGCTCTATCCGTTGGGCGCGTTCGATCCCGGGGAGCTGCTCGCCGTCCTCGAGTCCGAACAGGTGACCGGGATCTTTCTGGTGCCCGCCCAGTGGCAGGCAGTGTGCGCCGCTCAGCGCGCGAACCCGCGCACGCTGAAGCTGCGGACGCTGTCCTGGGGTGCGGCGCCGGCGTCGGACACGCTGCTGCGGGACATGTCGCAGACCTTCCCGGGGGCGCAGATCCTGGCCGCTTTCGGCCAGACCGAGATGTCACCGGTCACCTGCATGCTGTTGGGCGAGGACGCACTGCGCAAGCTCGGTTCGGTCGGCAAGGTGATCCCGACCGTGTCCGCGCGGATCGTCGACGAGGACATGAACGACGTCGCGGTGGGGCAGGTCGGCGAGATCGTGTACCGAGCGCCGACGCTGATGGCCGGCTACTGGGACAACCCCGAGGCGACCGCCGAAGCCTTCGCCGGTGGCTGGTTCCACTCCGGTGACCTGGTCCGTCAGGACGACGAGGGTTACATCTGGGTGGTCGACCGTAAAAAGGACATGATCATCTCCGGCGGCGAGAACATCTACTGCGCGGAGGTCGAGAACGTCCTGGCCGCCCACCCGGACATCGTCGAGGTCGCCGTGATCGGCCGCGCCCACCCGCGATGGGGAGAGGTGCCGGTTGCTGTGGTCGTGCTGCGGAGTTCGCTGGGAGCGACGAATCGGGACATGACCGGACCGGCGGATCTGGACGAGTTCCTCGACAGCAGGCTCGCCCGCTATAAACATCCCAAGGCGATCGCAGTCGTCGACGCGCTGCCCCGCAACCCTGCCGGCAAGGTCCTCAAGACGGAACTGAGGTCGCGGTTCGGCGGGGAGGAATTGATTGACGCGCGCGAAAGTTCCACTCTGCCAATGGTTTCAACTGGCCCGCGCCGTCAGTGAAAAACCTGATGAACCCACTGCCCGCAGGTCGGTTGCCGCCGCCGGAGTCGGCGGCACCGGTCAGTGACCCGGTGAGGCGCCCGGCTCGGGTACCGTCTGCTGCAGAGGAGAACAGCTCAACCCGGGCATCTTCACTCCGGCTTAGGGACCACCCGGCAGCACTGCGGCATACAGCCCCAGCAGCGGTGAGGTTGTCGGTCCTAACGGTGTCGGGTATCAACGTCAGTAACTCGAGCAAGTCAGGAGACGACGGATGGAAGGAGATGCCGGCACCGGCCGGCCGAACCCACGGACGAGTCGCCAGCACCCTCCCCGAACGAAGAGCTGGCCGAGACTCGGGGGCCTTCGCGGTTGGGCGGCGAGCATCCTCGTGGTGGCGCCGCGGGCTGTGGGCGGCTATCTCGTCCAGCGCGCCAATGATCGGGCCGAGGCACTCGCACGCTCGAATGAACCGGCGTTGCAGGCGGCCAAGGAGTGCGTGGCGGCAACGCATATGCCAGGCACCGCAGCCATGACCGCCAGCCAGTCGAAGATCCTCGAGTGTTCGACGGGCGACTTCGGCGTGCAGGCCGGACTCTTCGCCAGTGTGATCGCCGAGGCCTGCGAGACGGCCACTGCTACCGTGGCGGTCGACGAACTGCGGGCGGCTGTCGACCGGCACAACGACGACGGATCCATCGATGTGCTCGTGCCGTTGCGGGTCGAGATCACTGATGCCGACGCCGCCTACCAGCAGCTCGGGTACCGATTGCGGGCGTCGATGCCCGAGGACGAGTGCCAGCACCGAATCGCCAGGCTGTATCAGGACATCTTGTGACGGCCACGCTCGCCATCAAACCGCACTCCACGGCCGACGTCCCGACACCGGACGCGCGGCTGGCATCGTGGCCCGCCCGTGCGGGCGCTTTCGCGGTGGACACCCTGCCCGGTGCCGGGATCGTCACTACGATGGCACTGCTGGCGCTAGCCACACCCGCGGACAGCTGGGCGCGCTGGGTCTTCACCGCCGTCGCCGCGCTGACCCTGTTCGCGATGGCGGTCAACCGGCTGGTGCTGCCCGTGGCCACCGGATGGACGTTGGGGCGTGCCTTGTTCGGTATCGCCGTGCGCCGCGGTGACGCCGACCTTTCCGTCGGCGTCCTGCGATTGACCCTGCGGGAGCTCGCTCACCTGCTGGACACCCTGGTCCTGCTGGTCGGCTGGCTGTGGCCGCTGTGGGACCGGCGCCGCCGAACGTTCGCCGACCTGCTGGCACGCACCGACGTACTATGCGTCGGGCGTCCGGAACGGAACGTGCGCCGACTCGTCGCGTGGCTCCTGATCGCGGCAGCGGTACTGTGCCTGGCGGCGATGGGCCTCAATTACGCGGCGATCTACCGCCACGAGCGTGCAGTGGACCGGGCGCGGCTGCAGATCTCAGAGCAGGGACCCCGGATCGTCGAGGAGATGCTCAGCTACGGGGTGGATACCCTGCCTGAGGACTTTGCGAAAGCGCAGACGTTGACCACCGACGAGTACCGGCCGCAGCTGATCGCCCAACAACAGGCCGTGCAAAACGGTGAAGCGACCACGAACGAGTACTGGGCGGTGCGCAGTGCAGTCCTGACCATGCCCGAGGTGACCCCGCAGGAGGGGTCGATGCTGCTGGCGATGCAGGGCCAGCGCGGGACGAATGCCGAGGACCTCAAGTTCATCACCGCGACAGTTCGGGTGGACTTCGACAAGTCGCCGGACGGGCAGTGGAAGGTCGCCAACCTGACCGTGCTGAAGAAGCCTCTGATGAATCAGGCCGGCCAGTGAGCCCGCTTCGCAGGTTCGACGAGTCCGCGGATACCAGAGCCGCGCAACCATTACTGCGTCCTGACTACTTCCACGTCGAGCCCAAACCGCCTCGGCGATGGGGGCTGCCGCTGGTGGCCGGCGTGGCCGCCGTTTTGGTGACGGCTGCGGTCGCGGCGAGCAGCTTGATGCTGGTGCGGCACGAGGCCGATCGGCGGGCCGCACTCGACGATGCCGCGGCGCTAGGATATGCGCGCGAGTTCATGACTATGTACATGTCGCTGGACCCATTCAACGCCAACGCCTACGCCGACCGCATCCTCGCGGAGGGTACCGGAGAGTTCGCCAGGATCTTCAAGGAGCGGCTGGACGCCATCTTGATCCAGGTGGCGCGGTCGGAGCCCTCGACCGGGACGGTGCTCGAGGCCGGAGTGGAGCGGTGGCATGACGACGGGAGTGCTGACGTGCTGCTCGCGACGAAGGTCACCTCGACAACGCCAGACGGGAAGTCGACGATCGAGAGCGGAAGCCGCTGGGTCGCAACGACGATCAAGGAGGGACAGCAGTGGAAGATCAGCAACCTCATACAGGTGATCTGACCGATACAGGTGATCTGACCGCCGAGGACGCCGCTGCGGCCAGCGGCGCCGCGCCCGAGGCTGCGCCGAAGCAGCACCGTCGGGGCATTTTCCGGCGACGTCGGGATCTCGATGCGGCCGGGAAATCCGCAGTGGTGCCGACCGAGACGGACGATCCGATACCCCGGGACAAGCCGAAGACGCCCGTCGGTAAAGCTGCTCGGGGACCGAGAACCGTCGTTACACAGCAGGATTCCGGCAGTGCCGCGGTGGACGGCCCCGCCGAGGATGCCGGCACAGAACCTTCCGGGGTCGGCGAGGCCCCTGCCGAGCAGGTCACGCGCGTTGCGCACCGGCCTGCAGGCAAGCGCCTGATGGTCGCCGCTGTCGCCGCTTCGGTGCTGTTCGTCGGTGGAGGTGCGTTCGCAGGCGCGATGGCACAGCCGTACCTGGCCGAGCGCGCGCTTGTAGACACGAAACTCGACATCGCGCGTACCGCCGCAAAGGCGATCACCACACTGTGGACGTACACGCCTGATGACATGGGCGCGCTCGCCGCCCGAGCGTCCCGCTATCTCGGCGGGGACTTCGCCGAGGAGTACCGCCGCTACATCGACGCGATCGTTGAACCCAACAAGCAGGCGCAGGTCACCAACACCACAGAAGTGAAGGGAGCCGCAGTCGAATCCGTTGCGTCGCCTGGAGTCTCGTCCGGGCCCCCCTCGGAGGCGACCGCGCTCGTCTACACCAACTCGGTGGCGACGAGCCCGGTGACCAAGAACATCCCGTCGCTGCGCTACCTGTCCTACCGGCTGACGCTGCAGCGTGACGGTAGTGAGTGGCTAATCACCCGCATGACCACCGTGACATCGTTCGATCTGACGCCGCAGCTGTAGCATCGCCGCGGCTCTTCTCTCTCGCCGGCCCCACGCGGTGATCTGGTCTTAGAACCCCGACAGCTGCTCCCCCGCCGCGCCGCGGCCATCTGGGCGTACCGCATCGGCGACTGCCCCCGATCAACCCGTCATCAGCCTCGACGCCATCGCCGCGGTGCACACCAGCTCCCTGCGCGGTCTCGATGTAAAGGCGCACTGTTTTGCGGTCCGCTCCGCAACGCGCGGCGATCGTGTGGCAGCCCGGCAGCCCGGCAGCCCGGCGACCGCCGGCTACGCCCGCAGCACGTCCCTGGTCTCGCCATCCCCTGGCAGACGAGAACGCCGGTCTGCCGTCCGGACGACGCTGTCACGCGGAGGCCGGACACCGCGCCCGTTCCTACGAAGACCGCCCTGTCAATGGCCAAGTAGAAGTATCCGCTGGTGGCCAGATAAAAGTCCCCTACCCGTGTGGTGATTTCTAGGTTGGTGGGGTTCCTCCTGTCGGTGTTTGGCGTCCTTCATGCGGTGGGACTGGTCGTCGGTGATGACGACGGTGGCGTGGTGTAAAAGCCGGTCGAGGATGCTGACGGCGGTGGTCTGCTCGGGCAGGAAAACCGCCCCATTGTTGGAACGGCCAGGGTTGCGTCCCGCAGAGTGGTGTACGAGTCGTACCTGATCAGCGGTACGGCGTGTCGTAGCCGAGTGATTGAAGGTCATCGCGTGATTCTTCGAGAGACCCGTCAAAGTCACTCGAGCAAAGGAACCACGCGATGACCGCTGCCCACAATATCGACCTGTCCACGGTGCTGGCCCAACGACTCACCACCTGCCACC
>NZ_JBAUJR010000434.1:0-10325 GCF_049683935.1 Mycobacterium sp. | reverse complement strand
GTCCCATGCGGTGGCCACTGATTCGGTGGCCTCGGCCGCGGCGTCGGAGGCCGCCGGATCGTCCAGCAGGGTGGCCAGGGTGAACACCACTGCCGGCCAGATCGCGTCCGGCACGCTGTCGAGGTAGCGCACCTCCAGGAAACCGCGCGGCCGCACCGGCGGGAACAGCGTGGTCAGGTGATAGTCGAGGTCAGCCATCGTCGGCCTGCGGTCGCCGAGCAGCACCCGCCCGTCGGCCCAGTCCGCGAACGGCACCCATTCCAACACCGGAACCGGGTCGGGACTGTGCACGAGCATCACCGGCGCGCGCAACGCGTACCGCGCCCAGTCGCTGGCCGGATCGTCCCCGCTCTCACCCAGAATCGGCCCGCACCGCGCCGAGTCCAGTTGGCTCCACACCCGCTGACGGGTCGACTGCCAGCCGGTGAAGCTGCCGCCGAGCACCGGGGAGTTCGCCGAGATCGCGATCATCGTCGGGCCCAGGGCATGTGCCAGCCGCACCCGGTCGGCCCACATCGTCCGCGGTCCGGCCTCGACGTTGACCTGGATCGACGCGGTGGCGGTCATCATCGCGGCGCCCGCGGTGCCGGTCTGGCTGGCGTGGAAGAACTGTTCCATCGCGTGATAGCGCGCACCGGGGTTCACCCGCTCGGACGGCCGCAACGGGTCGGCGCCGAGCAACACCACACCGAACCCGGCCTGCTTGAACGCCGTGCGCAGCACTGCCCGGTCTGAGGCCATCGCCGAGATCGCCGACGTCGGATCGTTCATGGGCGGCCCCGAGAGTTCGACCGCGCCGCCGGGTTCGACGGTGACCAGGCTGCCGCCGGGCAGCGGCGGCAGATCGGAGATCGCCGCGGTCAACTCGTCCCACCCGGGCCGCCTCGAAGGATCGGTCAGGTCGTAGCAGTGCGCCTCGATCTCGAGGCCGACCCGGCCCGCCGGACCGTCGATCAGGCACCCGGCGACAAGGTGTTCGGCAGCGGCGGATGCGCTGGTCAGTTCATCGGCGACACAGTCGGATGCCATGGTGCGGGCCATCTCCGCCGCTCCCTCCGGGTCTGGATCGATCGATGCGTCTTCTATTGTCCAGAGCGCACCGACAAAGTCTCGCGTTCGGCGCATGACGCGTGGATGACGTGTGCCCGAATTCGACGGGCGTTACGCGTTGTGTGCGGTCGTGTACTACTGGCCCAGGGTGTTCTGCATCGCGCCCGCCAGGACGTTGACGGCAGGACCGCCGTTGCCCGACTGACATACCTTGGCCTGTAGCAGCACGTTCTCACGTTTGCGGGTGGTGACGAAGCACCGTCGGTCGGTGCCGGCCTCCTGCTTGACCCAGTCTGCGTCCGTCGCGGTCGTCGGCCCGCTGGTGAACGTCCACACCTGGGTGGTGAAGTTGTCCAGGTGCATCGCCGTGGTCTGCCCGCTACATCCGGCGGTCCGGTCGACGACCCGCGCAAAGGCCCGGTCGGCGGCCTCGGAGGTGGCGAACACCCCGACCGCCTGCTTGACGAAGTGCGTCATGTCGGTCGGAGACTGCTGCGCCACCGCACCGTTGAACGCCGCCAGGTCGGGATCGTTGTACACCTCGGGCAGACCGATGTCGGCCCAGTTGTTGCACACCGGGTTGTCGACGTAGAAGGACTGGAACGGGTCGGAGTAGGTCCACTCGAAGCCCATCCGCGCGCCGACGATGTTGCCCACCGAACCCTTCGGCAGCACGGCGTAGTTCACCACGCCGGGATCTGACGGCCGCGCGTCTGCGGGGTAGGCGAGCGCCATGGCGAGGCCCATACCGACCGCGATGCCGACTACGCCGGCCCTCACGTCAGGCCACCGTCGCCGCGAGCGTGACGTGTGCACGGCATCGATGCTCATGAGTTCGATCATGCCAGCCGACCTCGGGGTCGGGTCAGGCCTCGTGGCCACCCTGGTCGTCGTTGTCGGGTGGCCCGGCACGCACACCTTCGTCGCACGGCTCGATGTGCCAATCGCCGAAGGGGTCCTCGAAGCCCGGCCATTGGTCGGGGTGGTCCATCTCGTCGTCGGTGAGCAGCGCACCCCGCAGTGCCTCGAGGATCTCTGCCGGGTCCGCCCCGCACACCAGCACGGTCATCGACGTGTGGCGATCCCCGTGGCCGTACTCCCAGATCAGGTCGGCGATCGCCCGTCGTTCCGGGTCGATGTAGGCGAGCTCCCCGGAAGTCATGGCCGCCAACCACTTTCCGACCTGTGACACGAGCAGCCCGCCGCCGGCCGACACCAACCACATCACCCGGTCGGGCTGGCTGGCAAGCCAGAGCCGCCCCTTGCTGCGGACCACGCCGTCGAGCAGCAGATCGACGGCGTCGTGCAGACGCCGCGGGTGAAACGGCCGGCGCGCCTGAAACTCCACCAGGCGGACCGGCCCGCTGACATCCAGCGGCGGCTGACCGGCGAGCAACGGACCGTGGGGGTGATCGCTGCGGCCACGGCGCGCATCCGACTCCAGATGATCCAGAGCCAGGTCGAGTCGGTCGGTACCGACGGTGATCCGCGCCCTCGGCGCCAATCTGCGACAGACCGCCAGCGTCTCGGGGTGCGGGCCGGTGAGGACCACGACGTCGGCGAACTCGACCTGCGCGACGACCACCTGGGCGGCGGTCCGTCCGTCGTCGAGTTCGTCCTCGCCCACCGCCTGCAGCAGCCAGTTCGACGTGTCGACCGCGGACACCACGGCGGACACCGATACGTCGCGGGCAGTCGGCGAATGCGTGATGGCGAAGCAGACGGGTTCGGGTTCCATCCACGGCCCCAATCGGACGGCGATCCGGTCCACATCCGGCCGGCGGTGCAGCCGCCGAAGATGTTCGAGCAGGTCGTAGCGCACCGTGCAGGACACGCAGCCGTGGGCGAGTTCGAGCACGGCATCCGCGGTCACCGCGACGCCTCGCTGGACCATGGTCGTCCTGCGATGCACCACATGGCCGTCGAACCGGTGCTCCACCAGCGCCGTTCCCGGGCCTGCCAGCAGCACGTCGGCGATGTCGTCGGTGTCGCCCTGACCGGTCACGACGACGACTGGAGTGCGCATCAAACCCTCCTATTGGAAATGATTTTCAATTACTGCGCGTTGACGCTACAGTCCCATCTCGAGCTTGTCGAAAATGATTTCCATTAACAAAGGAGACTCGTGTCCGCCCACTGCCAGGTCACCGGCCGCTCACCCGGCTTCGGCAACGCGGTGTCGCATTCACACCGCCGCACCCGCCGCCGCTGGAATCCCAACATCCAGCGCAAGACCTACCTGCTGCCCTCCGAGGGCCGCCGGGTCACGCTGCGTGTCAGCGCCAAAGGCATCAAGGTCATCGACCGCGACGGCATCGAGTCCGTCGTGGCCCGGCTACGCCGGGAAGGACAGAAGGTCTGATGGCGCGCAATGAGATTCGCCCCCTGGTGAAGCTGCGCTCCACCGCGGGCACCGGGTACACCTACGTCACCCGCAAGAACCGGCGCAACGACCCGGACCGGCTGATGCTGCGCAAGTACGACCCGGTCGCGCGCACGCACGTCGACTTCCGCGAGGAGCGCTGAGCGATGGCCAAGACGTCCAAGATCGCCAAGAACGAGAAACGCCGCATCATCGTGGCCCGCTATGCCGAACGCCGCGCCGAACTCAAGCGCATCATCAAGTCACCGTCGACCGCGCCTGAGGCCCGGATCGCCGCACAGGCGGAGTTGGCGCGCCAACCGCGCGACGCCAGCGCGGTACGGGTGCGCAATCGCGACGCGGTCGACGGTCGTCCCCGCGGACACCTGCGCAAGTTCGGCCTGTCCCGGGTGCGGGTCCGGGAACTCGCCCACCAGGGCCAGTTGCCCGGCATCCGGAAGTCCAGCTGGTGAAGGCGAAACGGCGCGAGCCGCCGGCCCCCAAGAAGCGCCGAAACATGCTGAAGACACTCGGCATCGAGTACGTCGACTACAAGGACACCACCACCCTGCGGCAGTTCCTCTCCGAGCGCGGAAAGATCCGCTCCCGCAGCGTCACCGGGCTGACGGTACAGCAGCAACGCCAGATCGCCACGGCCGTCAAGACCGCGCGCGAGATGGCGCTGCTGCCGTACCCGGGCCAGGGTCAGCGCTAGTCGGAACCGGCCCTGACGCCCTCCTCGACCTTCTTGCCGAGGTCGGGGTCGACGTTCTTCCAGTACTCGAACACCCGTGACAGCACCGGTTCCCGGACACCCTTGGACACGTGCCCGATGATGTTGTGGGCCAGTCGATCTCGGGCCTCGTCGTCGAGGACCTCACGGACCAGGGTGCCGGCCTGACTCCAGTCGTCGTCTTCGGGACGAAGGGCGTACGCCGACCGGACCATGTCACCGTCGGAAGCCCAGTGCACTTCGGCGGCGCGTTTGGGGTCGGCCTCCGGGCCGCCCATCGAGTTCGGCGCGTACACCGGATCGGTCGCGTTGCGAATCCGCATCGCACCGTCCTTGGAGTACGCCCGGACCTCGACCTGCGGTTCGTTGACCGGGATCTGCTTGTAGTTCACCCCGAGCCTGGCGCGGTGTGCGTCGGAGTAGGAGAACCCGCGGGCCAGCAACATCTTGTCGGGGCTGAGTCCGGTACCCGGGACGACGTTGTTGGGCTCGAAGGCCGCCTGCTCCATCTGTGCGTGGTAGTCGACGACGTTGCGGTTCAGCGTCATCTTGCCGACCTCGTGCAGCGGGTAGTCGCTGTGCGGCCACACCTTGGTCAGGTCGAACGGGTTGAACCGATACGTCTTGGCGTCCTCGAACGGCATGATCTGGACCTTCAGCGTCCAGGTGGGGAAGTTGCCGTCCTCGATGGAGGTGAACAGATCACGCTGGTGGTAGTCGCCGTCCTCACCGGCGAGACGGTCGGCGTCCTCCTGGGAGAGGAAGTCGATGCCCTGGTCGGTCTTGAAGTGGTACTTCACCCAGAACATCTCGTCGTTGGCATTGACCCAGCTGTAGGTGTGGCTGGAGTAGCCGTTCATGTTCCGCCAGGTCTTGGGGATGCCACGATCCCCCATCAACCAGGTGACCTGATGCGCCGACTCCGGTGACAATGTCCAGAAGTCCCACTGCATGTGGTGGTCACGGAGGTTGTTGGCCGCCATCCGCTTCTGGCTGCGGATGAAGTTCTGGAACTTCATCGGGTCGCGGATGAAGAACACCGGGGTGTTGTTTCCGACCATGTCGAAGTTGCCGTCGCTGGTGTAGAACTTCAGCGAAAAGCCCCGGGGGTCACGCCAGGTGTCCGGGCTTCCCCGCTCGCCGGCGACGGTGGAGAACCGGGCCACCATCTCCGTGGTGGCGCCAGGCTGCAGAAACGCCGCCTTGGTGAACTGGCTGACGTCCTGGGTCACCTCGAACGTGCCGAATGCGCCGCCGCCTTTGGCGTGGGGCTGACGCTCCGGGATCCGCTCGCGGTTGAAGTTGGCCATCTGCTCGATCAGATAGTGGTCCTGCAGCAGGATCGGCCCGTCTGTGCCGACGGTCAGCGAGTGCTCAAAGCTCGGTGCGGGCGCGCCGGAATCGGTGGTCGCGTACTTCTCGGTCATAAGCCTCATCTCCTCGGGACGCGGCGGCTTGTGGGCTGTGCCGCCGCCCTGCTGCCGGTGTACCCGAAAGCCGGTCGATCCACCCGAGGAACGGCCGATCAGGGGCGAGGCGGGGCCGGCGCGTCGTCAGAACCGCTCGGCGGCCGGGGTGGCCCGGGCGGCGTATCGGCGCTCGGGCCGCCCGGCGATCGCGGCATTTCGACCATCGGACCACCGGGACCGAACGGTCCGGCGAAACCGGGCCCCCGCTGAAACTCACCGCGCTCGCCCATCGGGAACATCGGCGGCCCGGGTCGCAGCACCATGTGGTTGGACCGGTCGGGGCCGCGGGAATCGTCACCGACCTGCTGGCCGACAAAAAATCCGGTGCCGAAGATCACCGCGACGATGATCACCGATCCGGCGATGATGCCGACCCACGCCGCGGCCTTGTTCAGCCGATTGGACTGCTCGACGTAGACCGGTGGTGGATCTTGATACGGCGCAGGTTCGGGTGCCGGCGCGGCGGCCGGCGGTGGGGTGACCACCGGCCCGGTGGGGGGTTCGGAGTTCGCGGGTGGCGGGGTTGGATCGCTCATGACGGTGATCATTCGCCGCAATCCACAGCGTCAGATAGGTACAGGCTGTGAATCGGCTATGAAGGCAAAAGGCTTGACAAGCCTGTTCAAGCGGTCGTCCGCGCAATTTGCCCGACATCAACAAGAACCCGCCTGCAACGACAAGGGTATTCCCCTATTCCTCGTGATCCCGGTTGAACCATAGTGTTTGCTGTGTGACTCGCTGCGGGAAGTTCGAGACGGTGTGGGGCAAGCATGTCGGCCGGGTGGGAGCGCTGGCTGTCGCGCTGGGTATCGGCTCGGCGGTGGTAGCCATGCCGGGGGTGGCGTGGGCGCAGCCCGACGGAGCCGGCTCGGCCAGTTCCTCGGACGGCTCCGCGGGCGGGTCCCCGGGGCGCACCAAGACCGCAGACCGACCGTCACGCTCGGCGGGTGACACTGCGAAGTCGGACGACACGGGCGAATCGGACGAGTCTGACAAGTCGGAGGCCCCAGCCGAGTCGGACGACGCGACCGAGGCAGACGATGCGACCGACTCCGATGATGCCGTCGACTCCGACGACGCAGCCGAGCCGGACGACGCACCGGAGCCGGACGACGGAGCCGAGCCGGACATCTCCGAGTCGGAGGAAGGTCCGACCCCCGATACCGAGCAGTCCCCGAGGCGCGGCTCCGGCAATAAACGCACCTCGGACACCGGCACCCCTGCCGCGACCGCCGAGCCTGACGACGATGACCCGGTCGATGCGCAGGACGCTGTCCAGGAGTCGCCCAGTGCACCCGCAGATCAAAATGAGACGACCTCACCGATAACCGGTGACCACTCGGTCGACGCACCTGCCGCCGCCCCGCCCGCCCAGACGCAGGCCACGCCCAGCACGTCGGCGCCCGTCGAGACCGTCACTGAACGACCCGCGACCCCGACGTTGGCGACCGTGTTGACCTCCCTGTTCTCGCCGCAGGTGAGCTCCAACGCGGTAGACCAACCCGAAGTCCCCGGCGCGTCGCCGCTGCTGTGGACGTTACTGGCCTATGCACGTAGGGATTTCGAGCGCACGCCCGAGGCGGGCAGCGTTGGCGTGACGACAAGCTCCGCGCAGGCCGGCGATGTCCAGGCCAGTGCCACATCGCCCGCGATTCCCGGACAGGCGTACCAGTCTCCGGTCATCGCCGATGACGGGACCATCTACCAGCTCATCTCCGAAGGGGACGGCACCCGGGTCGTCGTCCTCGACAGCAACGGGCAGATCCTCAACAGCGCGAACATCGGCGGTTCCACCGTTACCTTTGTCGATCCGGTCGCCCGTCCGGACGGCACGCTGATCGTGGTGACCACCAACGAACGCCGCAGTCGCTCGACCATCTCCGCTGTGGACAGTCAAGGCGCTGTGACAACGGTCGCGACAGTCACCGGCTATCCGGACGGCCCGGTGACGGTCAGCGCCAACGGCGCCCTGTACTTCACCACGGACGTCCGCAACATCTTCGACCCCCTCGGAGACGGCATCGACTACCGCTTCGTCCGCGTTTCCCCTACCGACACCGTGCGATCGTTTGCCTATGACACCACTGTCGAACTGACCGCGGACGGCACCGCGCACCTGGTGTCGTCGCAGTGGGGATTCTCGACATTGCGGGTGATCCCGCCCACCGGATTCACCAGGACGATTCCGCTGCCCTACGGTTCTGATCCCACCGCCCCCATCCTTGGCCAGGATGGCACGGTGTATGTGACGGCCGGAGTTCGAAGCCTGTTCGGCACCAAGACGACTCGGGTATACACAGTCACCGGAGCCTCAACCGCGGTGCGCACCATCGCCGGCCTTCCCGGTCGAACCGTGGTGGGCGCCGACGGTCTTCACCTGGAAACGTTCACCTACCCTGGTTTCACCGACAACGGCACCGGAACGACCTACATCTCCCGGCTCACGGCGACCACGATCACCACCTCGACAGCCATCGACGGACGGATCGGCGATCTGCAGGCGACTCCCGACGGGACTGTCTACGCACCGATCAACGATGCCGCCCTGACCACCACCCCGGTCAAGGTGGTCGATCGCAACGGCAACGTCACCACCGTGACCCTGCCCGGGAGGCTGGTGCTGCCCCCGACAGCCGGGCCGGGCGTCGTTCGTGTCAGCGGCGGAGGCACCCAGTCCGCCGATGATCTCGGCTACATCAGCTACTCCGCGAACGGAACGACGTTCGTCGCGGTGCTGAACCCAGACGCCACCGTCGCGCGCGCCATCGAACTGCCCGAGGGAGCGCGAAATCCCACAGTGGTCTTCGGTCCTGACGGCGCGGCCTACGCGGTCATCGAGTACCTGACGGACGGACAACTCAGTAAGCAGATCCTCGCGCTGTCCACTGGCACGTTCACCCCCGTCGTCCCGGGCACTTCGTACTTCAACGCTGTCGACATCCAGTTCGGCCCGGACGGCACCGGCTATCTCATCACCGACGCCGGCGGCGCCGTCAACTACGAAATCCAGGTCTTGGGGTTCAACGCTGCCGGTGCCACCGTCGCCACGGCAACCGGTCTGATCAACGCGACGGTCGATCGAGTCGGCAAGGATTTCTTCGACGCCGAGGCGCTGGTGTTCAGCCCCGACGGCACCGCCTACCTGACCATCTACAGCCCAGGTCAAGCCGGCGTCTACGCATTGACACCTGCCGGCGCGCAAGAGGTCGTCGACATCGAGTACACCGACTTCTTCGGAAATCTCTCGACGCCGACCTTCAACGCCGACGGGACGATCGGATTTGTGCAGACCTCCGCCCGTGGCGACAGCGGCTTCTTCGCCACAGTCGTGACCTTCACGCCCGCAACCGGCCTCTAACCGGTCATCGACCAGGACTTGATGGGGTTCACCGCGAACTGGATGACCCGATACGGTGTGCCGCCGCGCGCCATGGTGTTCCACTGGCTGACGAACACCCGCACCGCGTCCAGCGTGGAACCCGGCGCGATGTAACCCCCGTAGGGCTGGGCCAGCCGATTGACCTCGGGCGGCGGCAGTTGTTCCACCTGTTCCGGCCACTCCGTAGCTACGACGACCGTGGTGACCGGCGCAGCACCCAGACCCGTCGGGCCTTCGGCGACCCGCATCTCCATGTTCCCGGTGGTCGCGTTGAAGTAGGACAGCACAGTTCTGCCGTCGATCTGGCGCACACTCATCTCCCCCACGCGGTCACCCCACAGCGGCGTCGGCTCGTGCCCCCAGCCCAGGGTGTCCGACCAGCCCTGCCACGCCGATCTGTCGGTGAAGGACTCCGGCGTGGCCCGGTACAGCACCACCGGCGCGCTGCGGTCGAAGTTGTTCGCCACCAGGTAGATCCAGCCACGCTGAGAGTCGGCCGTCGGGATCGGGTCGTAGTAGCCGCTGATCTGAGACTGCCCGCCACCCGTGTAGTCGGCGTCGCGTTCCGAGTCCGGCACGGTCTCCCAGTTACCTTGTCCTGGTTCAGCTTTCACCAATCGAGAGGTCTGCGGCCGGAGGTCCTTCGTGGTGGTCACCAGCAGGTAGTTCTCGCGGTTGATCTCGACGACACCCGCGGGAAGCTGCGACGCCCCCGGGGGCGTCGGGTCGGCGAGCAACGGGGTGTCGATACCGGTGACACCGTCGTAGCGCACACCGGCCGCGTCATCGAGGGTGTCGTCTTCGACGTGCAGTGCGACCGGCGAGAACCACCCGCCGAAACCCACGCCCTGGCCGCGGAAGCTGTCTCCGCAGACCTGCAGCAGCTGCTCCGGGAACTGCATGAACTCACACAGGTCCGTCGCACCGATGCCGTAATCGACTGTCGGCGTGCCCGTCCCGGCTGCCGGGCCGATCCGCAGAACCTGGCCCGGCTGCAGCGGCGGCAATTCGATCGGCGTCGCCTGAGCCGCCGAAACTGTATTCCACGCGAGAAAGCCCGCCAAAACCCCTACCGGAATACAGTTTCGGCGCAAATCAGCTCCGAGCCAGTAGCTCGGCGATCTGGATGGTGTTCAGCGCCGCGCCTTTTCGCAGGTTGTCCCCGGAGACGAACAGCGCCAGCCCACGGCCGTCGGGAACCCCGGGATCCTGCCTGATCCGACCGACGAGTGAGTGGTCGGCACCGGCGGCAGCCAGCGGCGTAGGCACGTCGACCAACGTCACCCCCGGTGCGCCGGCGAGGATCTCGGTGGCGCGCGCCACCGACAACGG
>NZ_JBAUJR010000433.1:0-2596 GCF_049683935.1 Mycobacterium sp. | reverse complement strand
GGTCTCGCCGGCACTGCGCCTGCCGGTCTCCTGCCGCGGGGCTTTGCGGGTGCTCGCCGACGCGCGACTCCGGCCCACCGTGCCGGTGACATCGGTCGGGATGTTCATCTCTTCGAAGAAGTGCGGCGAGCTGGAGTACGTCTCGGCGGGATCGGGGGTGTCCAGACCCAGCGCCTTGTCGATCATCGTCCAGCGGGGCAGCTCGTCCCAGTCGACGAGGGTGACGGCGATGCCGGTCTTGCCCGCACGACCGGTGCGGCCGATGCGGTGCACGTAGGCCTGCTCGTCTTCGGGAATCTGGTAGTTGATGACATGGGTGATGTCGTCGATGTCGATACCGCGGGCGGCGACATCCGTCGCGACGAGCACGTCGACGTCGCCGCTGCGGAACGACTTCAGTGCCTTCTCGCGGGCGCCCTGGCCGAGATCGCCGTGGACGGCGTCGACCTTGAAGCCGCGTTCGGCGAGTTCGTCGCAGACCTTCTGGGCGGTGCGCTTGGTGCGGGTGAAGATCATCGTCGCGCCGCGGCCCTCGGCCTGCAGGATCCGGCTCACCATCTCGACCTTGTCGAGGGCGTGCGCGCGGTAGGCGAACTGCTCGGTGGATTCGTGGGTGGCCGAACCCTGCACGCCCTCGGCGCGGATGTGCGTCGGCTGGTTCATGAACGTGCGGGCCAGAGTGATGATCGGGTCCGGCATGGTCGCCGAGAACAGCATCGCCTGGCGCTTGGCCGGGATCTGCTTGAGGATGCGCTCGATGTCGGGCAGGAAGCCCAGGTCGAGCATCTCGTCGGCCTCGTCGAGCACCAGCGTCGACAGCCCCCCGAGCTGCAGGTGGCCCTGCTGTGCCAGGTCGAGCAGGCGGCCGGGGGTGCCGACGACGACGTCCGCGCCCTTCTGCAACGCCTCGACCTGTGGCTCGTACGGGCGCCCGCCGTAGATGGCCACGACCGACAGCGGACGGCTCGTCCCATCGTGATCGGCTTTGAGGTATTTCGACGCCTCGGTCAGGTCACCGAAGACCTGGATGCACAGCTCACGGGTGGGGACGACGATCAGCGCGCGCGGGATGCCGCTGAGCGAACGCTCGGTGTCGGTGGTGAGCCGGTGCAGCAGCGGTACGCCGAAGGCGTAGGTCTTGCCCATGCCGGTGCGGGCCTGACCGATCAGGTCGTCGCCGGCCAGGGCCAGCGGGAGGGTCTGTTCCTGGATGGCGAAGGGATGTTCGATGCCGGATTCGGACAGCGCGCGCACGATCTCCTCGCGCACTCCGAGCTGGGCGAACGACGGACTGGTGTGGGGGACTACAGGTGTCATACGGAGAATGGAGCCTTTCACTGATTCCTCGTGGCGTTCACGCGCGCACGAGTTGTGAAGAGAACTCCGTCGGGCCCTGCGATGAGGAGGCGGGCCGCCTGCGTGCACGCACATTGTCGAGGTGCCTGCGGCGATAACCAACCGACGTGACCTGGATCGATCTGTCGACTTTCGCGCCGACACCGTCACCCATGGTAGCCGGTGGGCTCGCCGGAGCGTTACCGCACTCGTCGGAGGCCCCGTGGCGCTCTACAGTTGAGACCATGAATTCGACGCCAACTGCGGCCGCTGGTCCTGCTCCCGCGGCGGAGCGCAGCGGACCTGCCGCGTCGGGCGTCTCCACCATCTCGTCGGACCACCCGGGCATCACCGAGCTGTTCGCATTGCTGGCCTACGGCGAGGTCGCGGCGTTCTACCGCCTCACCGAGGAGGCGCGGATGGCGCCCAATCTGCGGGGCCGGATCAACATGGCCACCATGGCGGCCGCCGAGATGAACCACTACGAAGTGCTGCGCGACGCAATGGAACGCCGTGGGGTCGACGTCGTGCCCGCCATGACGAAATACGCGTCCGCGCTGGAGAACTACCACCGCCTCACGACGCCCAGCACGTGGCTCGAGGCCCTGGTCAAGACCTATGTGGGCGACGCCCTGGCGGCCGACTTCTATCTCGAGACGGCCGGCTCGATGCCCGACGAGGTCGCCGGCGTGGTGCGCTCCGTGCTCTCCGAAACAGGTCACTCGCAGTTCGTGGTAGCCGAGGTCCGGGCGGCCGTGACGGCCAGTCAGCGTCAGCGTCACCGGTTGGCGCTGTGGTCGCGGCGGCTGTTGGGGGAGGCCATCACCCAGGCCCAGTACGTGCTCGCCGAGCACGACGAACTCGTCGATCTGGTGATGTCGGGCGGCGGCCTGTCGCAGATGACCGACTTCTTCGATCACCTGCAACACACGCACAACACCCGGATGCAGGAGCTGGGACTGGCCTGACCGTGTCGGTTACCGCGTGCAGTTGGTGATCATCGAGTTGCTGTTCTGCACGGCGATCAACGCGCCGTTGGCGTCGGCGATGCTGCAGTTGAGGCGACCGGCGACGCTGGTCGCGGTCACCGAACTGAGCGTCACGCCCGGATTGAGCACCACCGTCTTGGACCACGGCAGCGACACGTTCACGTCGGTCACCAGAGCGCCCTGCTGGTCTGTGTAGATGACGGTCACCAGATCGATGAGATTGCGATCGCCGGTCACCCGGTAGGTGACGGTGCCGGGGGCCGCCGCCGGAG
>NZ_JBAUJR010000432.1:0-1626 GCF_049683935.1 Mycobacterium sp. | reverse complement strand
CGGACCGGACATCGGTGGCGTTGCGGGTGGCCAACGTGCCGGGCGCGCTGGTGTCGGCCATGACGGAGCTGGCGATCCGCGACATCGACCTCACCCGCATCGAGTCCCGGCCCACCCGTACCGAACTCGGCACCTACGTCTTCTTCCTGGACTTCGTCGGACACATCGACGACGACTCGGTCGCCGAGGCGCTTCGGGCGCTGCACCGCCGGTGTGCCGACGTCCGCTATCTGGGCTCGTGGCCGACGGGCGAGGTGGTGGGGGCGACGCCTCCGCCGATGGATGAATCGGCCGAGTGGCTCGAGCGGATGCGGAAGGGCCGGCCGTGAGCGGCCGGTTGGTGCTGGTGCGGCACGGCCAGACGCACGGCAACGTCGACCGTCGCCTGGACACCCGCCCGCCCGGCGCCGAACTGACCGATCTCGGACGTGATCAGGCGAGGGCCTTCGCCCGGGCGCTCCCGCGCCCACCGGCGATGATCGCCCACTCGATCGCCACCCGCGCCGTGCAGACCGCATCGGAGATATCCGGCCTGATCAGCGCGGCCCCGGTCGCCGGGTTGCACGAGTTCGAAGGCATTCACGAGGTTCAGGTCGGCGACCTGGAGAACCGCAGCGACGAAGCCGCACACGACGAGTTCAACGGGATCTACCGGCGCTGGCACGGCGGTGAGCTGAGCGTGCCCCTTCCCGGTGGTGAGAGCGCCCATCAGGTCCTCGACCGGTACCTGCCGGTGCTCGAACAGCTCAGGCTGCGCTATCTCGACGACGATGCGTTCCCCGGTGACATCGTGGTGGTCAGCCACGGCGCAGCCATCCGGCTCGTCTCCGCGGTGCTCGCGGGTGTCGACGGAGCGTTCGCGATCGACCATCACCTCGCGAACACCGAATCGGTGGTCCTGGCCCCGATCACCGATGGCCGTTGGAGCTGCGTGCAGTGGGGTGCGCTGACCCCACCCTTCGCCGGCACGGCGACGGCGACCGTTGTCCACGAGGCACGGCGCTCATCCGAGCCGATGGGCTGAGAAGACCACTGATTCGAGCTGGTCGCACATACAGCCGACGGCAGTGCAGTCGAGGTGCATGGAGTGCTCACCCGCGGCGGCCAGGCACTCGTCCTCGGTGCATTCGGCACGCCGGAAGGCGTGGTGAATGAGCGCACCGTGGCAGTGCTCCAGGCCTGCGCGGCAGGCACGGCATTCACGGGTCATGACCCGTTCATAGCACTCCGTACCGACGACTTCCGGTTGCCGCGCGTGAGTCCGCTCGGTGAGTCCGTCAGGCCCAACCCAGCTCGTGGAGCCGGTCGTCATCGATGCCGAAGTGGTGCGCGATCTCGTGGATCACCGTGACGGCGACCTCCTCGACCACCTCTTCGGGGCTGCCGCAGACGTCGAGCAGCGCGTCCCGGTAGATCGTGATCGTGTCCGGCAGCGAACCGCCGTACGACGAATCCCGTTCGGTCAACGCGATGCCCTCGTACAGACCGAGCAGGTCCGGCTCGTCGTCGTTGCGCGTGGCGACCAGGATCACCACGTTGTCGATCGCCCGCGCCAGCTCGGACGGAATGAGGTCGAGCGCGTCACCGACCAACTCGTCGAACCGTTGCGGGGTCATCCGCACGGTC
>NZ_JBAUJR010000431.1:0-38266 GCF_049683935.1 Mycobacterium sp. | reverse complement strand
CAACTGGATAGGCACGATGTGGAAAGGCCAGTTGACGTTCGAGACACCGATGTTGTTCTCGGTCGGCTTCATCGTGACCTTCCTTCTCGGCGGTCTGTCGGGCGTGCTGCTGGCCAGCCCGCCGCTGAACTTCCAGGTCACCGACAGCTACTTCGTCATCGCGCACTTCCACTACGTGCTGTTCGGCACCATCGTGTTCGCCACCTACGCCGGCATCTACTTCTGGTTCCCGAAGATGACCGGCAGGCTGCTCGACGAACGGCTGGGCAAGCTGCACTTCTGGCTGACGTTCATCGGCTTTCACACCACGTTCCTGGTGCAGCACTGGCTCGGCAATGAGGGCATGCCGCGCCGCTACGCCGACTACCTCCCCAGCGACGGCTTCACCACGCTGAACATCGTCTCGACGATCGGCGCGTTCATCCTCGGTGCGTCGACGCTGCCGTTCCTGTGGAACATCTTCAAGAGCTGGCGCTACGGCGAGGTCGTCACGGTCGACGATCCGTGGGGCTACGGAAACTCCCTGGAGTGGGCCACCAGCTGCCCGCCGCCGCGGCACAACTTCACCGAGCTGCCCAGGATCCGCTCCGAGCGTCCCGCCTTCGAGCTGCACTATCCGCACATGGTCGAACGGATGCGCCGCGAGGCCCACGTCGGCCGGGCGCACGGACCTGATGACGGAGATGTCACGCGCCGCGACGACGCTCAAGTGCGCACCTAAACGGCCCGCCATGATGTCGAAAAACGAGAAAGGACGCTATTCCATTCTGATGCAACGCCATTCGCAGGACGTTCGAGTTCTATCGCAGATGCGCCCGCGGTCGAAGCCAAGGTGGGTCGGCGAATCGCCTGGGCCGTCGAAGTGATTAGGGAGACTTCGAGATGACTGAGGTGATGTGGGAGGCCGCCGAACCCTGCCTATCAGAAGAGCAGCGTTTGGCGGCGCTCACGGCGCTGCATGTTGGTGAGCCGAGCCAGGCCCTTCTGGTGGTGGTCACCGCCCTGTCCCGCAGCGGGCACCCCCTGCCGTCCGACTTGCACGTGAGTTCCAGGAGTGGTTGCGCCATCGTCCAGGTTCAGGATCGCCCGTCGATTGGGCGCTCCTCGAACTTCGCGTCGCGGCGGCCGACGTTAGGGCAACTGCCGACGTGGGCATGATCGACGGTCGTTACGGCGAAGCAACCTTCTGTTACTTCGTTCTCGACGAGGCCGGCGTGGCGGATGCCTCCCCCGAGCAACAAGCTGCCGCGCTCAGGAAATGGCTATCAGCTAATCGACCGAGCCCATTGCTTCGAACAGATATGCGGCTCAATGGCTTTGGATACTCTCTTGACACTGCCGGACCTTCGTCACCGATGGCCTAGGCATATCGTCACGTCTGCGGGTCGCGGCGGCAAACCACACACCGACCGAATGGGTAATTCGACAATGCACTCGCCGAAACGGTCGCAGCAAGGCGAGACGCGCGGAGGCAGACCAGCGAGGTTGCGGTTCGGCTACGCTGCGTCGCGAATTCTCCATGGCAGGTTAGGAATTCAGACGTGAACGTGGTTAGCACACGGGAATCGCTTGCGCTCTATTCGGACTGGGCGTACACATCAGCGGTGGCCGGGCTGACTCTCGCATTGTTGCTACTTTCGGCGACTTTTGCGATCGCTCGGACTCGGACACTCGAAAAGTCGACGGCGCCTGGAGTGGTTGCACGTGACAGCGCGAGCCCGGGTGTCGTCGCCGAGATGCCACGGCGATCGCGAGCAGAACGTCTGGAGCGCGCTGGAATAGCCGTCGTCTTCGTTAGTGCCGTCTTACTACTGATGTGTATCGTGCTGCGCGGCCTGGCCACCTCACGTGCCCCATGGGGCAACATGTACGAGTTCATCAACCTGACCAGCTTCTGCGGCCTCATTGCCGCGGCAGTCGTGTTGCACCGCCCGCAGTTCCGCGCGCTGTGGGTGTTCGTCCTAGTCCCCGTGCTGATTCTGCTCGCGGTATCGGGCAAGTGGCTGTATACCGATGCCGCGCCCGTGATGCCTGCGCTGCAGTCGTATTGGTTGCCCATTCATGTGTCGGTGGTGAGCCTCGGCTCCGGGGTGTTCCTCGTCGCCGGAGTCGCGAGCGCTCTGTTCCTGGTAAAGACCTCGACCCACGGAGAGCAGCGGGCCGACGGCAGAAGTGGGTACGTCGCGGGCGTCATGTCGAGGTTGCCCGATGCGCAGATTCTGGACAGGATCGCCTACCGGACGACAATCTTCGCGTTCCCCACCTTCGGATTCGGCGTAATCTTCGGTGCGATCTGGGCCGAGGAGACATGGGGACGCTTCTGGGGTTGGGACCCCAAGGAGACGGTGTCGTTTATCGCATGGGTTGCCTACGCGGCCTACTTGCATGCCAGATCCACCGCAGGGTGGCGTGACAGGAAGGCTGCATGGATCAACGTGGTCGGCTTCGTGGCGATGGTCTTCAACCTGTTCTTCATCAATCTGGTGATTGCGGGGCTGCATTCCTACGCCGGGGTGGGCTGACCTCGAGGCCAGAGCGTGCGCGCGTACCCGACGCACCAGTTCCGTCTCGCCACGTCATGACTCTGGCAAAACTCAAGACTCGCGCGGTGTAGTCCCGTCGACGCACAGGTCGCAATTATGGGTTGACGAGTCATATCGCTACGGCGAGAGGGTGACCCGGCTCGGCGATGCTCCCGCGACCGCGGAGCTCGTCGCAACCTCGATGTCTCGGGCTCAAGACTAAGACCAAGTGCTCACCCGGGGAGCAAGGGGCGCTCGGACCTGTGGACCGTGGCCGCAGCGTGACGAACCCTTAACCGAATCGAAGGCGCGCAAGTGCTTTCGCGACATAACCTCGCAGCCTTACCATTAGCTACGATGAACGATGCGATACCGCAGAGTGTGATAGGAGCTCTTCGTAGCGGTTCAGCCGTTGTGGGACATTGCTGCCCGGTGTTCGGGCAGGAAGAATCAACAACGACATGGCGTCGAACAAGCGCCGGCGGCACACGCCGGATCAGACTATCCGCGAGCTCGCCGAGGGCAACACGCTCCTCGCGTCAGGGCAAGAACTCGACGAGGTGCGCCGAAAACCCATGCGCGTGACTATTTGTAGCGTTCTTGCCGCGGCCATGTTGGCTGCGAGCATGGTTGCCGGCCCCGTGGACATCAGCAGGGCCGTGAGTTCGTCCAATGGGCCCGACGTCGCGTCCCTGCTACCTGCGGAGGGCGCGGTCGTGGGCGTGGCCCATCCTGTGGTGATCAGGTTCAACCGCCCTGTCGCCGATCGGCGCACGGCCGAACGCGCCGTTGACATCAAGTCGGTGCCGGCGATGACTGGCAAGCTCGAGTGGATTGAAAACGATCTCGCGCAGTGGGTACCTGACCAGTTCTGGCCTGCACACAGCACGATTTCCCTTTCGGTGGGCAACTTGCCAACCAGAAACTTCCAGACTGGTGCCGCCGTCGTCGGCGTCGCCAACGTCTCGGACCGCACCTTCACCGTGACCATCGACGGCGTACCGCCCTCCGAGCTACCAGCGCCGCACCACCGACCCAATTGGGGAGAACCGGGCGTGTTCCCAGCTTCAATGGGACGCCCTGATTACCCGACCCCGGTTGGTGTCTATTCAGTATTGGCGAAAGAACGTGACATCGTTATGGATTCGAGTAGTGTCGGCATCCCCATCGATGACCCCGACGGCTACCTGCTGGACGTGGAATACGCAGTCCGTTTCACGTGGCGTGGCTTATTCGTGCATTCAGCTCCATGGGCTGTTGATCAAATGGGCTACGAGAATACAAGCCATGGTTGTATCGGGCTCAGCACCCAGGATGCCGAATGGTACTTGAATACAGTCAACCTGGGTGACCCAATCATTGTGCGGGAGAATGGTACCGAGGTTCCGCAGACCGTTTCTGGCTAGCTCCGAAGCTTCATGTCTTCTTGGGGTCCACCAACTCGACCAAGCATCCTAATCCAAACTCGCGTTGCCGCCCACACGCTTACCAATATTCGGGGGTTAGCTTTTGACCGTAGTCCGGAGCCGCGCAGGGTGCGACGCTTAGCTTAGAGAACACGGAAACTGGGGAGGGAACCCTGCACGAATTCCTTGCTGGCCTGTTCGCCGGGTTCGCCTTCACCCACTTCGGTGTCGCGTTCTCCGACATGAGTTCTCGGCAATTCTCCGGCAGGACTTGGGGCGTGCCCGCCGGTTGGAATCTGTCTGGTCGACGCATCCGTCTCGTCGACCCGAGCGCGATTGAGCCCATCGATGCGGTGGGACTTTGCAGCCGGGGTTGACGCGTCATATGCATACATGCGTAATATTGCATGTATGGCAGATCATAACGGCGGGAGGGCGAGTGGACATGGTGCCGACGGAACGCCCACGAGTAGGACCCTGGCGCTAGACCTGACAGACCTGCTTCCCGGTAGCGACGAGCGCTGCGCTGACCGCCTCACGCGCGGCCTGGTGGAGGACGGAATCATCGAGCAGGCCCACGTCATCGATGGCGACACGACCAAACCCCGCCTGTGCGTGCATTACGACGCCGCGGCTATGTCCCGAATAGAAGTGCAGCGTCGGGCTTTGCAGGCGGCTGACACCATCGCTTCGAAGTACGGGCACCTGCGGTGGTTGACCACAGACGCCCGAGAAGATGAGGCCATACGTGCAGCACTCGTCGACACGCTGTCGGCTATGCCTGGCGTGGTCGCAGCAGCATTGACACCCGATTCGATCGAGCTGGAGTTCGAGCGGATGACGGTAACCGCCCAGGAACTCGTGGATGTCATAGCCGCGCAGGTGGCGCCGCCAAGCAGAGCAGTCGACGACGAAGCCGCCGTCGCGCACGACGGAGACGATGCCGACCATCAACACGGTCACGGCGGGATCTTCGGCGAACGAACCGAATTGGTCTTCGCTGGACTGGCGGGCGCGCTGCTGCTCACGGGCTGGCTACTCGCTGCCTTCGCCGATACGCCGCGCGCGGCTGAGATGGTGGTCTACGGCCTGGCGTTCTTCTTCGGCGCGTTCTTCACCGTGCAGGAAGCCTTCGCCAGTGTGCGGCAGAGCCGGTTCGAGATCGACTTCCTCATGCTGGTCTCCGCTGCGGGTGCGGCGACGCTCGGCGAAGTCGCCGAAGGCGCACTCCTGCTGTTCCTGTTCAGCGTCGGGCACGCGCTCGAAGGCTATGCGATGGGGCGCGCTCGACGGGCGATCGAAGCGCTCGCCGAACTCGCCCCAAAGACGGCACTGGTGCGACGCGGCGGCACCGGCGACACCGTCGAGGTGTCTGTCGCGGACCTGCGCATCGGAGACATCGTCGTCGTGCGCCCGAACATGCGCCTGGCCGCAGACGGCTTCGTGGTGGCAGGAAGCAGCACCATCGATCAAGCCCCGGTGACCGGGGAGAGCGTACCCGTTGACAAGATTCCGGTTCCGGATGTAGCGGCCGCCGCAGCCGCTCCTGAGCTCATCGACGCCGCATCACGCGTGTTCGCCGGCACCATCAACGGCGCCGGCGCCATCGAGGTTCAGGTGACCCGGCTCGCCGGGGACTCCACCCTGGCCCGGGTAGTGCGTCTGGTGGCCGAGGCGCAAACCAAAACCACCTCCGCACAGCGCTTCACCGACCGGTTCCAGCGCATTTTCGTCCCGGTGATCCTGATCGGTGTGATCATGCTGCTCTTCGCGGGGTTCGTGGTTGACGAACCGTTCAGCGAGACGGTGTATCGGGCTCTCGCCGTTCTGGTGGCGGCAAGCCCGTGTGCGCTGGCGATCGCCACGCCGAGCGCGGTGTTGTCGGCGGTGGCGCGGGCAGCGCGTGCCGGCATCCTCGTGAAAGGCGGCGGAGCGTTGGAGGAACTCGGCCGGGTTCGGGTGCTGGCCTTCGACAAGACCGGCACGCTCACCGAAGGGCGGCCCAGGATCGCCGATGTTTTTGCCACCGCAGACAGCGATGACGCCGAACTGCTGAGAATCGCCGTGGCCGTCGAGGAGCAGAGCGACCATCCGCTCGCCCGCGCCATCGTCCGTGACGGCCGCCAGCGGTTGGCCGGAGTGGCGACGCCCCGAGCGTCCGACGTCCGTGCGGTGATCGGCCGCGGCATCGTCGCATCCGTCGAAGGTGTCGAGGTCTGCATCGGCAAGACCGAATTGTTCACCGATCTTGCCCAGCCCCCGCCGGCTGAGGTGGCGGCGGAGGTGGATCGTCTCGAACAGGCCGGCCGCACGACGATGCTCGTCCGCGCAGGAGACCGCTGGTTGGGCGCGATCGGATTGATGGATCTTCCCCGACCGGAGGCGTCGGCGGTGATCGCACGTCTCGCCGAACTCGGCTTGACGAACACCGTGATGCTGTCGGGGGATAATCAGCGGGTGGCCGACGCCGTCGCCGCCGAAGTCGGTGTCGCCTACGCGCGCGGCGATCTGATGCCCGAAGACAAGGTGGCCCAGATAGCCGCACTCCGGGAACGCCACGGCCGCGTCGGGATGGTCGGCGACGGGGTAAACGACGCGCCCGCCATGGCCGGCGCGAGCGTCGGTATCGCGATGGGAGCGGCAGGCTCCGACGTGGCGTTGGAGACCGCCGACGTTGCACTGATGGCCGACGACCTGCGCGCGTTGCCGTTCGCGGTGAGCCTGAGCCGGCGCTCGTCGCGCGTGATCAAGCAAAATCTGTGGGCGAGTCTCGGAATCGTCGCGGTACTCATCCCGGCCACGATCTTCGGCCTGGGCATCGGTCCCGCCGTGCTCATTCACGAAGGCTCCACGCTCATCGTCGTTGCCAATGCGTTGCGCCTCCTCGGAATGCCGATGCAGTCGGTAGCCCCATCAGCGCCGCGCGTCAAGCGTGCAGTGGAGACGCAACGATGATCGAAACATCCAATTCTGCAGGAGGATTCGAGCATTCCGACGTAGACACAGTGGTCGTCATCGTGGACATCGCTGGGTTCACGGCTTTCACCGAAGCCCACGGTGATCATCGTGCTGCCGAACTGGCACATCGGTTCGCCACCATAGCCGCCAGCGCCCTCGGCCCCGGCGACGACATGATCAAGACCCTCGGCGACGCCGTGATGATCACCAGTTCCGACCCGACCGCGGCTCTGGGCTTCCTTCGGCGACTTCACCACGAGACCCGTCGCATCGACGGATTTCCGTTGCTGCGCGCGGGCATCTGTGCTGGGGCAGTGGTGAAGCACCGCGGAGACGTCTTCGGGGCGACGGTCAATACCGCAGCCAGACTGGCCGCCGTCGCCCGGCCAGGTCAGATCGTCGGTGACGCCTCGTGCGCGTCTGCGCTTCGGGGAACGGACCTTGTCGCGATGACGTCGTTGGGCCCGCTTCGACTACGAAACGTCGGTGCCCTGATGGAAGCGTTCGCCCTCGACGTCGGAACCCGTCACCAGGAGCACGTCGATCCGATATGTCGGATGCACGTCACGACGGATGTCCACCCGCTGACGATCACGCACGAGGAAGGGACCTACCGCCTCTACTTCTGTTCGACGGCCTGTCTACGCCAATTCGCTGACCGCGTTGGCGATTTGAGCACGTGGTCTGGTGACGGGGATTTGCAGTCCGCTCAGTCGTTTTTCGGTGACGTCGCGTCCCACTTCGGCACGCTAGAGGCCTCTCCGGGCGGGCGGGAGGCCGCACCGATGTCTACTCGTTCAACTTCCTCGTAAAAGGGGTGTGCTTGTTTGGTTCAGCGGGTTGGTCCCATCATTCCGTGACCCATGCCGGGTCCCATCATCCCGCCGCCCATCCTTCCACTCATCATCGCCGGCATTCCTTCGACGACGAATCCGGTGACTTCGCGAGCGTGTTCGCGAATGGCGCTGGCCAGTTCGGGATCGCTGGAGGTTTCGACGACGACCACGCCGCCGGTTGTAAGCGTGATCTGACGTTGATACTCAGCAGCGCGCCGGAACAAGGTGGGCAGGCTTGAGCTCATGCAGGTGACTTCGCTGCCTTGATCGAGGTGGGTATACATCGATGAGACGTGGGCCTGCAGTTCGGCGACGAGGTCGGCGGCGTCAGTTTCGGTGGTTGTGCGCACACCTCCGGGAATCTCTTCGACTCTGCGTCGAAGCTCGGTATGCCGCATGAACATGTTCATGTAGGCGCGCATGTCCATTCCCGTCGAGCCACCCATCCCGGGTTGGGCACGGCTCACCGGTATGTCGATGATGTTGCGCAAGACACACCCCAGGCCGAAGAGGGCCGCACCGGTGACGAGCATTCTCAGCGCCGCTCGTCTACCCATTCCGTCCATACCTGAAGTTCCTCCTCGTGCTGACCATGTGTCGTGGGAATCGCGTTGTCGGCGGACGCTTGGTGCGGAGCTTCTTCGGGCATCGGCCGCTTCTTGCCGACGATGGCCCGCCCGACAAAAGTCTGGAATCGATTCTCCTGCAGCGTAATCAGCTATTGCACGCTACGGCCGAGGTGTGGTCGGTGTGATTGTCGGCGGCTGCGACTGGCCAGGACCCCAGGGACCTGAAGGCCCCACGTTTCCGTGTGGCCACGGGCCCTGCGGCCCTATCATGCCGGGCCCCATCATGCCGGGCGTTCCTTGACAATGTCCCTGATTGCCGCCGAAACCGTCGGTCGCCCTGCCGATTAAGAACCCGGAAGAGAACACCACCGCAACGATGAATACCGCAGCGGCGGCAATGCCACTCCACGCCAAGGCGTGGTTCACCCCTTGGCGCTGTCCGGCCACAGCGATTCGTTCGCTCGTTGGTTCAGGTGTATCGGTCATGCTTCCAATCTCCTTCGCTGCATCCAACTCTTGAGGTGCTGAGTCGACCGGCACCGCGCTATCCGCCGACCGTGAGCCCGCGGCACTTGAGTCATCGCGATTCCTGTTGTCCGCCCAGCAGCGTCATTCGCCGCCGAAACTCATCACCCACGATGTACTGGTAGGGCGCCCCGACAGTAGGGCCAATGTGCCTCAACATTCCCGCAAAGAGTGCGAGACCGTGATGTGACCACTCTGTAGAACGGCGTCGCCCGGCGATCACTTTCCCCTGAGGCTGTTGCCTCGGCCCCAATCCGCAATACCCCTGCAGGTATATCGAACAGTTCTCGGGGCCGGGTCCAGACAAGGAGGGGCAAGACATGTGCTGCGGCAAACGGCTACAACTGGGCGAGCGATGCGCGTGACAGCTTCCAAACGTGAAGCAGCACCATCGGCGCCACCCCTGACCCCCGGGCGGTCAGTGCAGCGAGCAGGAACAAGCACTATCCGCGATTCGTCACGGATGATCCGTGTATGCGTTTGGTTGCATTCGCCCGCCCAAGCGTCAGATCTGCCAGTCCTGGGCTCCGTCGTTTTCGTCGTATATGCCGAGGGAATTCTTGACGACGACGGGGTCCCCGCTGCCGAAGTTGTCGTAGAACCACTGCGCGTTCGCGGGGCTCAAATTGGGGCACCCGTGGCTGACGTTTCGCTTACCCTGATCGGCGACTGACCAAGGCGCGCCGTGAACGAAAATGCCGGCATTGTTGATGCGCACGGCGTCTTTCACCTCGAGCTTGTAACCTTCAGCGGAGTCAACCGGCACACCATAGGTGGACGAGTCCATCACCATGTCGGCGAACTTCTCGAGCACGTAGTAGGTGCCGTTGGGCGTTTCGTATCCCGGCTTACCCAGGGACACCGGCATGGTCTTCTCGAGTACGCCGTTGCGCATGACCTCCATTTGGAGGGTGGCGTTGTCGATGGTCGCCACCAACGAGTCGCCGGTGCGGAAACTCGATTTCGTGCCGCTGGCATCAATGCTGACCGTGGTGTTGGCGGGCCAGAAGTCGATGGGTCGCCATCTGAGCTGGGTCGTGCTCATCCAATAGAACTTCCCGGGGACCGCGGGGGTGGAGGAGATGTGGACGGCCTGTTCTGCCAGCGTGCGGTTGGCGATAGGCCTTTGAAAGTTGATGATGATGGGTTTGGCGACGCCGACCATCGAGCCGTTCGTCGGGTTGAACGTGGGGGGAGCGAATACCGGTGGGCCGAGGTAGGGCGCCGAGTTCTGGCCGGCTGGCGGATCCTCAGCAGCTGTCGGCGATAAGCCGGGGGGCGTTGCGGTTAGCGGTGGGAGGAAGGGACTCGGCGCTGTCGATCCGGGGTCCGTGAGGGGATCGGCGGGTGTGGGCAAAGGTGTCTGGGGCTCCGCGGTCGCCGACGGGCCGGCCAGCACCGTCACGACTGTTAGTGCGGCCAACATCGTTGCCACGACCAGCTTGGGGGTCGGGTACCGCATGCGGACCTCCTCCCTCAAGCAATTTGTTGCTACGTAGCTCCATAGTAGATGATGGGAAACGGACGCGGCACTATGGCCGCTGACCTTGATCGTTGTCGAGCGATGTCGGACCGGTGGGTACGAAAGGGTGTCGGACTTCGTGGATGGTGTCACCGCGATCGCTACGTCTGGAAATGTTCTCCTCGCGGTATTCGTGTCGGCTTTGGCCGGGTTGGTGTCGTTCGCCTCGCCCTGCGTCGTCCCTCTCGTACCCGGCTATCTCTCTTACCTGGCCGCGGTGGTCGGCGTGGATGATCAAGCGCGTGCCCAGCCGCTGTCCAGGGCACGTCTGCGGGTGGCGGGGGCCGCGGGGTTGTTCGTTGTCGGGTTCACGGCGGTGTTCCTGATGGGAACGGTCGCGATTCTCGGTCTGACCACGACGATCATCTCTAATGGGGTGATGTTGCAGCGCATCGGCGGAGTCGTCACGATCGTGATGGGTCTGGTGTTCATGGGTTTCTTCCCCGCGCTGCAACGCGACGCACGGTTTACGCCCACGACGTTGTCCACACTATGGGGTGCACCGCTCCTCGGGGCGGTGTTCGGGCTGGGCTGGACCCCCTGTTTGGGACCGACGCTCACGGGCGTCATCGCCGTCGCATCTGCCACCGAGGGGCCCAACGTCGCGCGCGGAATCGCGCTCGTCGTCGCCTACTGTGTGGGCCTGGGCGCTCCGTTCGTGCTATTCGCGGTGGCATCCGGACGGGCAATGAGGGCGCTGGGCTGGCTGCGACGAAACACCCGGCGTATTAAGGTCTTCGGCGGCGTGCTCCTCGTCGCGGTCGGCATAGCGCTGCTGACCGGGCTGTGGAACGAGGTGGTGTCGTGGATACGCGATGCGTTCGTCAGCAACACCACACTGCCGATATGACGCAGTCGCTTTCGGGCGCGCCGCACCGCCGCGCTGTCCGGGGACAGGCGTGTTACCTGTGACGCGCCGGAGTCGTGACGGCGCAGACACCGCGCGATCGGAATGGGGGAGGTGATGGCCACCTCTGTCGCTCCCCGACGCTGGATGGTGCGGGCTGTATTGCTCGGTGTCGCAATGATTTCGGGCGTTACAGCTGCCGTGATCGGCGCGTTGGCACTGCCTGAGGTACTTGCGGTGACCGGTCTCAGCGATCCGGGGCCCTTCACTACCTACGGCCTGTCCTTCGTGCGTGCCGCCGGAGAGATTGCTGCGGTGGTGGCGATCGGACACTTCCTGTTCGCGGCGTTCCTCGTGCCGCCGCAGCCCGGTGGAGTGCTCGACGTCGGCGGTTATCGGGCGCTTCGGGTCGGCGGTGCCGCTTGTGCGGTTTGGGCTGTGTGCGCTGCGCTGTTGGTGGCGTTGACGGTCTCCGACGTGTCGGGGGTGCCGCTGACCAAACTCACACCGCTGGACATATGGTCGGCGGCCGACCTCGTCGAAACCAGCGCGGCATGGCGCACCACCTCGATTCTGGCGGCGTTCGTCGCCGTAGCGAGCCTGACGGTGTTGCGCTGGTCGTGGACTCCCGCAATGCTGGCGGGCGGCCTGATGACGTTGATGCCGCTGGCCGTCACGGGGCACTCCTCATCGGGCGGCTCACACGACATCGCGACTAACAGTCTGATCATTCACCTGGTTGCCGGGACATTGTGGGCGGGCGGATTGCTGGCGCTGCTCGTGCACACGCTGCGAGACGGCAGCCACACCGACATCGCCGCCCGGCGGTTCTCGGGTCTGGCGCTGTGGTGCTTCGCGGCGATGGCCGTGAGCGGAATCATCAACGCGGCGGTCCGGATCGACGTGTCGACCATGCTGGACAGCAGCTACGGACTCCTCCTCGTGGGGAAGGTGACGGCGCTGGTCGGCCTCGGTGCGATCGGCTGGCGACAGCGACGGACGTCGATCGTTGCGCTGCAGCATGATCCGACGTCGCGCAGACCCCTGCTGCGGCTCGCACTCACAGAAGCCGCCCTGTTTGGCGTCGCAATTGGAGTGGCGGTCGGGTTAGGTCGCACGCCACCGCCGCCCGCGACGCGCGAACCACTTCCGGCCGAGGCTGCGCTCGGCTTCGCTCTCGCCGAGCCGCCGACGATCGCGTGGGTGTTCCTCGAATGGCGATTCGACCTGATCTTCGGCACGGCTGCGTTAGTCATGGCCGGCATATACCTTGCTGCGGTGTATCGGCTGGCTCACCGCGGAGCCCCGTGGTCAATGCGGCGCACCGTATCGTGGCTGATCGGTTGCCTCGCTTTGCTGTTCGCCACTTCATCGGGGCTTGGCATGTACATGGCGGCAATGTTCAGCATGCACGCTGTCGCTCAATTGATGCTCACGATAGTGGTGCCGGTGTTGCTCGTGCAGGGCGCACCGGTAACCCTCGCGCTGAAGGCATTGCAGGCAGTCGATCCCAGCGGGGTGCCCGGACCTCGCGAATGGCTTGTCAGCGCGCTGAATTCGTCACTCGTGCGTTTCATCGCGCATCCGTGGACGGCGCTGGCACTTCTCGTGGTGGGCGTCTACGGGCTTTGCCTCCAAGTGGTGTTCGATGCCGCCGTGAGCGAACACGCCTCGCACATGCTGATGATCGGGTACTTCTTAGTCAGCGGTTCGCTGTTCTTCGCCGCCGTCAGCGGTGTCGAGCCGGTGCCACGGTTGATGCCCAAGCGGCGCCGGATCGCGATCCTGTTGTTCGGGCTTTCGCAGTTCGTCATTGCCGGGGTCGTGGTGATGAACATGCGCGAGGTTCTCGGCGCCGTCTTCTACCGCTCCTTGAAGCTGAGCTGGCATGCGGACTTGCTCGGCGACCAGCGGCTGGGAGGCCAAATAATCGCTGCCGGCGGGCTTCTGGCAGTGGGGGTGGCGCTTGCGGTGCTGATCCTCCAGCGCCGCCGCTCGACCGCGATTGAGCAGAGAGCGGCCGCGCCAAGCCCGGGCTCGTGACGACAAGGACCGCATTGTCAGAAGGACGGACGCATCACGACGGCGCCCTTCTGTAGCAGATGATTACTGCGCGACACGCCGCGTACGCCGAACGGGACAACGAGCCGGCGTCACACGTCTACCCGCGACAGCGCCCCAGTCGTCATCAGCCTGCACGTACGGAGATGGGTAGTAGGAATCGAGGCTTACACGGCGTGCCGTCGGCCATGATTGCCACTGGGGCTGACAAGCTACGCACGTGAAGACCGTCGTCACCGGCCTCGTCGCTATGACCGTATTGCTCTTCGTGCCTGCGCCTGTGGCGGCCGCTGAGATCGGACAGCGCATCGCGCAGGCAGACGCCTACCTCGCCACTCGTCCGGGCACGGTCGGGTATGTGCTTCGCGACCGGACGACCGGACAGGCTCACCGAAACAACGCGGCTACCACGATGATGTGGACCGCATCCACCATAAAGCTGGCGATGGTGGTCGACCTGCTGACTCGGGCACATGCCGGCAAGATCACCTTGACCCCGGCTGATCGCCAACTCATGGTCGACATGATGCACTCATCGGACAGCGATGCTGCAGATACGCTTTGGGAACGCTACAGCGGACCCGACAACATGGCATTCAACCGCAATTTCGCCGCGTACGGACTCACCAGCCTGCAACCCCAGCAGGGATTCAGCGGCACGTACCCGTACTGGGGTTTTCAGAAGGCCACGAGCGACGACCTCGACCGGCTGATGAACTACACGCTCACCAGTTTGCCTGCGGCCCAGACCGCGGCCATCGTGTCGGAGATGCAGCACCTCGACGCCAACCAGCAATGGGGCGTGTGGGGAGCGGGCCCGGCCATGACTCCCGGAAACAAGAACGGGTGGTCGCAAGAACAGGGCGGCTGGGTCGTCAACAGCGTCGGTTTCGCCGGCCCTCAGCAGCGCTATACATTGGCGATCATGAACTCGCTCAACGGGGAAGGCGGCTACGACGATGGTGTGGAAACGACCACCCGGCTGGCGCAGATTCTGCTTTCGCCCGCTTAGCGGGACCCATCCCTCGCGGCCCCTAACAAAGCGTCCCAGTACGGGAACAAACCGGCCGACGGCTGGACCGTGGGACCGGTAGGCGTCCTCAGTGCGGGAGTACCTCGTAGGGCTCCAACACGCCTACTCGCAATTCGGATCGCCACGATCAGAGGAATGTGTGCAGCCAGCGCCAGGACGTTCGGGATTGCGCACGAACGCGAATGCACCGCTGCGTGTGTGCGTCGTGGACTCCTGCGCATTGACGCCCACCCGCCACGAATCGCCCATGTCGTTCTGTGCATACAACGTCCCGGCGAAGCCGCTGAGCGCCAACACGAAACCTAACCGCCTGAAGACCCAGGCCTTGAAAGCCAACCGGGGAGCGTCTTCATCAAATCTTCATCAGAATACGAGCCGACCCATATTCGGGTTCTTGAGGCTGGACCGAGGCGGCGAGAGCGCTCGCCCTGTGGACGTCTGGTGTCACCACATGTTTGAGAAGGGATGTGCGATGCAGCACAAGCGATTCGGAATTGGGTTTGCAGCTCTAGCGGCGTCGGCCTTGGTAATCGGCGCCTGTTCGAATGCGACAACGGACTCTCAGCCTTCGCCCAGCAGCACCTCGGCAGCCGCATCGGCATCGCCGAGCGCTACCAGCAGCGACGCTACCCACAACGACGCTGATGTGACCTTCGCCCAGGGCATGATTCCTCATCACCAGCAGGCGATCGAGATGAGTGACATGCTTCTCGGCAAGCAGAGCATCGATCCCGAGGTCATCTCACTGGCAAACGAAATCAAGAACGCTCAAGGCCCTGAGATCGAGCAGATGCAGGGCTGGCTTCAGGAGTGGGGAGCGTCGTCCTCGCCTGCACCTGCGCCGACCGACGCCGCAATGCCTGGCCACGATATGCCCGGCCACCAGATGCCTAGCGGCGACATGGGCGATATGCCGGGTATGGGTAGCGGCGACCACGGCATGATGTCGGAAGTCGACATGGCTGCGCTGCAGAACGCGCAGGGTGCGGAGGCGAGCCGACTCTTCTTGACGCAGATGATTGCCCATCACAAGGGCGCAATCATGATGGCGCAAGAAGAGATTGAGATCGGCCAGTTCCCGGCGGCGGTCGAAATGGCGCGCAACATTGTGTCTTCTCAGCAAGCGGAGATCGACACGATGCAGGGGATGCTGAACAAGTAGCGAGTCGAGGGCTGGACGGTCAGGCCCGTGTTGAGGCAGCGGTAACAGGGAAGTAGTCGGCATGTACCTGGGCTATGGGTAAGTCGACGGTGAATGTTGCGCCGGCGCCGAGTCCAGCGCTCGCTACGGAAATGGATCCTCTGTGGGCCTCGACCAGCGCTTTGGCGATGGCGAGCCCTAAACCGGCACCGCCGTGCTCGCGATCGCGGGCGGCGTCGGCCCGGTAAAACCGTTCGAACACCCGGGTGACGTGCTCGGGGGCAATCCCTTCACCGGTGTCGGCGACGGCGATGCTCAACCGGTCGCCGTCGCGGACACAGCTGAGTTCGACCGAGCCGCCGGAAGGCGTGTGCCGCAGCGCGTTTTCCAGCAGGTTGCCCAGGACTTGGGAGAGTCGTTGCTGGTCGGCCCACAGCGGCGGGAGTGTCGTCTGAAGACGTACGCGTAGCGCAACACCTTTGCTGTCGTAGCGTTCCTTCACCGCGACGACGCAGTGGCGCGTCAGGCGGTCGACGTCAATGGTGTTATACGACATGGAGACTGAGCTCTCCTCGGCCTTGGCGAGAGCGGCGACATCATCGGAAAACCGGACCAGCCGGCGGGTCTGGTCGCGCAGCATCGCCGCTGTCTGCGGAGTCAAAGTGCGCACCCCGTCTTCGAGTGCTTCGACATAGGCCTCCAGCACCGAGACCGGTGTGCGGATCTCGTGCGCCAAGTCTCCGAACAGTTGCTGTCTTGTCGAATCAACGGCTTGGAGCCGGGAAGCCATCCCGTTAAAAGCGGTCGACAGCGCGTCGAAATCGTCGCCTAGTCGCGGTGGTGACACACGGATCTCGTAATTCCCCTGAGCGACATGGGTGGCGGCGGACGCAACCTCGGTGATGGACCGTTGAAGCCGTCGACTGACGTAGAAGCTGACGGCAAGCGCGGCCAGCGCCGACACCGCCAGGGCGCCCCCGATGGATATCACCGTCGCGTAGCCGTAGGCCTCCTCGGCGTGGAATTCCTCAGGGGAGTTCATCGGCACCCCCGCGCGGTGAAGATGCTCGCGAAATAGGGGAGGACCGACGACGGCGGCCACCACCGCGGTCGTCGCGGCCCCGGCTACCAGCACAATGGTTTGGGCCGCCAGCAGCCGCAAACCGATACCTGGACGACCCCACCGTCGACGCCGGCCAGCTGTGGCCGCCCGTACCGGAGTCACTGTCCCGACCCCATCCGGTATCCCACCCCTCGCACGGTGGCGATGTAGCGCGGAGAGGCTGCATCGTCGCCTAGTTTGCGCCGCAGATGGCCGATGTGGACGTCGACGAGATGCTCGTTGCCTACCCAGGGTCCGTCTCTGACGGTTTCAAGAAGTTGTCGCCGGCTCAGCACATTGCCCGGCCGCCCCGAAAGCGCTTCGAGAATGTCGAACTCTTTGCGGGTCAACAGAATCTGTTCGTCGTCGATGCGTACCTCACGTGCAGCGACGTCGATGCTCAGCGGGCCGAAGCGACGCGGTGGCGCGATGTCGGCCTCTGCGGTCGCGATGGCCGATTGCAGGACGCGGGGCCGGCGCAGCATGGCGCGAATGCGCGCCACGAGTTCGCGGGGGCTGAAGGGTTTGGTGATGTAGTCGTCGGCGCCGACGGTCAGTCCGAGGACGGTGTCGATTTCGGTGTCGCGGGCGGTGAGCATGACGATGTAGGCGTCGGAGAACGTGCGTATCTGTCTGCAGACTTCCAATCCATCGATGCCGGGCAGGCCGATGTCGAGGATGACGACATCGGGGTCGAGGTCGCGGGCGACGGCGATCGCATCGACGCCGTTGCCGGCCACAGCCGCCTCGAACTGCTCGCGTTCCAAATAGCTGGCCACCACTTCGGCCAAGGGAAGTTCGTCGTCGACAACCAGGGCGCGGTATCCCTTCGCCTGCTCAGTCGGTGTACCCGGGGGGTGGTGCTCCATGATGAACATGGTGCCCGCTGATACGGACGCGGCGGCGCGCGACTGCCGCAACGGCGCGATCTTCAACAGATCTTTACAGGAGTCGTACCGGTTGCGTTCTGCAGGCGCGTGAGGCTGAAAGTGACAGGAGGATCCGACCCATGCGGTGGGTGCTCGGCGTCTGCCCCAACAGTATCGATTGGCAGACGTGGCTGATGCTGTGTGCCATCGTCGTGGTGCTGTGGGCCGCCGCCTTTGCCGGTACGACGGCCTTGTTCTACGCTTCCGGGCCGGGCCGGGCTGAGCTGAGCGGCGTAAGGTAAGGCAGGAGCCAAGTCCGACGCGAACGCGTCAAACTCCAGCAAGTAGTCAACCAAAAGTGAGACAGACGACTAACGGTACAAAGTCGCCGACATGACGGCCGCGCCCGCGATGATCTCGGTACTGACAAGATGGCCGATTTCGGTCAGCTCTCGATAATCCGAACAACGTACGGGGTCATCCCGGCTTGGCGCACTGGTGAGACCTTGACGGGAACGCCAGTCCGTTGCGCCTCGATCATCTGCCCTCCGCCCAAGTAGATCGCCTCGTGTTGACTTCCGCCAGGCCCCCAGAACAGCAGATCGCCCCGCTTCGCTTGGGAGGGTGGCACCTTTCGCCCAGCGTTGTACTGGTCACCGGACCACCGCGGCAGCAACACTCCGACGCCGGCGAAGGCGAACCGCGTAAGGCCTGAACAGTCAAAGCCGACAGTGCCTGCACCCTGGTCGACACCGCGGGTTGGACCGGTGAGGCTTCCGCCACCCCAGGAGTAGGGGACACCGATTTGTGTTCCCGCCCGGCGAATCACGTACTCGATCGCTTGGGGACCATTAATGCGATTTCCACGCACGCTCGTCGACGGATCTGCGGCGGGACTGACGATTCCCAGGCTGCTGAGAAAATCGCGACCCATATTCATCGCCGTCTGGGTCGCCAACGCCGTTGCCTGAAGGGATGCGTTGGCGATCGCAAGCGGATCACCGGGAGCGCCCGCGCTTGGCCGCTTTGGAAGAAGGGGGTCCCAAGGGCCGGCAGCAGGTTGGGTCGACGCGACCGGCGCACACACGAGAGAAATCAGGATAACCATCGCGATAACAGCGGGGACCCGCCAAACGCTTCCCGCAGTACCGGCCGGGTGAGAGCGGTCAGCGCCGGCAGGTAGTGCACCCTTGCTCCGGGGGTGTGCTTCCATGTCTCCTCCTCGGTGCGCCGCGCGGTGAGCTACTTCCACAAACCGATGGCGGCTGGAACGCAAACGCGAGCTCGGCAAGCAAATACGGACCTCCTACGTAGGACGTTAACTCACATTGGCCCCTTCAGTAACAGCAGCCACAGAATTACAACAGTGAAATTTTCCGTGGACCGATCGCTTGGACGCGGCGACCGCTGGACAAAGACCCCCTATATGGCCAGGGAAAAATGCGTGCGGGAAGGATTAGCGGAGACGAACTGCAGATCACCGAACGAACTGCACAGCAACAGGTGTCAGTGACGTTGAGCCGGACGCCATGTCGGCACGGCGTCGTGAACTGCGGTCGATTAGCGGTTGGCGTTCCCGGCCTTCACCGCTCGTCTCCACCGCACCGCACAGAACCAACATATAGACACATGCGCATATCACTATGTATGGTGTCCTCATGTCGGAAGCGGTGACACATCTCAGTACGGTGACGGCCAAGGCAAGTGCTGAACCGACTCTCGACCATGTCGACACCAATGCGGCCATCGTGTTCGTCGACATGTCTGGCTACACCGCACTCACCGAGATTCATGGCGATCACGTCGCTGCCCAGTTCGCCGAGGACTTCGCAGGCATGGCAGGCGAAGCGCTGGGGCCCGGCGACGAGCTGATCAAGACGATGGGTGATGCCGTCATGGTCACCAGTGCGGACGCACCTGCGGCGCTGGCCTTCCTGCGCCGCTTGGGCGTTGCGGCCAGGCGTGCCGAGGGCTTTCCGATGCTTCGTGCGGGGGTCAGCGCGGGAACGGTGGTGAGACGGCGCGGCGATGTGTTCGGGACGATTGTGAACGCCGCAGCGCGGTTGGCAGCACTCGCTGCACCTGGGCGAATCGTATTCGGCCGCGACGTCGCCGCGGCCGCCGCCGATCTCGGCCTTCCCGTCGAAGCGCTCGGGCTGGTGAGCATCAGAAACATGGCTAACCGGATGGAACTGTTCGCGGTGGACATCGGCGAGGAACACCAGCAGCACGTCGACCCGATGTGCCGGCTACATGTGACCGCCGCGTCCGCCGCGATCACCCGAAGCCGTGATGGCCGCACCTACCGCTTCTGCTCGGCGGCTTGCGCCGACCGATTCGACACACGGGCCCGGTTCGCGAGCGAGTCTTCGGTCGCGGAGTAGTCGCTCTTGCTCACAACGGTTATGGATTGAATGGAGAGGCCACGATGGCAACGGCGGCGCTGATGCTCTACGGGATATTTATCGTTTTGGGGTTCGGGTGGCGTAGCTATCGGCAGTGGCGCCGTACAGGGTCCACGGGTATGCGCGGCTTCCATGGACAACCCGGGTCGTTAGAGTGGCTCGCCGGTGCCGGCTTCGTGGTGGCGATTGTGGTGGGTGCGCTCGCGCCAATCCTTCAGCTAGCCGGCTTGCTGTCGCCTGTCACCACGCTCGACGCCCCCGTATTTGGGGCGCTGGGAACGCTGGCGGCGCTGGTAGGTATCGCCGCGACGTTGTGGGCGCAAGAGTCGATGGGTGACTCGTGGCGCATCGGCGTCGACGCCGGCGAAACCACCCAACTCGTCGACCGTGGAATGTTTGGCTGGGTCCGCAACCCCATCTTCACCGCAATGCTGATATTCGGTGCCGGCATAGCGCTGATGGCGCCAAATCTGCTGGCAATCATGGGGTTTGTTCTGTTGTTGACGTCGATCGAGCTGCAGGTCCGCGTCGTGGAGGAGCCGTATCTGCATCGCACGCACAGCGAGCGTTACCGCGATTACGTGAGCCGCGTCGGACGTTTCGTTCCGCGCATCGGTCGGTCACCTGTCAGGGGGCCATCGGCTTGATGGCGCTCAAACCCGTCCGACCCCTATCGCGGCGTAGGTGTCGCCGTGCCCGACGGCGCCCAACGGTGACCCGTTCATGCGGAGCGATACGTCCCCGACGCCTGTTCTCTGGGCTCGCGTTCTGGCAATTACTACGGCACCGCCGCAAGAACACCTCGAACGATGAGCGTCCCGGAGACGAATAACTCCGCAGACGATGTCCAACCGCGCTGGGGCGGTGCGGCGCTGCTCCGGTCGGGAGTGCTGGCCTTCGCCGGGTCTATCGGTGCCACCGATACCCACGCCCACCACGCCGTACAAATCATAATGGCGACAACGCCTTTGACCGTTCCCGATGAGCAGGGAGCGCCACACACGGGCACGAAGGTAGTGGTGCCTGCCGACGCGGCCCATCGAATCTGGGGCGGTGCCGAGGACGGCACAGTGGTGTTCCTGGACCCGGCATCCGTGCCGGGACGAGCTGCGCATAGGCGGGCAATCGACGCCGGATGGGTCATCAGCTCGGCGTTCGCCTCCGCTGCGCGCCGACCGCTTGCCACCGTGGTCGCCGACGTAGTCGCTGACCTATCGCCCGCTACCTCCGATCGCGATGTCCCGGCCCAACACTCCTCGGTCGACCATGCATTGCGGTTGCTGCCAACTCTCGTAGCAGCCGGTCCCGTTAGCGGTACCAAACTCGCGGCGCAGGTGGGCCTTTCGGCGAGCCGCTTCACTCACCTGTTCACCGAGCAGGTTGGAATCCCGCTTCGGCGTTATGTGTTGTGGTCACGGCTGCGGATTGCGATCACTCTGGTCCAGGGCGGGGACGACCTGACTGGCGCCGCGCACGGTGCAGGCTTCGCCGACAGTGCCCACCTCACTCGCACCACCCGCGAGATGTTCGGCCTGCCGCCCTCGGTGCTGAGTCGGCACGTGTCCTGGGACCTCGACCCCAGCAGCTAGCCGAATCATTCAAGCCCTGTCCCGGCGGCTACCGCGACGATCAAGGCATGAGTACAACTTCTCGCACGGCCTCGACATCCACCACCGCAGTGAATTCCCTAGCCCGATACGGCTACGTGCAGTTCATGCTGGTCGGACTCAACGGCGCAGGCATCGCCGTAGCCGCCGCTGGCTTACCGAAATATTGGCTGCTCGCGATTCTGGCAGCCGCAATCGCTACCGCGCTCCTGGTGGAGCGAATCATCCCGTACGACTCAGAGTGGAACCACGATCGCGCCGATGGCAAGCGTGACAGCATTCACGTCGCGGTCAACGAAACCCTCATTTTGGCCAGCGTCGCCGCGATCCCGCTGCTCGCCGCCATCGTCCCCGCACCTCAACTATGGCCACACAGTTGGCCATTCGCCGCACAAGTCCTCGCCGCGATCCTGGTCGCCGACTTCGGCATTACCGTGGTACATCTTGCCAGCCACAAGGTCGGCGTGCTGTGGCGCTTCCACGCGGTGCACCACAGCGTCACCCGCTTCTACGGCCTCAACGGCCTGATGAAACACCCGCTGCACCAAACCGTGGAGATGGCCGCCGGCGTCGCACCCCTGATCCTGATCGGGCTACCCGTCGACGTCGCATCCGCCCTCGCCCTGGCCGTCGCGATTCAACTGCTGCTGCAACACTCCAACGCCGAGTACCGTATCGGCCCTGCCAAGTACGTCCTGGCCCTCAACGAGGGCCACCGATTCCACCACCTCAAATGGGCCGGCATCGGCGACGTCAACTTCGGGCTGTTCACCTTGGTGTGGGATCACATCATGCGGACCTTCTCCTATGACCCCGCAAGACGATTCGACTCCACCCAGCTGGGTATGGCCGCCAAGCCTGATTACCCCACCAGCTATCTGCGCCAGGTGCTCTACCCATTCACTCGACGCGGCGGCTGTGCGTCGGAGGACACCACAACGCCGACCGGTGCCACTCAGACGTCGACCCCCGACCCGGCATCGAAGAATCGCTGCTGATGGCTCGCCCACTGGCGGCAACCGGACGTCGCGCGATGGCCACTGCAGATTCTTCGACTCGGCCCAGTGTTGATCAAGATGGGCAAGACCCTTCACAGGACATATCGACATACTTTAGTATGTCGATATGTCTGAGCCGGTGGACACCTGCGACCTTCTCTGTCTGGACCTGCCTCATGCGGAGTCCATCCGGGCCACGGTGCCCGACAGGGCCACCGTCCAAGTCGCCGCCGCCGCGGCGCGCGGCCTGAGCGACGCGACCCGGTTGTCCATCGCGGCCGCGCTCGCAGCCGGTGACGAGTTGTGCGTTTGCGACATAGCTTGGGTGGTTGGACTGCCTCAGGGCTTGGTGTCGCACCATCTACGCCAACTCAAGAATGCGTCTCTGGTGTCCTCGCGGCGTCAGGGCAAGTTGGTGATGTACCAGCTGACCGCGCGTGGGCGCCAGTTGACCGAGTCGGTGCTCGCCAGCGTGAGCGCGCCTGCGGGGAAGGGCATCGATCGTGTCTGATGCATGCTGCGGGCCACGCAACGACGCCGAACCCGACGCGGGTCCCGAAAAGCTCTGGCAAGTAAAGGAACTGCAATTCGCGGCGCTGGCTGCAGTCTTGCTGGCCGTGAGCTGGATCGTGGGGCGGTTCGATGGCCTGGATGGTGCCGCGAAAGCCGTCGAGTTGGCTGCCGTAGCCGCAGGCGCCATCACGTTCGTGCCCGATGCGATCCGCAATCTGCGGCACGGTCGCCTCGGGGTGGGCACGTTGATGACGATCGCCGCGATCGGTGCGGTGGCCTTGGGCCAGTTCGCCGAAGCGGCCCTGCTGGGCATCTTGTTCTCGATCGCTGAGGGGCTTGAGCACTATGCGGTGAGCCGCACCCGCCGCGGGCTGCGATCCCTGTTGTCCCTGGTGCCGCCGAAAGCCTCGGTGCTGCGGGATGGCGCCGAAACAACCGTGCCCCCCGGCGATCTCGTCGTCGGCGACGTCATGGTGATCCGGCCCGGTGAACGGGCCGCCACCGACGGCACCATCCGATCTGGTCAGACGAGCCTGGACCTGTCGGCGATCACCGGCGAGTCGGTGCCCGTGGAAGCCGGACCGGGCAGCAGCGTGTTCGCTGGTGCGATCAATGGCGGCGGAGCGATCGAGGTCGAGGTCACCGCCTTGGCCACTGACAGCTCCTTGGCGCGGATCGTGCACATCGTCGAGGAAGCTCAGGAGCGCAAGGGTGCCGGCCAACGACTGGCCGATCGGATTGCGCGTCCGCTGGTGCCGGCGATCATGGCGTTCGCTGCGGGCGTCGCGGCGCTGGGCTCGGTTTTCGGTGACCCGATGCTGTGGCTGGAGCGGGCGCTGGTGGTGCTGGTGGCCGCTTCACCGTGCGCGCTGGCGATCGCCGTCCCGCTGACCGTGGTCGCGGCCATTGGGGCCGCCAGCCGCCACGGCGCCTTGATCAAGGGTGGCGCCGCAGTCGAGGAACTCGGCCGCATCAAAGTCGTCGCCCTGGACAAGACGGGCACGCTCACCCGCAATCAGCCCCGTGTCATTGACGTCGTCACCACCGACAGCTTCAGCGACGATGAGGCGCTGAGGTGGGCAGCTGCTCTGGAGGCGCGCAGTGAACACCCACTCGCGCAAGCGATTCTGACTTCCGCGGGTGACCCGCCGACCGCCAGTGACGTGACCGCAGTGCCCGGCCACGGTCTGCACGGTGACCTCGATGGCCACCGACTGCGCCTCGGTAAACCCTCCTGGGTTGCGCCCGGACCACTCGCCGGCGACATCGAGCGGTTGCAGGCAGCCGGTGCGACCGTGGTGGTGCTGGCCCGAGACGAACAGCCGGTCGCCGCTATCGCCGTGCGCGATGAACTTCGCCCCGAAGCCGCCGACACAGTGGGGCTGCTGACACGACTTGGCCTCACGGTGGTGATGCTCACCGGCGACAACACCCGTACCGCCCAGGCGGTGGCCGCCGAAGCCGGCATCACCACCGTGTACTCCGAGCTGCTCCCCGAGGACAAGGCAGCTCTGCTGCCGACCGTCGCAAAGGGCCGCCCGATCGCCATGGTCGGCGATGGCATCAACGACGCCCCCGCGCTGGCCACCGCCGACATCGGCATCGCCATGGGCGCCATGGGCACCGACGTCGCCATCGAAACCGCGGACGTCGCGCTTATGGGTGAAGACCTTCGTCACCTACCCCAGGTACTGGCCCACTCGCGGCGCGCCCGGCGAATCATGGTGCAGAACATCGCATTCTCGCTGGCCATAATCGCCGTCCTGATACCGCTGGCCGCGTTCGGCGTCCTGGGCTTGGCCACCGTCGTCCTGATCCACGAAACCGCCGAAGTACTGGTCATCCTCAACGCCATCCGCGCAGCCCGCATCACTGCCCTCCCCGGCGTAGCAGCGTCGCCGCGATCAACAGCGCATGCCATCGATATCGGCCCGGCACCGATCCTCGACGACCCTTGCTGCGGGCCCCAAAGGTCGACGCAACCCCCAGCCGCCAAAACAAACCTGCCCTTGGTCACGGCAGCTCCCGCGCAGGACGACCACGGATGTGACTGCTGAGCTCCCGCCGGACCTCCACCGGCCGACGACCCGACTGCATCCATACGGGCCAACCACCGATAGCCGACCGCTTATCCGCACGACAGGAGTCGACTCGATGCCACGAAGAAGCGAGCGTGCCCGGCGGGTCTATCGAGGTGAGATGACCGCTGCGAAATATGCGACCGACCCCTCGGGGAGGTGGCGGCATCTGGAGCGCGCACACATTGTCTCGCAACCGGATCCGTGGCTGCACACCTGCAACCACGCTGCGATGCTTGCGTTGGCGCTACGCCAGCACGACCGCCGCGAAGCCATAGGCCAAGTCCTGCGCCTGATGGTCGCCGCCCCTGGCTCACTGACCGGCCGCTATCCCGTCGGCAACACTGGTCGGGTCGACGCGGGGCTGATGACACCCATGCCCATTGCCGACGACCTCGCCGCCCTCACCAACAGATGAAACCGGCGGCGCCCCTTACGAGACGCCTTGCGGAACGACCCCGCTGGGCTGTCGCGGCCGCAACGGGGATCACCGCAGTGACGCTGGGCCTGGGATGGTGGGCCTTCGACCTGCTGACAATGACGATCTTCACCGCCGGATTTGCCGGCGGCCTCCTGCTGTGGCTGTTCTTCCCCGCCGGCGGGCTCTGGGCAGATATCCGAATGCCATTCTGGATTGCGTTGAGCCTCTTCCTACTTCACCGCGTCGAAGAAAAGCAGATGGAGTTCTTCGCGTTTCTGGCGACGGTTACCGGAACCTCCAAACCCTCCCCGACATCCTTGCCAGTCCTGCTGCTCGTCGCGGTGTCGGTTGGCGCTTGGCTGCTGACACCCATCCTGATGCGCCGCAACCACCCCCTAGGTCGTTATCTGGGCTGGACATTTTTCGCATCCATGGGTCTGACCGAACTCGCTCACTTCGTTGTCTTTTCCTGGTTGAATCCCAGCGGGGTCACTGCCTACGTCCCTGGAATGTGGACCGTCCTCGCTCTCGCCCCCGTCGCATGGTGGGGCATGTGGCGACTTGTTCGCGGCTAACGGACGGGCGTCTCGACTACCCGAAAACGACATATCGAGGCTCGCGTCTCCGCACCGCGCTTTTCCGGGCAGTGGCCCCGGTAAATGGAAAACCCCGGCTGCGAGTCACTGCTGAACAGGAGAGGCACACTGCCGGGGAATACCACCCAAGGATACATGACCCGTGCAACATACTCTGCGTGGATGAATTGGGACGCGTGCTGCGACAAGGGCGCCGCACTCCCGCCTGAACTCGACGCCTATTGAACACGTTTCTCGACGCAGCCGCAAACGACCTGGTCGTCGCTCGGGCGCTGTAGGTGTGCAACCGTGATCTTTCGGCGGCATCTTTCGCAGACATCGCGATCGTAGAGATCCCTATGCGCAACGCAAGGCTGCCACCCCGGCGGCGCGTTGGGGCGATCGCTGATACGCAGACGGTCCCGTACTTGACGCGCGTCGTGCCAAGCAGTTGGAGCAGGCATGGGAGCGCATCCCCGGCACCCAGCGGGAGAATCGTCGAACCAACCGAGCGGTAACCGGGCGTTTGGTCGCAAATTGCGTGTTCGGGTTCTGGGCGAACCTGCTCGACCAAGGTGGAACGACTGGGCTGCCTGCGCCACGCGATCAGGCTGACTATGGAGTGAGGGGGAGCAGGCGCTGCGGAAGGCATTCAAAGGTGTGTCGCGCAGAAGCACACTCGGAAGTGTTCGTAATCCTCAATGCCATCCGCGCCGCTTGCATCGCCGCGCTCTCCGGCGTGACAACGACGGCCGTGGGTCAACAACTCCCGCCATCGACATCGGTCCTGCACCCACACTCGACGACCCCTGTTGTGGTCCCCAGCGGGCCGACGCCGCCTTCGGCCACTAGAGCAAATCTTCTCAGGCGGCTGTGACTTTGACGAAGACACAGCGCCGTTCGCCGGCATCAGCGATCCCGATCGGATCGGTGTTTTATGGCGCGCCACGTTCTTTTACCCGCGGCCATCACATGGTCGCGGGGGTGGGGCGGCGTGCGATCATTGTGAACGGATTTGTGAACGAAACCGTGCGCAACGGGGACGACTGCTTCGACACGGCGTGACATGCGAGACGCCAAATCCCTGCCGACCTGCACGTCAGCGACGTGAGTAGAAGTGCAAGACCGCGACTGACCGGCTCATAACCCAGAGGTCATAGAGTCGAATCTTGTGCTCGCTACGCCCGCCAGGTCGAAATGGGGCACCGGAATCTCTTGTTGAGGCACATTGAAGATCGCCGACGGGCTGAACGCTGAGGCGCGTGAACCCTTGGCAGGTCTGCCGCAAAGTTTGAGCCGGCGGGGGCGCTATGGCCAGTTGCTGTCGGTATGCGGAGGTAGATTTAGTGACGTCGGTGTAATTCGCGGGCTTTCGCCCACCCGGGGTTGCACGCCCAGGCAGTACGCAGACGAGAGGCCACTCGTGAGATACACAGCCCAGATCCTTGACGACGTTCGTAAGCAGCTGGCGCCTGATGACCTTGTAATCAAAGAGGCCCGTGACCGTCGAGACGCTGTTAAGAACGCAGCGAGCTCGTTCGCCGGCGTAATTCGGTCATACAACTCAGGGTCACTTGCGCACGGCACCGCCAATTGCCCTATCCATCATCGTGACAACGGCATGGATGCGGACTGCGGAGTGGTCCTTGACCGTAGGACTCACTACATGTTGGGTCCGGATTCGCTCGTCCACGACGGGCCAGACGCGATTGTGGATCAGGTAATGAGCCACATTCGACCACGTATCGTCGACGAGTTTCCTCGGGCGAAGCTGTCCGTGACCAAACGGGCCATCCTGGTTGAGATGAATCAACCCTTCAACACCGGCGAAGACCCGACCGTCGACTTGATCGTTGGGCTTGAACGGCAGGGGATCGGTCTTTGGATTCCTAACTCCGAACAGCACCGATGGGATTCATCCCACCCTGAGAAGCATACCGAGATGCTAACTGCCGAACCAAAATCACTTCGGGTGACTCGTGCGCGTGCGATCCGCCTGGCTAAAGCCGAGAACAAGCGGGAGACGCCGCCGCTGTGCTCCTTCAACATCGAGGCGTTGGCGCTGATGTTCGTCGATCCGGGGGACAGCGAGCCGGAAGCGCTGCTTTCACTATGGAGGCGAGGCGCGAAAGATCTCGCTGTACGGCTGACACCTGATCCGGCTGGAGTTTCAGCGCCAATCAAGGTCGCCGACCGGGACTACGCAGTGGCGAGACTTTCTTATGCGTCCGACCGACTTCAATGCGCTCTCGACAACGACGAAAACGAAATGCTTGTGCGAAGCAGCCTCCAGAAGCTCTGGCCTGACTTCGTCGCATCGACACCAACCGAAACCACGAAGGCTCGAACGGCCGCGCGACTCAAAGCCGGTCAACCGCTCGGTGTCACTTCAGTTGGCACGCTTTCAGCTGTGGGTGGTGCGCCACTGAAGTCGCCACGCTCTTTCGGTGAGGGAGCACGGCAAGATTGAGATACCGGGGCACCCCAGCGCGGCCATGGAACTGGCTTCAGGACATGCCCAGGCGCGCCCGCATCGAGGCGGGAGCGCGGCACGCATACGCCCACTTTCGATCCAAGCGCCTTCGAAACGACAGAGGGACGAGCACCAGATACAGCGCCGAAGTTACCGTCCCTGGCTACGAGAGTCGCCTCGTTACAATCGAATTTGAGCACAAGTTACCCCAGAGCCCGCGAATCTTCGCTGATGGCCCATCGGGGTATGAAGACTCGCCACACCGTTATCCAACCAGAGGGCGTACACGACTTTGTATCTGGTACCCGTCGGACCCTCCCGATCGCATCTGGGTTCCAGATGACGGGCTCCTCGCCTTGTTCGGCATGGCCGCCGAGCATCTTTTCAAAGAGGCATGGTGGCGCGAGAATGGCGAGTGGTTGGGCGAGGAGCACCCCCACGACCCTGACGAGAAGGTTTCGGAATGACAGCGCCTCATGAGCCGACCCGGCCTTCTGAGTTGACCAGCCAGTCCACCGATACCGAGGACACGCCGTCCGAGTCATCAACCACAACTGCCGACACTGGGTCTCCGAATCCGGATCAAACAACTGTCGGTATTTCAACCACAACGCTGGCCCCGCCGACACCGGCACCCGGGTCTCAAGCCGGCGTAGGTAGCGGTGGAGTCGACGTGCTAGTCACCGCAATCTTCTCTGGGGCGGTCTTGGCGGCTCTGCTCACTTCAACTATCAACATCTTGCTCGCTCGACGCAAAAGCCTGGAGGAGGAGCGGGCGAGGTTGCGGGATACGTTCGCAGAAGCCTTCGAAGCCGTCGTTCGTTATAAGGAAATGCCCTATGCGATTAGGCGCAGAAATAAGGATGCTCCTGGAGCCGAGCGGGTCCGACTCGTGGAAGAGATGCGCGAGATCCAAGCAAAGCTCTCCTATTTCCAAATGTGGACTGCCGGAGAGTCAGTTGCCGTTGGCGACTCGTACGTGACGCTAGTCCAAAACTTGCGACGTACGGCTGGTAAGGCATGTCACGATGCCTGGATTGCTGATCCAATCTCGCACGATCTGCAAATGAACATCGGACCTGATCTCATAGACCTGCGTGAAATGGAGCAATTCGAGAAGGCCTACATCAAGGCTTCGCAAGACCACCTCGACGGCTTCCTCCGCTTTCACCGATTGTTCAAGCCAGTCCATCCGAAGCATGCGAAGCAATAAATGCCGAGTCCCCATTGCCCCGGCATGTGCGAGTCGCCGATCAACGTCTCCGAACTGACCCATCTCGGACGTGCAACCCCGCTTATCAGCGCGTCGACTTCCAGGTTAGTGTCAACGAGGGCGCATACCGCTTTGTCGACGTCCCCGGTTGGCAACTGTCCGTGCGGGTCGTCGCGAGTCGTGGCGGTCATCGACAGCTAGGCGGTTCCGAAAATGTGAGCGTTGCTCAGTCTTACGCTTGCTAGCAAACAGAAAAGTAGCGCTACGGCAACTTAGGTCGCGTACTTACGCGAAGAATCCAGGGCGGGTCACTGGGACCGCTCGGATCGAGTCCCGCCGAAGCCACGGTGTCCCAACAGTGTCCCAAGACATGCTGAAACAACCTAGAGGTAGCGGTATAACTGAGACACAAATAAGCCTCTGAACTGCACAGATGGGACACTTCGACGCAGCATATGACACCCTTCAGCTCCCTGGGGGTCAAGTGGTCGCAGGTTCAAATCCTGTCAGCCCGACGCAGGTCAGAGGCACTTTCCGAGCTTTCGGAAGGTGTCTTTTTCCATGCCGTACCGCCTTCGCATACCGCCTTCACAACCCCCGCCGGCCGTGCCTCGGCTGTCTGCGCGTCAACTGTTCGACCGCGACCTCGACACCACCTGGTGATTCCGCCGACCTGGCTCGAAGGCCGGCGTCGTGGTCCTGGTCCTCGTCGTCGGCGTGGGTCCGACGTTCTGGGCGCGCGTGCCTGCATAATGGCCCGGTGTCGAAGCGCGCCGAATACATGTACGCGTGGTACTCGGGCTCGCTGGCTGAACCGGGCGACCGCAACCCGTACGCCGGCGGCGAATCGCTGGTGCTGCCGCAACTGTGGCTTCGCGGGTACATGCGGATGCTGCGGGTGAGGGCCGAGACGGGGCAAGCGATGGCGCGGTACCGCGGAGAACGCCCGTGAATCGTTCTTCGCCAAATCGCAGCTATCACATGCTCAAAACACGCGACGCGCCTGCCGTTACCCGTTCACGGTCGACGCTTGCCTGGCGTAGATCGCGATTCGACCGGTTAGTCATCCGCTTCTAGCGCCGCCTTGGTGGCGGTAAGCCATTGTCGGACGTAGCCACGGTGGGGCTCAGCTGAGTCCTCCTCCAACACGGTTGGGTTTACCGCGAGATAGTCGACCAACCACCGCGACAACCCGTCCCACTCCTCCATAGAGCCACGCGGATGCAGCTTGCAATCGAGTTCTTCCACCGTCCACTGGGCCTTGGCCTGATTGCTCAGCATCGACGCTGTGACCCGGTTCGACTCGTCGTCACTCCCACTTCGGCTGACGGGCACGAGATGATCGACCGTCGGGAACAACTCCCAGAAAGCGATGTGCGTCTCTGAGAGCTTCCCGTTCGGATGTGTCGGGAAGTCGTCCCCGAGCACAACGTGAAGGAGGCGGAGAACGCCGGGGTTAATGAGTCGGTTGCCCGTGTAGCGGTCGATAGAGCCATCACGCTTGAACAGCTTCATCGACTGACCCTTCGAGTACCGGCGGACGATCTTCTCTACCGGCACGAATGGATAGCGCGACCGAAGGGTCTCTCTGGCAGAACCAGCGTCCCCGACACGAAGAGCAGCGCATACATCGGCCAGCACCCCTGCATTTGCGTCCACTCGTACACCTCCTGGCTACTTGACCTCGCCCACTGCCGAACCGGATCGGCAGAACGACAAGCAGGTTGGACAGACCATCGTGAGCGTAATTGCAGCACACCTTCAAATCGGAACTGACGAGGTAACTCGCTGGTCCACGTTCACCTTCGCTCCAGGGGGCTCACCTGGAGGACGCAAACTTCGACAACGCAATCTTCAGCGGGGAGACTGGCCCACCAGTCGTTGTCTGATCGAGATACCGGCCCCGTGCGCAAGAGTTTTCTTCGTCTAGTCGTTGCTACCTCAACGGCAAGAGCGTCAAGTTCGCCACGACGTTCGCCGGTGATCGACGTCGAGGAGTGTCCGAGCAGCATGGCGACCTTGGCGATGTGCTTGCCGCGCGAAGCGTGCCGACCGTTTGCGCGGGCGCAAGTCGTTCTGAGACAGTCGATTACGGTCCCTCCAGCAGACTGTGGAGCGACGAAATTGGCCGGATCGACAGAAGGGAACCATTCAGCCACGACGACGGCGACTGGGCGTTCTTCGACGACACGGAGGGCTCGTCGAGCTGACGCCAACCCTCTAGTCGTTGGCCTCGGTGCCGGGATCGTTCGCCTCATCGGTCGGAGCGGGTGACGACTGCTCGTCGTCGTCTGCGAGGTCCGGATCCGGAGGACTCTGTTCCTGCGCGGGTGCGGGTTCTTCTTCCTCGACGAGATCGTCGACTTCTTCCCCGGGCAGTTCATCCCCGGAGGCGTCTTCCCCAGGCACGCCTTCATCGGAGACGTCTTCCCCGGGCACGCCTTCTTCGGACACGTCTTCCTCGAGCGCTTCTGCCACGGGCACCTCGGACGTCGGCAGGTCAAGTTCCTCCACCACTGCGGTCTTCTCCTCCAGCACGGCCTCGTCCTGAGAAGGTAACTGCTTTTGCACTGCAACAGGTTCCGTCTCCGGGTCGGCACTCAACATCATGGTCTGCGCCTCAGCACCGGACCACTCGTTGATCGCCGACGGCGGAAACTGCGAAAACGGCGTGATCGCCCTGCCCATGTTGTGGTCCAGGCGGATCAAAAGGGTGATGAGACCTGAACTAAAAGGACGAGCGAACCTAGGAGTCAGCAGCCCGGGAAGGTTGTCGATGGAGCCGAATGAAGTCCCAGGTACACCGTTGAGCACACCGTCGATGATGCGGGCCGGGATGTTGATGACGGCATTGACGAGCCCGATCACGTCGAAGGTGGTGATCGCCTCGAACACGTCGGCGATCGCGAGACCTGTTGCGGCGATGCCGTTCAACACTGGGCCGATCGCGGCGCCGAACAGATTTTCGGGGAGTCCACCATAGATTTCGTAGAGAAGTCCCCCCGTGCTCAGCACGATGCTCCTCAACGGTTGCAGGACGATACGGGCCACGGAGACGAGGAATTCGTCGGACCTGCCGAACTGCAATGCGGTGACGGCGTCCTCGAACGCCTGCGCATAGTTCTCGAGGGTCGCTCCGATGATCGGGAAGGGTTCGCTGAAGTAGTCCTCGAACTGGGCGTCCACATTCGCCAGCGTTGTCTCAAGAACCTGCGGGTAGAGCTGTAGCGGGCTCGGGATCGCGGCGAGCTGCACCACTGGGCTGGCCACCACCGACGCCGTGGGCGGGGGGCTGATGGGTGAGACGGTGATGACGCTGGCCCCCACCAGTGCGATACCCGCGCTCAGAGACGGCCGTACAGCTGTCAACACTAAGTCCCCCCTCGGCGGCGACGCAGTGACGCCTCTCAACCACTAGAAAGTAACTGGCGAACGCAACCCGGAGCAATCAGGGGATTCCCTTGACCTCACCCGTCGGAGCCGGTGACACGGGTCCAGAATTCTCCCGCGGCATGTCGCCTTCGTCGGTCAGTATCCCCGGCAGGTATGCGCCGTCACGAAGTTCCTCAGAGGCGATCGTCACGTAATTCCCATGTTCGGGTGCTTCGGTGGTGAGGTGGCGAAGTTCGGGGCAGTGTCAGAGTTGGCAAAACGGTGTTATCTTTGCTGAATCTGGGGGATCAGGGACTTTTTCAGCGGGGGCCGCATGTCAGCAATGTCACGAAGATCAGCGCACTGTTTCGCTGCGGGGGTAACCGTCGCAGGCGCCATCCTGGCGTACGTACCGATGGCGAGCGCACAGCCATTCTGGGATTGCGGCCCGCTAGCGCCGGAAGACCCGCCGCGGACCGCCGAACACCAGCAAGCTTGCGATCAGCAACAGCAGCAGCCCGGTATGCCCGAGCTTCCTGACCTTCCAGACAACAATCCGCAACAGGCCCCGCCGGCGCCGCCCGAAAGCAACAACCCCAACGGCGTCGACCTCGCAGATACGGATTGCTGGGTCGTCAACGGCGTTCCGACCATGTGGTCGCCGGGATTATCAACCCCTCCAGGGCAACAATCGTGGCCGTGCTATTACGTCTACGGGTTGACGCCGAAGCCACGCTGACCCGCGGAATACGGCCGATCTGCCCCGGCCGCGTTCGTGGTGCCCCAAGGGACACCATTGTCGGGGTTTCGGCACGCTCAAAACGGTTGGGACGCTTCATCAAAACTCGGTGACCACCGCCGGAGTGGATGCCACGGTCACCGACCTCTTCATCGTTCGTCGCCCACATCCAGACCCGGCGCCGGCGCGCCGAGTGCCGCCGCCTGGGCCAGTGTCACGTCCGGCATCAACCGGGCCAGCAAGGGCACCCGATCGCCATATGCGCGGCCACGCAGGACGCGGTCGGCGCGCAGGGTGACGCAGTAGACCGTGCCCCACTCGAGTCGCTCGCCGCCGCCGGGTCGACCGCTGTTGCGCGCCTCGACGAACACCGTGCCGTCACGTTCGGCCCACTCGGCGATCTCGAAGCGGAACTCCGGCACCCCGGCGAGGTAGGTGGTCATGTAGGCCCGAACCTGGTTGTGCCCTAGCGGCGCCGTCATGCCGGGGTGCAGCACGGTGCCATCGACGGGATCGAAGAGATCTTCGTACTTGTCCGGATCCGGTGCAGCACCGAAATCGGCGAACCGCTGGAGGAAATTCTGCACGTCGGTCATGACAGCCTCAGTCGAGTGGCGAGGGGATAGCGGGCGTTACGTCGGCTCGGATCCAGGCGCGCGGACGACCATCGGCACGGCGGGAAAGTACCTCGCCATCTCCGAGCGCGACCGCCGGAGCGCGGCCGTTCCGTAGCCCTTCTGCCGATGTTCGGGGTGTATCCAGACCCTGACGTTCACCTCGCCGCGCTCGAGTTCGCCGAACACCATCCCGACCTTCACCGTCTCCACCACCGCGACGAACCACGCGGCATCCTCCTGGCTGATGCGGCGCTGTGCGAATCGGATTTCGTCGTCGATCGGTTGCGCGGGCTGACCGGAACCGTCGCCGGCGGCACCAACCTCTTCCAACCTGGCGGCAAAGATGTCCCGGTCCGGATCACCGGCGAACGGGCGCAGAGTCACGCTGTCATCCGAGCTTGCCGGGCGCTCGTTCAGTGTGAATGTCAGCTGACTGTTGAGGTCGTCGAGTTCTGCGGCGATCCTGCGGCGCGAGTCCTTGGTCAGCTGATCGAACGCCATGCTCATCACCGCCTCCGCACCCCTGGTCGACGTGTTCAGCAGCGCAGCGATCGCCGCGACCGCGGTGGTCCTGTCGTCGGACTCCACGATCAGGTCGAGAACCTCATGGCGACGATTCAGCGCGGACAGCAGCGCATCGGCGATTTCACGACGGGCCGCCGTCTGATCCTGATCGGTCATTGCCCCAGCTTAGTTCTGCGGACCGTCTCAGACCGGCTACCGGCTGATCTGGTTGTCAGACCGTCCGGGCCAGCCGGTCCGCGAGCAGTGCAGCGAATCTGGCCGGATCGTCGGGCGTGCCGCCTTCGGCGAGAACAGCTGTGCCATAGAGCAATTCGGCGGTTTCGATGAGTGACTGGTCGTCGCTTCGGTCTACAGCGGCTTGGCGCAATCCGGTCACCAGCGGATGGTTCGGATTGAGTTCGAGAATCCGCTTCCCGACCGGAACCTCCTGTCCAGAGGCTTTGTAGATACGCGCGAGCGCCGGGGTGATACCGAAGGTATCGGTGATCAGACATGCCGGTGATTCGGTGAGTCGGGTGGAGAGGCGCACCTCCTTGACGTGCTCGGCCAAGGTCTGCTGCAACCAGGTCAACAGTTCGGCGAACTCCTTCTGCTGTTCCTCACGCTCGGCGCTGTCGGGATCCCGATCGGAATCGAGGTCCACCTCGCCCCTGGCCACCGACTGGAGTGGCTTGCCGTCGAACTCGGTGATCGTTCCCACCCAGACCTCGTCGACGGGGTCGGTGAGAAGTAGGACTTCGTAACCTTTGGCCTTGAACGCCTCGAGGTGCGGCGACTTCAGGAGCTGCTGCCGCGTTTCGCCGGTCGCAAAGTAGATCTGCTCCTGCCCATCCTTCATTCGGGAGACGTAGTCGGCGAGGGTGGTGGGTTCGTCCTCGCTGTGTGTCGAGGCGAACGACGAGATGTGCAGCAGGGTGTCCTGGTTGTCGCGGTCCGACAGCAGCCCTTCTTTGAGCACTGGTCCGAACTGGGTCCAGAACGTCAGGTAGTCCTCGGGGCGCTCGGATTGCAGTTCTTTGATCGTGGAAAGCACCTTTTTGGTGAGACGGCGACGGATCGCCTTGACCTGCCGGTCTTGTTGCAGGATTTCGCGGGAGACGTTGAGTGACATGTCCTGTGCGTCGACCACACCCTTGACGAATCGCAGGTACTCGGGCATCAACTGGTCGCAGTCGTCCATGATGAAGACGCGTTTGACGTACAGCTGAATCCCGATGCCGTCGCGGTTGAACAGGTCGAACGGGGCGTGCGACGGGATGAAGAGCAGGGCCTGGTATTCGAAGGTTCCCTCGGCCTTCATCGGGATGATCTCGAGCGGCTCGTCCCACGCGTGGGCGATGTGCTTGTAGAACTCGTGGTATTCCTCGTCGGAGACGTCGTCTCTGGATCTGGCCCACAGCGCCTTCATCGAATTCAGCGTCTCGGTTTCGGTGGTCACGACCACCTCACCGCCGTCCTCTTCGGGCGGTGTGCGTCGCTCGACGTTCATCCGGATAGGCCAGGCGATGAAGTCGGAGTACTTCTTGACCAGCTCCCTGATCTTCGCCTCCGAGGTGTAGTCGTGCAGCTCGTCCTCGGCGTCTTCAGGCTTGAGGTGCAGCGTGACCGCTGTGCCTTGCGGGGATTCACCAACGGTCGAGTCGACTGTTTCGATCGTGTAGGTGCCCTGTCCGCTGGATTCCCAGCGCGTCGCCTCGCTCTCGCCGGCCTTTCGGGTGAGCAATTCGACGGTGTCGGCGGCCATGAACGTCGAGTAGAAGCCGATGCCGAATTGGCCGATCAGTTCCTGGGACGCGTCCGCGTTCTGTGCCTCGCGCAACTGTTCGCGCAGTTCAGCGGTGCCCGATTTGGCCAGCGTGCCGATGAGCCCGACAACCTCGTCCCGCGTCATGCCGATTCCGTTGTCGCGAACAGTCAGCGTGCGTGCCGCCTTGTCCACCTCGATCTCGATGCGTAGGTCGGACGTGTCGACGTCGAGGTCCTTGTTCCGGAACGCCTCGATGCGCAACTTGTCCAGGGCGTCGGACGCGTTGGAGATCAGCTCCCGCAGGAACGAGTCCTTGTTGGAGTAGATCGAATGGACCATCAGATCGAGCAGTTGGCGCGCTTCGGCCTGAAACTCCATCTGTTCGACATGCGCGTTCATAAATTTCCGTTCCTCCGCACAGAGCTTGTTGCGAATACCCGGCCAGATAATACAAAGCGCGTGGCCGGCGATGCTTCGGGAAATCGTCTCCGGTCTCCGGGCGCGCCAGAAAGCGTATGGCGCGCCATTTCACAGCCCTGATTCCAGGTGTGCGAGCCGCCTAGGCGCATCACCGCATTGGCTGGTGCGGCACAGGCGCAGGTCAGCGGGTCGGCGGCCACCAGGAAACGCGCGAGCACTACTCGGGATCAGGTGGTCGCGAGTTCAAATCCTTTCAATCTGAACAGAGTTCAGCGGCGGTATCCCGACGATCCGTGCAGCACCAGCACCATCCCACTGAGCAGTGACACCGCGGCGGTGACGACGAGCAGTGCCCCCAGGCCAAGGCCCGGGATTACCGCGCCGGCGAGGGCCGGCGCTGCGACCGAGCTGACGGCGCCCACGACCAGACAACCCGTGAACGCCGCGCCTGCGCGGTCGGGCAGCAGCTCGGCGGTCCAGACCGCGAGCACGGCCGACCCGGTCATGTACCCCACACCGAAGATGCACGCTGAGGCCGCCGTCGCGGCCAGGGAGTGGCTCGCAAGCCCCAGGAGCGCCAGCGCCGCGGCCACCGTCAGGAGGGACAGCGCCGCGACCCTGGCGCTGCCTAGTCGCTGCACGGCGGCCCCGGTCGCCAAGCCCGCCAGGCCGGTGACGCCGATGGCCGCGTACAGCGCTGGCACGGCTGCCGCTGGAAGGGCGCCGCGGTCGAGGACGTCCGCGGCGTAGGTGAAGTAGATGACGACGACCGCGAAGTACACCACGGAGTAGGCGGCCGGGATCCGCAGCGTTCTCGCCATCGAGAGGGCACTGCCCCGTCCTTCCGCGCGTGCGGGCGGCTGGGTTCGCGGCACCAGTCGGAGGTTCACGATGGCGGCGGCCACGGCAGCGAGGGCGATGCCGACCCAGACCAGACGCCACGAGCCCAGCACAGCAAGAATTGCCAGGCCACCCAGCAGGATGAGTCCGCCGCTGGTGCCGGTCGTGATGATCGCCAGCGCTCTGGGCTGCTGTCGCAGGGACACCGTCCGCGTCACGATGTCGGAGTAGGGCGCCCAGACCCAACCGCCTGCGCCGCCGGCCAGGACAGCGCCGACGGCAAGCACCCACGGGGACTGCGCCACCGTCACGATCACCGCCCCCAGAGCGCC
>NZ_JBAUJR010000430.1:0-15106 GCF_049683935.1 Mycobacterium sp. | reverse complement strand
ATACTACCCACACGGGTGGAAAAGTAGGACACCGCCGAACACACATTGGAATCGCCCCCCACTTAATTGTGGGGGGCGTTTTCCATTTCACAATCAGTTGTCAAAAGAAAATCGCTTGCCAAAGAATTGGCCAATTGCGACGTCAGTGCACTTTGGCCGTATCCTTTGCAACAAGAACACCATGCGAGAAGGAAGGCCCACGTGCCGCAGGATACTCAGGGCGGCCGCGGCGAACGCCATCCGCGGCGAGGCTCGTCAGCCGGCGGTCAGCGGCCCGGCCGGGATCAACGCCAGGCGCCGCGCACCTCCGGACCACAGCGAGCGCGTCGCGCTCAGCCGAGACCGGATGCCGACGATGGGCGCGACGCCGGCCCGTCGATACCTTCCAGCATCGAAGCCAAGCAACTGGCGCCGGAGATTCGTGGCGAGCTCACCACGCTGGATCGCAGCACCGCCGACACGGTCGCTCGCCATCTGGTCGCTGCCGGTGAGCTGCTCGACGACGACCCCGAAGCTGCGCTTGCTCATGCTCGGGCCGCTCGGGCGCGGGCCAGCAGGATTGCCGCGGTCCGCGAAGCCGTCGGCATCGCGGCGTATCAGTGCGGCGACTGGGCACAGGCGCTGGCCGAATTGCGTGCCGCCCGCCGGATGGGGAGTCGCTCACCTCTCCTGGCCCTGATCGCCGACTGCGAGCGGGGCATAGGTCGTCCCGAGCGGGCCATCGAACTGGCCCGCGGTCCGGATGCCGCCCAGCTCAGCGGTGACGACGCCGACGAACTTCGCATCGTCGTCGCGGGCGCCCGCAGCGATCTCGGTCAGCATGAGCAGGCCCTGGCAGTTCTGTCGGCACCCCAACTGGATCCGGAACGGACGGGCCAGACCGCGGCGCGGCTCTTCTACGTGTACGCCGAGACGCTGCTGGCTCTGGACCGCAGCCCGGAGGCGCTGAAGTGGTTCCTCAACGCCGCGCGTGCCGACGTCGAGGGTGTCACCGATGCCGAAGAGCGGATCACGGAGCTATCTTGACGTGAAAACCCTTGCACAGCAGTTTGATTGCCTGCTGCTTGACCTCGATGGCACGGTGTTTCGTGGGCATGAGCCGACACCGGGCGCCGTCGAGACTCTCGCATCTGTCGACCCCCGGATCCTGTTCGTCACGAACAACGCCTCCCGTGGTGCCGTACAGGTCGCCGAGCATCTGTGCGAGCTGGGGTTCACCGCAGCGCCCGAGGATGTCGTCACCAGCGCGCAGAGCGCCGCCCGGCTTCTCGCCGAGCAACTGCCCGGGGGCGCGAAGGTTCTCATCGTCGGGACCGACGCGCTGGCCGCCGAGGTCAGCAGCGTCGGTCTGACCCCCGTCAGGCAATGGTCCGATACCCCCGTCGCCGTGGTGCAGGGACACTCGACGCAGACCAGTTGGGCCGATTTGGCCGAGGCGGCCCTGGCCATCAGGTCGGAAGCCCTATGGGTCGCGGCCAACGTGGACAAGACGCTTCCCTCAGAGCGGGGTCTGCTGCCCGGCAACGGCTCGATGGTCGCGGCGCTGCGAACCGCCACCGACCGCGAACCGCAGGTCGCCGGCAAGCCGTCACCGGTGTTGATGGTGGACGCGTTGGCGCGGGGTGACTTTGACACGCCGCTGGTCGTCGGCGATCGCCTGGACACCGACATCGAGGGAGCGATCGCCGCCGGGTTGCCGAGCCTGATGGTGCTGTGCGGGGTGAACTCCGCCGAGGACGCGATCTGGGCGGTCCCGCAGCAGCGGCCTGTCTACCTCGCCGAGGACCTCCGCGGCCTCACCGACGACGCCGACACGCTGCGGATCGGGCCGCAGGCCGGGTGGCGGGCCGACATCGACGGGACCGACGTGACGGTGTGGGCCACCGGGGCAGAGCCCGGTGACGACCTGTCGGTGGTGCGGGTGATCGCCGCAGCGGTCTGGTCGGCTGACTCCGGAGAACGGCCCTCACGTATCAGGGCGGGTGACGACACGGCCCGGCTGGCCCTCGAGCGCTGGTCGCTGGCGGCGGTGCGCATCGACTAGCGTGAACACCGATATGACCAACGACCCCGACGAGATTCGCGCCCAGGTCGCTGAACTGCTGGGCGATTACGCCGACCCCGATGAATCCGACCTGGACGGGCTGGCGGTGCGGCTCGAGGAGGCGCACGAACTGCTGGTGCGCGCGCTGGAATCGGTCGAGAAGGGCTGATCCGCGTGACGCGGCGCGCTCGTGTGGACGCCGAGCTGGTACGGCGGGGGCTCGCCCGGTCCCGGCAACAGGCTGCTGAGCTGATCGGCGCCGGCCGCGTCAGCGTCGACGGAATGCCCGCGGCCAAGCCGGCGACCGCCATTTCCGTGGGGGCCAATGTCACTGTCGTCGACGTCGGCGAGCACTCCTGGGTGTCGCGAGGGGCGCACAAACTGATCGGCGCCATCGACGCTTTCGATGTCGCTGTCGAGGGGCGGCGCTGCCTGGATGCGGGGGCCTCGACCGGCGGGTTCACCGAGGTGCTGCTCGACCGCAAGGCCCGCGAGGTCGTCGCCGTCGACGTCGGATACGGACAGCTCGCCTGGCCGCTGCGCAATGACCCGAAGGTGACGGTCATGGAGCGCACCAACGTTCGCGACCTCGCGGCCGACACCATCGGCGGACCGGTGGACCTCGTCGTCGCCGACCTGTCGTTCATCTCGTTGGCGACCGTGTTACCCGCGCTGACTGCGTGCGCATCGCAGGGCGCCGATATCGTTCCCATGGTGAAGCCACAATTCGAGGTCGGCAAGGACCGTGTGGGCGCAGGCGGGGTCGTGTCGGACCCGGCGCTGCGCGCTGACGCGGTGCTCTCGGTGGCGCGTCGGGCGGCCGCCCTGCGCTGGCAGACCGTTGCGGTCACCGCCAGCCCGCTACCCGGCCCGGCCGGTAACGTCGAGTACTTCCTGCATCTGCGCGCCGATACCGACCGCCCGCTGCTGGCGGATGCGCTCGACGACGCGATTCGGCGGGCCGTCGAGGAAGGGCCGCAGTGACCGACGAACGCACCATCCTGCTTGTCGTGCACACCGGACGCGAGGAGGCCACCGAGGTCGCACGCCGGGTCGAGAAAGTGCTCGGTGACAACGGGATTGCGCTGCGGGTGCTCTCTGCCGAAGCTGTCGACCGCGGGCCGGTCCACCTGGCTCCCGACGACATGCGGGCGCTCGGGGTGGAGATCGAAGTCGTCGACGCCGACCCGCTCGCCGCGCAGGGATGTGAGCTGGTGCTGGTCCTCGGAGGTGACGGGACCTTTCTGCGGGCTGCCGACCTCGCCCGCAACGTCGAGATCCCGGTTCTCGGTGTCAATCTGGGCCGGATCGGGTTTTTGGCCGAGGCCGAAGCGGATTCGATCGACACGGTGCTCGAGCACGTCATCAAGCGCACCTACGTCGTCGAGGAACGGATGACGCTGGACGTCGCGGTCCGCGCGGGCGGAGAACTCCTGGACCGCGGGTGGGCGCTCAACGAGGCCAGCCTGGAGAAGGGCCCGCGACTGGGGGTGTTGGGTGTCGTCCTCGAAGTCGACGGACGGCCGGTGTCGGCTTTCGGATGCGACGGCGTGCTGGTGTCGACTCCGACAGGGTCGACGGCGTATGCGTTCTCCGCGGGTGGACCTGTGTTGTGGCCGGACCTGGAGGCGATCCTGGTGGTGCCCAACAATGCCCATGCGCTCTTCGCCCGACCCATGGTGACCAGTCCCGCGGCCTCCATCGCGATCGAGATCGAAGCGGGCGGCCACGACGCCCTGGTGTTCTGTGACGGACGCCGCGAGATGGTGTTGCCCGCCGGTGGCCGACTCGAGGTGACTCGCTGCGGTACGCCACTGAAGTGGGCGCGTCTGGACAGTGCGCCGTTCACCGATCGGTTGGTGCGCAAGTTCCGGTTGCCGGTCACGGGGTGGCGCGGGCAGTAGTGCTAGCTGAGATTCGTATCGAGTCGCTGGGTGCCATCAGCGCCGCGACGGCGGAGTTCGACGGTGGCCTGACCGTGCTCACCGGTGAGACCGGCGCCGGCAAGACGATGGTCGTCACCGGCCTGCACCTCCTCGGGGGCGCCCGAGCCGACCCGACGAAGGTGCGCACCGGAGCCGATCGCGCCGTCGTCGAAGGCCGTTTCGTGACCGCCGAGGTCGGCGACTCAGTGGCCACCAGGGTCGACGAGATCCTGGATTCGTCGGGAGCCGAACGCGACGACGACGACAGCGTCATCGCAGCGCGCTCGGTCAGCCGCGACGGACCGTCGAGGGCGTACCTGGGCGGCCGCAGCGTACCGGCCAAGTCGCTCAGCGGATTCACCAACGAACTGCTGACGCTGCACGGACAGAACGATCAACTGCGGCTGATGCGACCCGACCAGCAGCGCATCGCACTGGATCGCTTCGCCGATGTGGCCAAGCAACTGCAGCGGTATCGCGCGCTGCGCGACCAGTGGCTCGAGGCCAGAGGCGATCTCCAGGACCGACGCCGCCGCGCCCGCGAGCTGGCCCAGGAGGCCGACCGGCTCAACTTCGCGCTCGATGAGATCGACGTGGTGGCCCCGCAGCCCGGCGAGGACGACACCCTTGTCGACGACATCCGGCGGATGTCAGAACTCGACTCGTTGCGCGAGGCGGTGCAGACGGCGCGCGCCTCCCTGTCCGGCGCGCTGGACGACGGTAGCTCGGCAGACGAGTTCTCCGCCGCGAATGCCCTCAGCCAGGCGCGTTCGGCACTGGAGGGCACTGACGACGTCGCACTCAAGTCGCTGGCGGAGCAGCTGGGTGGGGCGCTGGCGGTGCTGGTCGACGTCTCCGGCGAGCTGACCCGCTTTCTGTCCGAACTGCCCAGTGACACAAGTGCTTTGGAGACCAAGCTGGCCCGCCAGGCCGAGCTGCGGACGTTGACCCGCAAGTACGCCGCCGACATCGACGGCGTGCTGGCCTGGGCGCACGAATCGCGGGAGCGGCTGGCCCAGCTCGACGTCTCCGAAGGCACCCTGGCCGAGTTGGAACGACGCGTCGACGCGCTGCAGGCCGACGTCGTCGACGCCGCGCAGGCCCTGACCAAGGTCCGGGTCAAGGCGGCCAAGGGATTGGCGAAAGCCGTGACCGCCGAACTGTCCGGGCTGGCGATGGCCGGGGCGGAGTTCACCATCGCGGTGGGCCCGCTGGAGGCGCGTGCCGACGACAATGCCCCGCTGACACTGCCGTCGGGGACCGTGGTGCACGCCGGCCGCGACGGGGTGGACGCGGTCGACTTCGGATTCGCGGCACATCGCGGCACCGACATCCTGCCGCTGAACAAGAGTGCCTCCGGCGGTGAACTGTCGCGGGTGATGTTGGCGCTCGAGGTGGTGCTCGCCGCGTCGACCGAGGGCACCACGATGGTGTTCGACGAGGTCGATGCCGGCGTGGGTGGCCGCGCGGCCGTGCAGATCGGCCGACGGCTGGCCCGCCTGGCCCGCACTCACCAGGTCATCGTCGTCACGCACCTGCCCCAGGTGGCGGCGTACGCCGACGTGCACCTGATGGTCGACAGTGGAGCCGACACCCGCGGCGGGCGGATGAAATCCAGCGGTGTGCACCGTCTCGACGACGACAGCCGGGTTGCCGAGCTGGCCCGGATGCTGGCGGGGTTGGGGGAGTCCGACAGCGGCCGCGCACACGCCCGCGAACTCCTCGATGCGGCCCGGGGGGACCGTGAACAGGCCTCCTAGCCTGTGACAGATGTGAAAAGAAGTAACTAATGAGGCTGGTGTTACGGCGCGCCTCCGACGCAGAATGGCGGATGCTGGACAGAATCGGCCCATGAAGATGTCAGCGTTGCTGTCCCGTAATGCCAGCTCACGGCCGGGTGTCACCGGCACCGCCCGGGTTGACCGCGACGTTGACCGCCTGCTGCGGCGCATCTCCCCCGGAGACATCGTCGTCATCGACGCCCAGGATCTGGATCGGATCACCGCCGACGCGCTCGTGGAAGCCGAGGTCGCCGCAGTGGTCAACGCCTCGACATCGATCTCGGGGCGCTACCCCAACCTCGGGCCCGAGGTGCTGGTCGCCAACGGCATCATGTTGGTCGACGACACCGGCCCCGAGGTCTTCAAGAAGGTCAAGGACGGCGCCCGTGTCCGGATCAACGAGGGCGGCGTGTACTCCGGTGACCGCCGGCTGATCCTGGGCACCGAGCGCACCGACGCCGAGATCCACGAGCTGATGCAGGAAGCCAAGGGTGGCCTGGTCGCGCACCTGGAAGCATTCGCGGGCAACACCATCGAGTTCATCCGCAGCGAGAGCCCGCTGCTGATCGACGGAATCGGTATCCCCGACATCGACGTCGACATGAACCGCCGTCACGTCGTCATCGTGGCCGAAGAATCGCACGCCGCGGCCGACCTCAAGGCCCTCAAGCCGTTCATCAAGGAGTATCAGCCGGTTCTGGTGGGAGTCGGTGCCGGCGCCGACATCCTGCGCAAGGCCGGCTACCGGCCGGCGCTGATCGTCGGGGACCCCGACAAGATCAGCACCGAGGTACTGCGCTGCGGGGCTCAGGTCGTGCTGCCCGCCGACGCCGACGGACACGCCGCGGGGCTCGAACGCATCCAGGACCTCGGGGTCGGGGCGATGACCTTCCCGGCCGCCGGTTCGGCCGCCGACCTGGCGCTGCTGCTGTGCGACCACCACGGCGCGTCGCTGATCGTCACCGTGGGCCACACCGCGAGCATCGAGGAGTTCTTCGACCGCACCCGCCAGCGCAGCAACCCGTCGACGTTCCTGACCCGGCTCAAGGTCGGCGAAAAGCTCGTCGACGCCAAAGCCGTTGCCACGTTGTACCGCAGCCGGGTCTCCGGCGGCGCGATCGCGCTGCTGGTGCTGGCGATGCTGATCGCGGTGATCGCCGCGCTGTGGGTGTCGCGCGCCGATGCCGCGGTGCTCGAGTGGGTGGCCAACTACTGGAACCAGTTCACACTCTGGATCCAGGGCCTGGTCGCCTGAAGGTGATGCCGTGATCTCGCTGCGTTCGCACGCCATCTCGCTCGCCGCGGTCTTCCTCGCGCTGGCCATCGGTGTGGCCCTGGGCTCCGGCCTGCTGTCCAACACCGTGCTGTCCGGCCTGCGGGACGACAAGAACGAGATGCAGACCCAGATCGACACGCTGACCGACGATCGCAATGCACTCAACGAAAAACTCAGTGCTGCAGGAGATTTCAATGCCCAGATGGCGCCACGGATCTTGCGTGACACCCTCGCCGAGAAGTCGGTGATGCTGTTTCGCACCCCGGACGCCGCCGACGGCGATGTCGAGGCGCTGACCCGGGTCGTCGAGCAGGGCGGCGGGCGAGTCGCAGGCACCGTGGGGCTGACGCAGGAATTCGTCGACGCGAACTCCGCGGAGAAACTCCTGTCGGTGGTCAACTCGCCGATCGTGCCCGCCGGAGCGCAACTGAGCACCGCGTCGGTGGATCAGGGGTCGCAGGCGGGTGACCTGCTGGGCATCGCACTGCTGATCAACCGGGACCCCGAGGTGACCCGGGTCGACGACACCCAGCGCGACACCGTGCTGGCCGCGCTGCGTGACACCGGTTTCGTGACCTACGGCACCCAGCGCATCGGCGCCGCCGACACCGCCCTCGTCGTCACCGGGGGAGCACTGGGCGATGACGCCGGAAACCAGGGCGCCACCGTCGCCAGGTTCGCCGCCGGCCTTGCGCCGCACGGGTCGGGCACGGTTGTCGTCGGCCGGGACGGATCGGCGTCCGGGACTTCCGCGGTGGCGGTGATCAGGTCGGATGCCGCGCTGAACAGCGTCGTCAGCACCGTCGACGACGTCGATCGCGAATCCGGACGCATCACGTCGGTGCTCGCGCTGAGCGAGCTGCTCAGCGGCGGCCGGCCCGGTCAGTTCGGCACCGGCCAGGGCGCCACCGCGGTCACCGTTCCGCAGTAGCCTCCGACGGCGGCGCCCGCGTGTCAGCGACGGCTTGTCGGTGTCGGTGTTAGGGTGAGATTCCGTGGGTCGGCAGGCCCCAAACCGGACTCGATCTCCATCGATTCCACCGAGAACCAAGCCCTGCCCATCGTCACGGAGGTTTGTGTTGCCCGGCCGAATGAACCAGCTACGCAAGCACCCGCAGACCGCCACCAAACACCTTTTTGTGACCGGTGGCGTGGTCTCGTCGCTCGGCAAGGGCCTCACCGCCTCCAGTCTCGGGCAACTACTCACCGCACGGGGCCTGCAGGTGACGATGCAGAAACTCGACCCCTATCTCAACGTCGACCCGGGGACGATGAACCCGTTCCAGCACGGCGAGGTGTTTGTCACCGAGGACGGGGCGGAGACCGACCTCGACGTGGGGCACTACGAGCGGTTCCTCGACCGCAACCTGTCCGGCTTCGCCAATGTGACGACGGGCCAGGTGTATTCGTCGGTGATCGCCAAGGAGCGCCGCGGCGAGTACCTCGGCGACACCGTCCAGGTGATCCCGCACATCACCGATGAGATCAAGCGTCGCATCGTGGCGATGGCCGAAGCCGACAGCGAGGGCAACCGGCCCGACGTGGTGATCACCGAGATCGGTGGCACGGTCGGTGACATCGAGTCGCTGCCGTTCCTCGAGGCCGCCCGGCAGGTCCGTCACGAGGTGGGCAGGGAGAACTGCTTCTTCCTGCACTGCTCGCTGGTGCCCTACATGGCGCCCTCGGGTGAGCTCAAGACCAAGCCGACGCAACACTCGGTGGCGGCGCTGCGCAGCATTGGTATCTCGCCCGACGCGTTGATCCTGCGCTGTGATCGCGACGTTCCCGAACCGCTGAAGATCAAGATCGCGCTGATGTGCGACGTCGACATCGACGGCGTCATCTCGACCCCGGATGCCCCGTCCATCTACGACATCCCCAAGGTGCTGCACCGCGAGGAACTCGACGCCTACGTGGTCCGGCGGCTGAGTCTGCCGTTCCGCGACGTGGACTGGACGCAGTGGAACGATCTGCTGCATCGCGTGCACGAGCCGCGCGAGACCGTGCGGATCGCGCTGGTGGGCAAGTACATCGATCTCTCCGATGCCTATCTGTCGGTGGCCGAGGCGTTGCGGGCCGGCGGCTTCGCCCACCACGCGAAGGTGGAGATGCGCTGGGTGGCCTCCGACGACTGCGACACCGACACCGGTGCGGCGGCAGCACTGGCCGACGTCGACGGCGTGCTCATCCCGGGCGGATTCGGTATCCGCGGCATCGAAGGCAAGATCGGCGCCATCCGTTACGCCCGCAAGCGTGGCCTGCCGGTGCTCGGGCTGTGCCTGGGCCTGCAGTGCATCGTGATCGAGGCGGCGCGGTCGGTGGGTCTGTCGGAGGCGAACTCGGCTGAGTTCGACGAGGCGACGCCGGACCCGGTGATCTCCACGATGGCCGACCAGCGCGAGGTGGTCGCCGGGGAGGCCGACCTGGGTGGCACCATGCGACTGGGCGCCTACCCCGCGGTGTTGGAGCCGGGATCGATTGTGGCACAGGCATATGAGGCCAATGAGGTGTCCGAGCGGCACCGGCACCGCTATGAAGTGAACAACTCCTACCGGGACCGGATCTCCGAAAGCGGGTTGCAGTTCTCGGGCACCTCGCCCGACGGGCACCTCGTGGAGTTCGTCGAGTACCCCGCCGATGTCCACCCGTTCCTGGTCGGCACTCAGGCCCATCCGGAGCTCAAGAGTCGCCCCACGCGCCCTCATCCGCTGTTCGTGGCGTTCATCGGCGCATCAGTGGACTACAAGAACGAGGAGCGGTTGCCCGTCGAAATGCCGGAGCCGGCCGAGCCGAAGCCCAACGGCGCCGAGCACGCTCTCGAAGGCACCCCGGCCCGTGGCTGAAGACGGCTCGAACCACGAGTTCTCCGTCGCTGCCTCGGAAACCCTCTACATCGGAAACATCTTCGCGCTCCGCGCCGACGAGGTGCAGATGCCCGGCGGGAGCACAGCCCGCCGGGAGATCGTCGAACACTATGGGGCGGTCGCCGTGGTCGCGATGGACGACGACGGCCAGATCGTGCTCGTGTACCAGTACCGGCATGCGTTCGGCAGAAGGCTGTGGGAGCTGCCCGCCGGACTGCTCGACCTCGGCGGCGAAGCGCCGCATGTCTCGGCGGCGCGCGAACTGGCCGAAGAAGCGGGTCTGGCCGCCGAGTCATGGCACACCCTGATCGATCTGGACACCGCACCGGGATTCAGTGACGAGAGCGTGCGGGTCTTCCTGGCGACCGGGCTCAGCGACGTCGACCGCTCCGAGGTGCACGACGAAGAGGCCGACCTGACGGTGCAACGGTTCACCGTGGCCGACGCTGTCGCCAAGGTCTACTCCGGTGAGATCGTGAACTCCATCGCGGCCGCCGGCATCCTCGCCGTCCACGCGATGCCCGACGTGTCCATGCTTCGCCCCGTCGACGCCCCCTGGATCGACAGACCGACCGCGTTCGCGCGCCGGCGGCGACATCCATGACCGACACGTCGCTGTCCTTCGGGTCCGCCCTTGACGACCAGTTCCAGGGTTACCTCGACCACCTCGCGATCGAACGCGGGGTGGCGGCCAACACGTTGAGCTCCTACCGCCGCGACCTACGGCGCTACGCCGAACACCTGCACGCGCGGGGCATCGACGACCTGGCCGGTGTGGCCGAGACCGACGTCAGCGAGTTCCTGGTGGCGCTGCGCCGCGGCGATCCCGAGAACGGGGTGGTGCCGCTGTCGGCGGTCTCGGCGGCCCGGGCGTTGATCGCCGTGCGTGGCCTGCATCGATTCGCCGCGGCGGAGGGCATCACCACACTCGACGTCGCCCGCGAGGTGAAGCCACCGACACCCAGCCGCCGGCTGCCCAAGAGTCTGAGCATCGACGAGGTGCTCGCGTTGCTCGACGGGGCCGGCGGTGACAGCGAGGCTGACGGTCCGCTGACGCTGCGCAACCGGGCGCTGCTGGAACTCCTCTACTCGACGGGCGCCCGAATCTCCGAGGCCGTCGGTCTGGATCTCGACGACGTCGACACCCAGGCGCGGTCGGTGCTGCTGCGCGGTAAGGGCGGCAAGCAGCGTCTCATCCCGATCGGCCGTCCGGCTGTGACCGCGCTCGACGCCTTCCTGGTACGCGGGCGTCCTGAGCTGGCCCGGCGCGGCAGGGGCACACCAGCGATCTTCCTCAACGCACGCGGCGGGCGGCTGTCGCGGCAGAGCGCCTGGCAGGTGCTGCAGGACTCCGCCGAACGCGCCGGCGTCACCGCCACGGTGTCCCCGCACGTGCTGCGGCACTCGTTTGCGACCCATCTGCTCGACGGCGGTGCCGACGTGCGCGTCGTGCAGGAACTGCTCGGGCACGCATCGGTGACCACGACGCAGATCTACACCATGGTCACCGTGAACGCGCTGCGCGAAGTGTGGGCGGGCGCGCACCCGCGGGCACGTTAGCCGCCGAGGTACTCCGACTCGAGCACCAGGTCCGACATCAGCGACTGGTACTCGAGGTGGGTCTTGTGCTCGATGGTGTCGAACCGGGTGCCCTGCTGTTCCCGCATGTAGGCGCGGTACTTCGGTGCGCCGGGCAGTCGGACGTTGTCGGCGACCACGATCGAACCGGGATGCAGCCAACCCCGATCGAGCACGCTCTGCAGGTCCGACAGGTAGGCACGTTTGTCGTGGTCGATGAACAACAGATCCAGTTCGGCGGGGGAGAAGCCGTGCTCCGCGGCGAGACGGTCCAGCGTATGGCCGCCGTCGCCGAGGGTGCCGACCACGCAGGTGATCCGGTCGGTAACGCCGGCGTGCGCCCAGATACGCTGCGCCACTGCGGCATTGGCGGCTGAAAACTCGATCGAGTAGATCCGCGCCGAGGGTGCGGCCCGGGCGATCCGTAATGCGCTGTAGCCGCAATAGGTGCCGAGCTCCAGTGCCAATTTCGGCGCTGCCCGGCGCACTGCGGCGTCGAGCAGTCGTCCTTTCTCGTCGCCGACGTTGACCAGCATCGCCTTCTTGTAGGCGAACGTGTCGATGGCGGCGAGCACGTCGTCGATGTCACCGCGACGGGCGTTGGACTCCACATACCGGGCGCAGGCGGCTTCCCGGCCGTCGCCGATCTGACCGGTGCGCAGGAACGACGGCATGCCCAGTGCGAGGCGCAGCGTCGACCACCGCAGGAACGGCAACCGCCGTTTGAGGTTCATGTTCTCTAGGGTAGATATCGGCCGCTTTGAGCTCAGAATGCGCGCTCGGCCTCACCAGTCTGAGATCGCGCCTGCGGGTCTGCCTCACCAGCACGACGCTCCCCGTTAAGCTTGGCCGGATGTCCGCCACGCCTATGGGTTGCCTGACCAGCGAAGGTCCGGCATGACCGACGGCACAGAGGCCCCGGATCCCGAGGTGACACCCGGTTTGACCGGTCGGCTGCCGCGGTCGATTCCCGAGCCCGCCCCGCGCACCTCGCACGGTCCGGCCAAGGTCGTGGCGATGTGCAACCAGAAGGGCGGGGTCGGCAAGACGACCTCGACGATCAATCTGGGCGCCGCTCTCGCCGAGTACGGGCGACGGGTACTACTGGTGGACCTCGACCCGCAGGGTGCGCTGTCCGCGGGGCTCGGCGTGCCGCACTACGAGCTCGACAACACCGTCCACAACCTGTTGGTGGAGCCGCGGGTCTCGATCGACCAGGTGCTGATGAGCACCCGGGTCCCCGGGCTGGACCTGGTGCCCAGCAACATCGATCTGTCGGCCGCCGAGATCCAGCTCGTCAACGAGGTCGGCCGCGAGCAGTCGCTGGCCCGGGCGCTCTATCCGGTTCTGGACCGCTACGACTACGTGCTCATCGACTGCCAGCCGTCGCTGGGTCTGCTCACCGTGAACGGGTTGGCCTGCAGTGACGGGGTCATCATCCCGACCGAGTGCGAGTACTTCTCGCTGCGCGGGCTGGCGCTGCTGACCGACACCGTCGAAAAGGTGCACGACCGGCTGAACCCGAAACTGTCGATCAGCGGAATCCTGATCACCCGCTACGACCCCCGCACCGTGAACTCCCGCGAGGTGATGGCCCGGGTGGTCGAGCGGTTCGGCGATCTGGTGTTCGACACCGTCATCACCCGGACCGTGCGGTTCCCCGAGACCAGCGTCGCCGGTGAACCGATCACCACCTGGGCGCCGAAATCGGCTGGTGCCGAAGCGTATCGGGCGTTGGCACGTGAGGTCATCGACCGGTTCGGCGCGTGAGCGAGACGCCGTCGACGGAAGAGGAAGATGCGCCCAAGGCAGGCTTCCAGGTTCGACTGAGCAACTTCGAGGGCCCGTTCGATCTGCTGCTGCAGCTGATCTTCGGGCACCGACTCGACGTCACCGAGGTGGCGCTGCACCAGGTCACCGACGAGTTCATCGCCTACACCAAGGCCATCGGCCCGCAACTCGGGCTCGATGAGACGACGTCGTTCCTGGTGGTCGCCGCGACGCTGCTGGACCTCAAAGCTGCTCGCCTGCTGCCCGCCGGCGAGGTGCACGACGAAGAGGACCTCCCGCTGCTCGAGGTGCGGGACCTGTTGTTCGCCCGGTTGCTGCAGTACCGGGCGTTCAAGCATGTCGCCGGAATGTTCGCCGAGTTGGAGTCCGCGGCGCTGCGCAGCTACCCCAGGGCGGTGGCGCTGGAGGACCGCTACGAGGATCTGCTGCCCGAGGTGATGCTCGGTGTGGATGCGGAACGGTTCGCGCAGATCGCGGCGGCGACGTTCACGCCGCGGCCAGTGCCCAGGGTGGGTACCGACCATCTGCACCAGGTGTCGGTGTCGGTGCCCGAGCAGGCCGCCAACCTGATGTCGTTGCTCGAGGGTCGCGGCGTCGGGGAGTGGGCATCGTTCTCCGACCTGGTCGCCGACTGCACGCTGCCCATGGAGATCGTGGGACGGTTCCTGGCGCTGCTCGAACTGTACCGATCCCGGGCGGTAGCATTCGAGCAATCAGAACCGCTTGGTGTGCTCCAGATTTCGTGGACCGGAGAGCGGCCGAACAGCCAACAACTGGCGACCGCCGACGCGGAATAGACAAGACAGATGACTGACGACATTTCACACGATGTGACGGAGAACTCCATCGACCTCGGGTCGGGGATCAACCCCGACACCGAGAACGCTGCTGCGGCCGGGTTGGACGCCGCCGATCTGGACGCTTCGGAACTAGACGCCGCCGAACTAGACGCCGCCGAACTGGACGCCGTCGACTTGGACGATGCCGAGCTGCGCGCCGCGCTCGAGGCGCTGCTGCTCGTCGTCGACACCCCGGTGACCGTCGACGCCCTGGCCAACGCCACTGACCAGGGGGTCGCGCGGGTGGCGGCCGCACTGCACTCGATGGCAGCAGAGTTCGCCGCCAGGGACAGCGGCATCGACCTTCGCGAAGCGGGCGGTGGGTGGCGGATGTACACCCGCGCGAAGTTCGCGCCGTACGTGGAGAAGCTTCTGCTCGACGGTGCGCGCTCGAAGCTGACCCGGGCGGCGCTCGAGACGCTCGCCGTGGTCGCGTATCGACAACCGGTGACCCGGGCGCGCGTCAGTGCCGTACGCGGTGTCAACGTCGACGCGGTGATGCGCACGCTGCTGGCCCGCGGGCTGATCACCGAGGCTGGAACCGACAGCGACTCGGGGGCGGTCGCGTTCGCGACCACAGAGTTGTTCCTGGAGCGGCTCGGCCTGACATCTCTGGCCGATCTCCCCGACATCGCGCCCCTGCTGCCCGATATCGACGTGATCGACGACCTCAGTGAAACCCTCAGTGAAGAGCCGCGTTTCATGAAGCTCAATGGCGCTCCCAACCCACAGGCGGCGGTGTCCTTCGATGTGGACCGGAGTGAAAATGACTGACGACGAGGGTGTGCGGCTGCAGAAGGTGTTGTCGCAGGCCGGAATTGCCTCTCGACGTGTCGCGGAGAAGATGATTCGCGACGGCCGGGTCGAGGTGGACGACATGATCGTCACCGAGATGGGCACCCGGGTGGATCCGTCGGTGTCGGTGATCCGCGTCGACGGCGTCAGGGTCGCCCACGACGACACGCTGGTACATCTGGCGATCAACAAGCCGGTGGGGATGCACTCCAC
>NZ_JBAUJR010000429.1:0-1812 GCF_049683935.1 Mycobacterium sp. | reverse complement strand
CGCGGCGGTAGCGGCAGCGACGGCCGCGTCGACGACCGAGGCGTCCGTGCCGCGGCCCTCGGCGACCACGATCCCGGGGTGGGCCGGGTTGACGCTGAGCAGCGAATCGCCCTGCCCGGACTGCCAGTCACCGGCGACCAGGTGCCGGATCTGCGTGGGGGCGGACATCAGCGCCTTCTCTTCTTCGCGCGAGCGCTCATCAGCGGAACGCCGGTAGGCCGGTCAGCGCCTTGCCGATGGCCAGCATGTGCATCTCGGAGGTGCCCTCGTAGGTCAGCACGGATTCCAGGTTGTTGGCATGGCGCAGCGGTGAATACTCCAGGGTGATCCCGCTACCCCCGAGCAGCGTCCGGCACTCGCGGGCGATCGCCAGCGCCTCCCTGACGTTGTTGAGCTTGCCGAGACTGACCTGCTCCGGACTCACCTCTCCGGCATCCTTGATGCGGCCCAGGTGGATGGCCAGCAGCATGCCTTTGCCGAGCTCGACGGTCATGTTCGCCAGCTTCTCCTGGGTGAGCTGAAAGCCTGCCAGCGGCCGGTCGAACACTTCCCGGGTCCGCGCGTAGTCGAGAGTCGTCTCCAAGCAGTCGCGGGCGGCCCCGAGAGCGCCGAAGACGATGCCGAACCGGGCCTCGTTGAGGCACGACAGCGGAGCACCCAGGCCGGTGGCGTGCGGCAGCTGAGCCGAGGCCGGAAGTCGCACTTCGTCGAGCACCAGCTCGGAGGTCACCGAAGCGCGCAGCGAGAGCTTGCGGTGAATCGGGTTGGCGGTGAATCCCGTTGTGTCGGTGGGTACCAGGAAGCCACGGATACCGTCGTCGGTCTGCGCCCAGACGGTGGCCACGTCGGCGAGATTGCCGTTGGTGATCCACATCTTCGTCCCACTGAGCACCCAGTCGTCGCCGTCGCGGCGCGCGCGGGTCCGCATTCCGGCGGGGTTGGAGCCGAAGTCCGGCTCGGTCAGCCCGAAGCATCCGATGGCCTCGCCGGTCGCCAGTCGGGGCAACCATTCGTCCTTCTGCTCGTCGGAGCCGAAGCGGTGGATCGAGAACATCGACAGCGAACCCTGCACGGAGACGAAGCTGCGGAACCCGCTGTCGCCGGCTTCCAGTTCCATGCACGCCAAGCCGTAGCTGACGGCGTTGGTGCCCGCGCAGCCGTATCCCTGCAGGTGCATCCCCAGAAGTCCGAGCTCACCGAACTTCCTTCCGAGTTCTTTTGGCAGAGTTGCAGATTCGAACCAGTCCGCCACATGGGGCTTGAGCTGGGTGTCGACGAACTTGCGGACGGTGGCGGCGATCTCGCGCTCGTCGTCGTCGAGCAGTCGTGCGGTGTCGAACAACTCCAGTGGCGCTGGGGTACTGGTCATCGGCGGAACTCCTAACGGGTGTCTCAGAGGGCGGCGAAGCCCTCGCGCAGCACACCGAAAGCCTCGGTGAGCAGTGCGTCGGAAATGGTCAGCGGTGGAAGGAAACGCAGGACGTTTCCGAAAGTTCCTGCTGTCAAGGTCAGTACGCCGTTGCGCTGACAGTGTCGGGTGAGCGCGGCAACGGCGTCGCGATGCGGTTCGCGGGTGCCGGGCAGAACCAGCTCGGCGGCGATCATCGCGCCGCGCCCCCGGATCTCGCCGATGACGTCGGTGGTGGCGGCGATCGACTGCAGCTCGGAGACCATCCGGCCGCCGATATCGCGGGCGCGGTCGAGGAGCTGATGGTCGTTGATCTCGTCGAAAACCCCGAGCGCGGCGGCGCAGGCGACGGGGTTGCCGCTGTAGGTGCCGCCGATCCCGCCCGGGTGCGCGGCGTCCATCAC
>NZ_JBAUJR010000428.1:0-7430 GCF_049683935.1 Mycobacterium sp. | reverse complement strand
CGCACCGGCAGGCCGGTGCTTTCCGCGACGCGCGCCACGATCGGGAAGTGCCGCCACGCGGCGATGTTGACCGGGCTGACGGTGCCGCCGGGCAGGTCCACCGGACCCGCCGATGCGATTCCCACCGCCGTCACCGTCCCGTCGGCCTCCGCCCGCATGTCAGAGAGCAGCGACTCGGCCACGCTCCACACCGTCTCGGCATCACCGTCCGGAGTGGGGCGTTGCGCGCGGACGACAAGCCTGCCGTCGGCATCAACGAGACCCGCGGCGATCTTCGTCCCGCCGATGTCGAGTGCCAGAATTCGGTCGGCCATCAGTGCCTGTGGGTGTTGTCGGGTTGCCGGGGATCACCGGGGTGTTCGTACCCGTCGGCGAGCACGACCACCTCGGCGCATCGCGCATCCAGCCAACGGCGGTACTCGCGGCGCCGGGCTGCTGCAAGCAGATGCCCGGTGATCGCGGATCGCACCTCCTCGAGATCAACACCCGCGAGAGCGCCGCTCCAGCCATCGTCGGTCATCGGGCGGGCGGCAAACCGAAACGGGTTGCGGCAGTGGTAGTCCCGCACCTGAGCATCGCTGACCGTCACGGCCGCGGTGACGCGCGCGAATACGGCACGGCCCGCGGGTTCGGCCAGCGTGCCCGCCGCCACACTGCCGATCTCCAACCGGGCGACGTCATCGGGCAACGGATCCGTCTCGGGCGGAATGTCGTGGCCGACGTCGAACGCTCCCGCCTCAGCAGCCACCACCCGCTCCGCCACCAGCACCTGGGTGATCCAACGCCGAAACTGTCGGGCCTCACCGGTCCCCGCACGTGGAAGTGCGTGCGCCCGATCGCCGGCACGCAGCGCTCGTTCCCGGGCGTCCACGTCGGCGACGGTCACCACGTCGTCGCCCACGGTGGCCGCCAACCGGCTACTCATCGGTACACCCGAACCGGGACTGCCGGCGAATACACCAACTCACCCGCGCATGCGATGCGGATCAACGCCCACCACTGCCCCGGTTCCACCCACACCGGCGGCGCGACGTCGAACACCAGATCGACGGTGCCCCGCGCCGGCAGGACATCACCGATGATGTTGGGTCCCAACCATTCCCATGTTCCCCACGGCGAAATCGCGTGCGCTTCCACCGCGAGGTCGGCATGGGCGTCGGTGCCGACGGTGACGCGCAAATGCGCCACGTCGCCCGCTTTGACGTCGACCCCGACGGGCTCGGTCATCATGCGCAGCAGTGCGTCGTCGTGGCGGCCGAGCGATATCACGCAGACATCCTCGACTGTCTGGTGCCACGAGGCGGGAATGGCGCCGCCGGTGGCAGCCAACTCGGCACGCACCGGATACAGACCGGCCGCTGCGGTCTCAGGTACCGCCACCTCGACGGTGGACTCGAGGTACTCACCCGGCGGAAGCACGAACGGCAGTTCGGCCATTCCGATCTCCCAGTCAGGCGGTGCCACCAGTCGCACCCTGCCGTGCAGCGCGGTGTCGGTGGCGTCGCTGGCCGCCGTCAGACGCAGCGGAACCACTGCACCGGCCTGGACCTCCATCCGGTGCGGATGCAGGTGAGCCACGGCGGGCAGCCCGCCGAGCGGGGCGGGTCCACGATTGTGCAGCCAGTACCTGGCGTAGAGCGGCTGGGCGGGCTCGGCGTCGGGCGCCAGGTTCACCTGGTCGGCGTCGAGCACCCGGGGAAGATTCAGTTGTGTTCGTAGGGTGGCGATTTCGTATCCGTGCATCGAGACGGTGTCGGATTCGCCGACAAGCGGTTGCTCGATCAGGTCGAGCCTTTTCGGTGACGAGATGTTGCGCAGCCCGGATTGCACCGTCACCTCGGCGTAACGGCCCATCGTCTCGACGAGTCGGACGGTGATCCCGTCACCCGCGTCGACGTGGCGAGCGCTGCCACCGGCCGTCGGGTTACCCACCGGCTTGAGCGCTCCGATGCTGACGACACGCTCCGGTTCGACCGACAGCAGCGACCCCCAGGTGGGCAGTCCGCCGAAAGTCGGATCGTGGCGGGCGATGACGGGCTGAAGTGCGTGGTTGAATTCCGCGCTGCGGGAGGGCATGTCGATGTCGCGCCAGTCCCCCTCCCCCGCGACCACCGCGTAGTCGAAGGTGTGGGTCCAGTGCTGCAGCTGGAAGTTCGAACCGTCGGGGGCGGTACGTCGAGGCGGGTCGATCCAGATACCCGACGGCCAGCCTGTGCAGGACCGCAGCAGCGACGCGTGCAGGGTCCCGTCGGTGTCGACGGCGAATCCGGGCACGCCGCGGTTGATCACCGCGACGGTGCGCGATTCGAATTCCGCCACGCTGCCCATCGCGTCCTGGTCGACGGAGATCTCGGCGTCGGCGAGATCATCGATCAGCGCCGTGAGCGCGGATCCCACGTCGCCGTCGGCCCCGACGACCAGCACCGGCAGTGCGGCCGGGTCACGCAGGTCGGCACCTGGCATCCAGACGTCCCGCAGCGGTCCGGCAGCCGCGATCCACATTCGGGATGCACGGTCTCGTTCTCCGAGAACCGTTGCGGTGAAGGAATTGTCATCCGCGGTGCCCACGCTGATCCGCACGTCGGGAAGATTCGAGTCGACCGCGAGGTCGCCGTAGCGTGGCGAGTCGGCGGTGCTGCGAGTGGCGGTGACCCCTGCTCGGGCAAGCGCCACCATCAGGTCGCGGATCAGTGCGTCGGTTGCCGGGTCGGCGTGGGCGGGGGCCACCACCTCGGCCACCGATACGGCCCGTACCTCGCCGCCGCGGAAGCGCACCCGCACCGCGGATGACACGCCGAACCAGCCGTAGGCGGGGTTGTCCAGCGTGTGCGGGAAGACCGCGGTGTCGACGGCGTCTGTCGAACCCGGTTCGTGCAGCAAGCCGAACCCACGCCCGATCACGGCGTTGCCGACCTCGCTGACCGGCATGGCCCCGGGCACCGGACAGGGCCACCGCAGCCGCAGCAGGCGGTCCGCACCGGAGAAGTCGTCGACAGTGGTCCGGCAGTCCACCCGGTCGACCTCCCGCCACAGCGTCAGGGTCTGGGTGTAGCGCAGCAGACCGGGGATCTCGCCGGTGACGATCAACCGCTCTCCCAAACCGCAGCGGTAGCCGCGCACCGACGTCGCCGGTGTCTGCGCCGACGTGGTGACCGGACCTCTGGACAGCAGATGCCACGGCCCCTCCCCTGCGGTGGGATGGGCGGGGTACTCGTCGTACACGGCGAGCTCATTGCCCACCCGGCCGGCCGCGATGAGTTCGTGCCCCGCCGTGACCATCGAACTCACGCCGCCGCCGCGCGATTCGTCGACTCGGAGTCGGTAGTGCTCGTTGGCGATCTCGTTGCCCTCCAACGGCACCCATGAGTCGGATCCGCCGCTGGGCGCCATCCGGTAGGAGCGCCAGCCCAGCGACGGCACGTCGCGGGCCAGCCAGGTGATCGAATGCCCGCCGTGTTCGGACAGCAGCGCGACCTCGTTTCCGTCGGCGTCGAGCAGCCGACCCGGGAACGGCTCGTCAAGATGGAGGGTGACGACATCGGAGCGGCTGTGCCCCAACGGGTTCCATACCACCACCGACGCGTCGACCGCTCGCGATATCAACGCGAGCGCACGGTCTCTCGCGTCGCTTCCCAGCTGCCAGGCGTCTCGCCAACCGGTGAGCAGGTCCAGGTAGACCTGGTCGGATTCCGATCCGGTGATGGCGTCGTGGTGGGCACCGTAGGCGAGTTGCACCCATGCTTTCGCCAGAGCGGCCTCGGGATAGGTGGCACCGCTCAACAACCCGGCGAACGATGCGAACCGCTCGGCCTGCAGAACGGCGTCCTCGGCGGCCCGGTTGGCCTGCTTGGTGTCGATGTAGGACACGTCCTTGCCGGTGTAGATCGGGTTCATGTCCCGGGTCTGCGGCGACGGTGTGGTCCCGCGCGTCTGAAGTTCATCGCGCACCGCGGTGAAGAACTCGCTGGGCACCGCGCAGACGAATCGCGGCCAGGTGTAGCGGGAGTTCCAGTCGCGGTGGATGTCGGTGACCCATTTGTTCGGCGGGGTGTAGTCGGTGCCGACGGGCAGCAGCACGTTGCGGGTCAGCGCAACCTTCTTCATCTTCGCGAACAACTCGTAGGTGGCGGTCTCGGCCTCCTGTAGTGACGCCGAGGAGTCCATCCACCAGCCCGCCGCGTAGTGGGCGGGCATGTAGTGGGTGAGAAGACCGCGCCCGGACGGCGCTATCCATTCGAATTCGCTGGCGAACTGCATGCGCCCGGCGTCGCCCTCGCGCCCGTGCTCGGAGGCCATCGGGCCCCACTGGTGGTGCGGCCCCCGTGCCCAGGAACTCGACGTCAGACCCGCATCGGCGGCCATGCCCGGGAACTGCGGATCGTGCCCGAAGACGTCGAGTTGCCACGCCGTCGCCGGGTCGGCACCCATCACGTCACGCTGAAACCCGATGCCGTGCACAAAGTTCCGGATCGCCGTTTCGGGACCGGTGAGGTTGGTGTTGGGCTCGTTGTAGGTGCCGCCCATGATCTCGACACGACCCTCGGCGATCAGCCTGCGCAGGTCTGCGCGGTCCTCCGGGTGGGTGTCCCAGAACGGTTTGAGGTAGTCGACCTCGGCGAGGACGAACTTGTACTCCGCCTCGCGCCTGGCCATTTCGAGGTGTGCGCTGACGAGTTCGAAACCGTTGGTCTGCCGCGCCTTGCCGGGAGGCTCCTCGGTCCAGACGCTGGTGTAGGCCGCCTGGGTGTTCCACCAGACGGGGTCGTAGTGGAAGTGACTGACCATGAACATGGTCCAACCGGGCTCGGCGACGGTGAAGTCGAAGTCGAGAGAGCTCCCACCTGCGACCGCCCGCGCCGGCCGCCGCTGTCCGACCTCCGGGTCGAGGACGCGGACGGCGACCTCCACCGGCGCCCCACCGGGTTCCGCGACGGCCTCGTCGATGCTCTGCAATCCGGGCCCCTCGATGCGCACCGGCGTGGCGGCCGAACCGCCCCGGTGGGACACCCGGACGAGCTGAAGCGGTTCGTGGGCCGGCCCGGTGAACAGTTCGGTCGACTCGGCCGCAAGCACCTCGATGGGCATTCCCCGATCTTTCCGTACCGCGCGCACGCGGCCTTGCACTCGACACGCCGGGCGTTACCGCACGGCGCGTGCGATCCGTTCGGCGACCACGCGGACCGCGTCGACGACCTCCGGCGGCTCCAGCACCTCGAAGTCGCAACCCGGCAGCGCCAGCCACGGCACCATCCGTTCGGGGTCGTCGGCTCCGGTGGTGACGATACAGGCGTTGGGTCCGTCGGCCTCGATTTCCACCGATGCGGCCGAAAATGTCTGAGCGACAACATCTTGTGCCGCGAAATAGCGCACCTTCGCGATGTAGGGATAGGGCGCCGACGCGATCGCGCGGCGCACATAGGTGGCCGCGTCCGGGGCGTCGCGCGCAACGAACGTGCTTCCCTGCGCCCGGACGTCGGACATCCGGTCCAGTCGCAGGCTCCGCCAGTCGTGGCGGTCGCGATCGAAACACAGCAGATACCAGCGGCGCCCGGTCGTCACGAGCTGGTAGGGCTCCAACCGCCGTTGGGTGGCGGTGCCGCGGATGTCGACGTACCCGGCAGCGACGTGTTCATGGTCCCGACTCGCACGGGCGAGCGTCATCAGCACATCCGGGTCGACCGGTGTGTCGGTTGCGGCACTCAGCGTCACCGTGGCGTCGTGTACGGCGGACACCTGCGATCGCATCCTCGAGGGCATCACCTGGTCGAGCTTGCTCAGCGCGCGCAGCGCCGACTCTCCGATGCCGGCGACACTGCCACCGGCGGCCACGCGCAGGCACACTGCCATCGCGACGGCCTCGTCGGGATCGAGGAGCAGCGGCGGCAGCGCGGCCCCGGCGCCGAGTTGGTAGCCGCCGCCGTGCCCGGTGCTGGCATGCACCGGGTAACCCAGCTCCCGCAGCCGATCGACGTCGCGGCGGACGCTTCGGGTGGTCACCCGGAGCCTCTCGGCGAGTTCCTGGCCGCTCCACACGCGGCGGGACTGCAACAGGCCCAGCAGTTGCAGCACCCGACCTGTGGTTTCGGACATACCGTCGAGTCTGCCGCACTTTGCGGACAGAAACTGTCCTCAATCGGTGCAATGGTGTGTTCATGAGCAACGCACTCGCTCCTCACCTGGCAGAACAGCTCGACTTCCACTGGCGCATGCAACTACGACCGCGCCTAATAGGACTGACCGACGACGAATACTTCTGGGCGCCGGTGCCCGATTGCTGGACCGTGCATCCCGACGGCCGCATCGACTTCGACTATCCGCCGCCTCAACCCGAGCCGGTCACCACCATCGCCTGGCGACTGGCGCATGTGATCGTCGGCGTGCTGGCGATGCGGAACCACTCCCACTTCGGCGGCCCACCCGCCGACTACGACTCCTGGGATTACGCCACCGACGCCGGCACCGCCCTCGACCAGCTCGACGACGCCTACCGACTGTGGCGAGACGGGGTGCTGGGTCTCGACGACGCAGACCTCGCCAGGCCGTGCGGACCGGCGGAGGGCCCGTACGCCGAGGAGCCGATGACAACACTCGTGCTGCACATCAACCGCGAGGTGATCCACCACGGAGCCGAGATCGCCTTGCTCCGTGACTTCTACACCCACACCCACAAGGAGAACTGACCGATGCCCGCCATGCCCCCTCCCATCGCCGACGAGCGTGCCGGACTCAAGGAGTACATCGCCGCGCAGCAGTACGCCTTCCACGCGATCGCCTTCGGGCTCACCGACGAGCAGGCCCGCTCCGCGCCGTCGGTCAGTGCGTTGTCCATCGGCGGGTTGATCAAGCACGTCACCAACTGCCAGCGCGGATGGATGGAGCGGGTCGCCGCCGCGCCCGAGCTCACCGAGAGCGACACGCGGCCGATGACCGATCAGGCCGCGGATTACCAGGACGAGTTCGTCATGGGCGAGGACGAGACACTCGCCGGCATTCTCGCCGAATTCGACAAGCAGAACGCCGAGACGCTGCGGCTGATCGATGCGGCGGACCTCGGCGCGGCGGTACCGATCCCGCAGCACGTGCCGTGGTTTCCGAAGGACGTGGCGGCCTGGTCGGTGCGCTGGGTGATCTTCCACCTGATCGAGGAGCTGGCCCGGCATGCCGGCCAGGGTGACATCGTTCGCGAAACCATCGACGGCGCAACTCTTTACGAGCTGCTCGCCGGCCTCGAGGGCTGGCCCGAGACGGACTGGCTCAAGCCGTGGAAGCCGGCAGAAGCCTCCTAGGCCACCCCCAACCCGCCGAAACGGTATTCCACGCGCCAAAAACCCACGAAAGACCGCACACAACGCAATCTCGGCGAACAGGGGAAGGGCGAGTCAGCGGAGCACGAACTGCAGCGCGTACTCCACCACGGCATCGAGGTCGTC
>NZ_JBAUJR010000427.1:0-7897 GCF_049683935.1 Mycobacterium sp. | reverse complement strand
GGGCAGTCGGGGCCGTAGTCCGCAGCAAGCTCCGCCATCAGTTCGCGGGTCCGGGTGATCGCCAGATGCAACACCACCGTGGAACGGGTCGCGGCGAATGCGGCCAGCGACTCGGTCTGCGGCATCGCGGTGGAGCGCTGCTGGGTGCGGGTCAGCACCACCGACTGGGCGACCAACGGAACCGTCAGTTCGCGACCGACCCGCGCCGCGGCGGCGGCGTAGGCGGGTACCCCGGGCGTCACCGACCACGGCACCCCGGCCGCGTTCAGCCGACGGGTCTGCTCGGAGACCGCCGAATACACCGATGGATCACCCGACACCAACCGCACCACCGCGCGGCCGGCCCGGTAGCCGTCGATCAGGTGACCGACGATGGCGTCGAGGTCGAGATGTTCGGTATCGACCAGTGTGGCGTCGGGCGAGCAGTTCGCGAGGACGTCGGCGTCGAGGTAACTGCCGGGGTAGAGGACGGTGTCGGCCCGGCCCAGCAGTCGGGTGGCACGGACGGTCAGCAGGTCCGCAGCGCCGGGGCCGGCGCCGACGAACTGCACCGCACGGTCGTCGTCCATCGATCAGCAGTGTAAGGGAGCGCCCCCGGTTAGCCGCCTATCGCGGCAGTCCGCCCTCGAGGATCTCCAGGGCCGACAGGATGGCTTCGCCCGACATCGGTGCGTCATCGGCGGCGGCCATCAACACGCCGGTGATCGCGCCTGCGGTGACTCGCATCTGATGGTCCTCCGGGGACCGGCCCAGGCGTTTGGCACACGCGTCGGTGAGCAGTCGGATGGTGCGGATGTACTCGTCGTAGAGTGCGCTCTTCGCCTCGGGCAGCGTGTACATCAAGCGCTGCCGGGCGATCGCGAAGTCGTAGTCCGCGCCGGCCATCGACATGAACACCGCGCCGACCGCATGGCGATACGCCGCCACCGGGGACAGCTCGGCCGGTGCGGCCAGAAAAGCCTCGACGATCGGTTCGATGAACTCATCGGAGATCAGCACCGCTTCCTTGGAGGGGAAATACCGGAAGAAGGTCCGCGGCGACACATCGGCGGCCTCGGCGATCTGGTCGACCGTGGTCTGCGCGTATCCGTTGAGGTGGAACAGCCGGAACGCTTCACGACGCACCGTCTCACGGGTGCGCATCTTCTTGCGCTCCCGGAGACCGGGTTCGTCGCTGGCATTCACCCGCCGATTGTGACAGCAATCCGTCAGGCGCGCGGCGCCCCTGTCGTCCCGCGCACGATCAGTGTGGGTTCCAGAACGACGTCCGCCGCTCGCGATGGCCCTTCGACGAGCATCTGAACCGCCAGTTCGACGCTGTTGCAGGCGATCTCATCGGCGTCCTGGTGGATGGTGGTCAGGTTGATCCGCGGGTTCTCCGACAGCCGGGTGTCGTCGTAGCCGATCAGCGAGACGTCGCGCGGAACGTCGACCCCGGCACGGGTGAAGACGTCGAGAATGCCCAGGGCGCAGCGGTCGTTGCCGGCCAGCACGGCGGTGGGCAACACGGGCTCGGAGAGCATCTCCCGCGCGGCCGCGGCGCCGGCGTCTTCGTTGTGCGCTCCGGCGATGATCCTGACCTCAGATGCCAGGCCATGGACCCGCATCGCCGCCTTGTAGGCGCGTCGCCGGTCGGCGGAACCGGGATCGGTGCCGCCGTCGACGTGGTGGATGGTCCGGTGTCCGAGCGTGACCAGGTAGTCGATTGCCTGTCGGATCCCCTTGGCGTCGTTCGTTCGCACCGTCGACAGCATTGTGCCGGCGTCCCGTCCGGGCAGCCGTCGACAGGCCACCACCACCGGAACCTTGTGCGCCAGTTCGGTGAAGAACTCCGTCTCCGCATTGGGGCCGAGCAGCACCAGTGCCCCACATCGGTGGCTGAGCAACGAGTCGACGACTCTGGCCTCGGTCCGGTCGGGCAGGTTGGCCGACAGCAGGACCTCGTAGCCCAGCCGTTCGGCAGCCGGGTAGATGTGGGTGACCAACTCGGACTGGAACAACTGCCGGACGTCGGTCATGACGCCCAGGGTGCGGCTGCGTCCCTGGGCCAGGAGTCGCGCGGCGGAGTCGGGGCGGTACCCGATCTCCTCGGCGATCGCCAGGACCCGCTGCCGGGTCTCCTCGCTGGCCCCCGGCTTGCCGTCGAGAATGAACGACACCAGCGTGCGTGACACCCCGGCGCGTTCGGCGACGTCGGCCATCGTCAGACGGCGCGGGCGGGGTTCGGCCAAGGCGGTGATCCTCCAGAACGTGACGGTTGACACATCAAGGGTGTCGGTTCATAGTAGACCTCACGCGCTTAACTAACGCGCGTTAGTCACCGAAACGAGGTCATCGATGTCCGTCCAAGACGCGCCCGCCCCGCCGGGCCGGTTCCTGACGAAGCTGACGGTCATCGCCACCCTCGGCGGCCTGCTGTTCGGCTACGACACCGGTGTGATCTCCGGCGCACTGCTGTACATGAAGGACGACCTGCAGTTGTCCGCGTTCGGCGAGGCCACCGTGGTCAGCTCCCTGCTGTTCCCGGGCGCGGCCTTCGGTGCCCTCTTCGGCGGCCGGGTCGCCGACAGAATCGGCCGCAAGCGCACCCTGCTGGTGTGCGCCGGCCTGTTCCTCGTCGGCGCCATCGGGTGCGCCCTGGCCCCGAACGTCCAGATCATGGTCGCCGCGCGCATCGTCCTCGGCCTCGGAGTGGGTGCGGCCGCCGTCACCTGCCCGCTATACCTGGCGGAGATGGCGCCCGCGGACCGGCGTGGCCGCATGGTCACCATCAATGAGCTGATGATCGTGACCGGTCAGATGCTGGCCTTCGCCACCAACGCCCTGCTCGACCGGCTGATCCAGGACCCGCATGTGTGGCGGACCATGCTCGGGGTGGCCTCGATCCCCGCCATCGCGCTGCTCGTCGGAATGCTCGTCCTTCCGGACTCGCCCCGTTGGTACGCGGCGAAGAACCGACTTCCCGAGGCCCGGAAAGTGCTGTCCCTGAGCAGAACACCGCGTGACGCCGAGGTCGAGTACGCGGTGATCGTCGATCACACCAGTCATATGCTCAAGACCACCACCACCCCGTTCTCGGTGATCCGCGACGTGCCGTGGATACGACGGATCGTGCTGATCGGGTGTGGTCTCGCCATCGTTCAACAGGCCACCGGAATCAACACGGTCAACTACTACGCACCCACCATCCTGGAACAGAGCGGACTGGGCGTGAGCGCCGCACTGGTGGCCACCATCGCCGTCGGCGTCACGTCGGTGATCACCACGATCATCGGCATCATCCTGCTCGGCTACATCGGCCGTCGCACCATGCTGCTCATCGGCTTCGCCGGGGTGGCTGCCTCCCAAGCCGCGCTGGCCGCCACGTTCCTGTTGTCCGCCTCCACCACCCGCAGCTACGTGATCCTGGCCTGCATGGTGGTGTTCGTCGGGTTCGTCCAGATGTTCATCGGTACATGCGTCTGGCTGCTGCTCTCGGAGATCTTCCCGCTGTCGGTCCGCGGGTTCGCGATGGGCATCGCGGTCTTCGTGCTGTGGTGCACCAACGCGATCATCTCGTTCGCATTCCCGCTGCTGAACAACGCCCTTGGCTCCACCGGAACCTTCGCCCTGTTCGTCATGGTCAACATCGGGTCGTGGTTCTTCGTGCGACGCCTCGTACCCGAAACGAAGGGCACCTCGCTGGAGGAACTCGAAGAGCGCCTCGAAGCCGAGGGAGCCGATCCTCACGCCCCTCCGTCACACCCCGAAAGGACATCTGTATGAGCACCATTCGTGTTGGATCCGCACCCGACTCATGGGGGGTGTGGTTTCCCGATGACCCGCAGCAGACGCCGTACACACGATTTCTCGACGAGGTGGCCGCGTCCGGCTATGAGTGGATCGAGCTCGGACCCTACGGCTATCTGCCGACCGACCCGGACAAATTGTCCGACGAGCTCGCGGCGCGCGGGCTGAAGCTGTCGGCCGGCACCGTGTTCGAGCATCTGCACCAGGACGACTCGTGGTCGGCGGTGTGGAAGCAGATCGAGGACGTCGCCAAGCTCACCGCCGCGGTGGGTGGCACGCATGTGGTCGTCATCCCCGAGATGTGGCGCGACCCGGCAACGGGTGCGGTCCTCGAAGACCGCAACCTCACTGACGAGCAGTGGCGCAAGAAGACCGGCGGGATGAACGACCTCGGCAAGGCGATGTTCGAAACATACGGTGTCCGTGCGCAATACCATCCGCACGCCGACTCCCACGTCGATACCGAGGACAACGTCTACAGATTCCTCGACGGCACCGACAGCAGGTACGTCAACCTGTGCCTGGACACCGGCCACATCTCGTACTGCGGCGGTGACAACATCGCGATCATCCGGCGCGCCCCCGAGCGCATCGGATACCTGCACCTCAAGCAGGTCGACCCCGAAGTGCGTGCCAGAGTCGAAGCAGAAGACCTGCCGTTCGGCGAGGCGGTGAAGCTCGGCGCGATGACCGAACCGCCGCTGGGCATCCCCGACATGCCGCCGCTGCTCGCCGAGATCGAGAAACTCGGCATCGACGTGTTCGCGATCGTCGAGCAGGACATGTATCCCTGCGAGGTCGACGCACCTCTGCCCATCGCCACCCGCACCCGAAAGTATCTGGGCGCGTGCGGCATCCCGGCCATCCGCTTCAATTGAGACCCGAGGAGACGAACATGACCGACCTACGCGTAGCAGTCCTGGGTGTCGGGCTGATCGGCGCCCAGCACGTGGACCGGATCCACCGTCGTATCAAGGGCGCCAGGGTTGCGGTCGTCAACGACTACGTGACCGACAAGGCCGAACAGCTCGCCGCGGGTATCGACGGCTGCCGTGCGGTGTCGGATCCGCTCGACGCGATCGCCGATCCAGAGGTTGATGCCGTGGTGCTCGCAACGCCGGGGCCCACCCACGAGAAGCAGTTGCTGGCATGCCTTGAACACGGCAAACCGGTGCTGTGCGAGAAGCCGCTGACCACCGACGTCGAGACCTCGCTGGAGGTGGTCAAACGCGAAGCCGAGTTGGGCCGCAGGCTGATTCAGGTCGGGTTCATGCGCCGCTTCGACGACGAGTACGCCGCGCTGCGGGCCATGATCGAAGCAGGTGAGCTCGGCGCACCACTGGTGATGCACTGCGCCCACCGCAACCCTGCAGTGCCCCATAATTTCACCAGTGAGATGGTGGTGCGTGACTCGCTGGTGCACGAGATCGATGTCGCCCGTTTCCTGTTCGGTGAAGAAGTCACCTCCATCCAGATGGTGAAACCCGCGGCGAACCCGTCGGCGCCGGGCGGGCTCGCCGACCCGCAGATCGCGATTCTTCGGACCGCCGGCGGCAAGCACGTCGACGTCGAACTCTTCGTCACCACAGGGATCGGCTACGAGGTGCGGACCGAGGTCATCGGCGAGAAGGGCAGCGCGATGATCGGTTTGGACGTCAACCTGATCCGCAAGAGCGCGCCCGGTTCGTGGGGCGGCGCCGTCACTCCGAGCTTCAAGGAACGGTTCGGCCGGGCCTTCGACACCGAGATCCAGCGGTGGGTCGACGCGGCGCAGCAGGGGAGTGCGACCGGAAATTACACCGACGGGCCCGGTGCCTGGGACGGATACGCCGCGACGGCGGTCTGTGAGGCCGGCGTCGAATCCCTCCACAGCGGACTTCCGGTGCAGGTCGCGCTTGCCGACCGCACCACCATCGAGGGGGCCTGACATGAAGGTTGCGTTGGATCCGACGCCGTTTCATCATGATTACTCGTTGTTGGAGTTGCCGCGGGTGGTGGCCGAGTTGGGCTATGAGTATCTGCAGTTGACTCCGCATCGGGATTTCATTCCGTTCTTCAACCATCCGCGTGCTGATGATGCGTTGGTGGCGAAGTTCCGCGGCGCGTGTGCGGACGCGGGGGTCGGGATCGCGTCGGTGTTGCCAGTGTTGCGGTGGTCGGGCCCGGACGAGGATGCCCGGGAGGCGGCGGTGCACAACTGGAAGCGTGTTGTGCAGATCACCGTGGATCTGGGGGTGAACGTGATCAACACCGAGTTCTCCGGGCGTCCGGAGCGTGCCGAGGAATCGGAGCGGGCGTTCTTCCGGTCGATGGAAGAACTGGTGCCGATCTTCGAGCGGGAGGGCATCGATGTGCGCATCGATCCGCACCCGGATGATTTCGTCGAGGACGGCATGGAGGCGCTACGCATCATCCGTGGGGTGAACTCGGCGAATATCGGGATGGTGTTCGTGGCGTGTCACAGCTTCCACATGGGCGGTTCGATGGCCGAGATCATGGCCGCGGCGGGGGACAAGCTGCGGTTGGTCCATGTGGCGGACACGATGGATCATCACCGCAGTCATGGGTTGCGCTACATCACCAATCCGCCGGGTAATCCGGTGCGGGTGCATCAGCACCTCAAGATCGGTGATGGTGATGTGGATTGGGATGAGTTCTTCGGCGGTCTGGGCCGGCTCGGCTTCTACGACCGCGACGACACCGTCATGGTCTCCAGCGTCTTCGCCGAAGACGAGACCGCCCACGACGTCTCGCGCTACCAACTCAAAACCATCACCGACTACATCACCAAACACCGCTGACCCAACGAGAGTCAGCGTGCCGCATCGGCCAGTGCATCAACGAATTCAGCGACGAGAAGGTCCGCATCGGTCCGGAACAGTGCGCTCATCGCGATCGTGAGTGGTGACCGGACCCGGACAGTGTTGATGCCGTCTTGCCCGGCAGCCGAACTCGTGGGGACCAGGGCGACCCCGAGTCCGGCGGCGACCATCGCGAGCTGACTGTTGATCGACAACGCCAGATGTTTTGCGTAAGGCGAGAATCCGGCGTTGCGGCAGCAGGCGGCGACCTGGTCGTGGTAGTCGGGCGTGCCCGAACGCGGTATCCAGACCCACGGCAGTTCGGCGGCCTTCGACAGATCTGACTCAAGGCCACGCGGCAGATCCCAGCCGATGGGGGCGGCGAGGACGAATGGCTCGCTGGAAAGGGTGACGTGCCGCAGCCAGGCGCGGGCCGGGCCATGGCGGACGACCGCGATGTCGATCTCGCGGCGCTGCAGCAACTCTGAGCCGAGGTGGGTGTCGACTTCGCGCACGCTGATCTCGACACTCGGTCGCGAACGGGAGTGAGTGGCCAGAGCTTTCGGCAGGACGTGGGTGAATGCGGTTGTCACCGCTCCGATCCGGAGCTCACCGAGCTGGCCCTCGGCGGCCATCCGGGCTGCCGACTCGGCGTCATCCGCTGCGGCCACCACCCGACGGCACCGGTCGAGGAACACGCTGCCCGCCGACGTGAGCACGACATGTCGTGTTGTTCTGTTCAACAGCAGCACACCGAGGCGCTTCTCGATCGCCTTGACCGACGACGACAGCGGTGGTTGGGACATTTGGAGGCGTTCGGCGGCCCTGCCGAAGTTCAGCTCCTCGGCGACTGCGATGAAGTACCGGGCCTCGCGAACCTCGACCATTGATAGCGCTTTCCTATAACTCAAAGACGTTATTCGACCTTCACACGATAAATGATGTCGGGTCCAATGGTCGGGTGTTGATCCCCGCCCTCGCACCGGTGTCTGTCGAGCGTCGGCTCGTCCTGACCCTGTGGTGTGCGGGGCTGGCGGCATTCGCAGCGATGTATGCGCCGCAGGGACTGCTCCCGCAGATCGCTCGTGAGATGTCGGTCGATGCATCCCAGGCGGCATTGCTGATATCAGCCGCCACGTTGGGCCTCGCTGTGTCTGTGCTGCCGTGGGCGTGGGTGGCCGACAGGTTCGGGCTGCGGTCGGCGATGCGGACGGCGGCCGCGGCGGCCGCGGTGTGCGCTGTCGTCGTGCCCTTCTCGCCGACCTTCGAGATGCTGCTCGCGGGGCGGCTGATTCACGGTGTTGCGC
>NZ_JBAUJR010000426.1:0-3471 GCF_049683935.1 Mycobacterium sp. | reverse complement strand
GTGCAGAACGGTGATGATGGCGGCCGTCGACGGGGCCGGCGGCGTCCGGTCGAACAGCGCGGACAGCAGCGCTGCGCGTGCCGGCCCGGCACGATCCCGGCTGGTCAACGGAAAAGTCGAGGTCCGGCTGAACCGCTTGCCCGACAACGTGCTTCGACGAAGCTGCCCGGTCTGCTCCAGGTGCGCGACCAACCGGCCCCGGGTGTGCTTCGCGAGCTTCTTGATCGCCGCACCCGGCTTCAGCGGCCTCGCCTGCAGCAAGTCGAAAGCGGGTCCGGTGACGGGGTCGGTGAACCCCGGGGCGTTCAGCGCCACCAACCGTCCCGGCGGAACCGATTCGCCCTGGACCGCCGGACGGACCCGGCACGCGTGCGCAAGGTCGAGCAGGGTGGCCGCGGCGAGCACGTGCTCACGACGCGGGCTGTCCAGCCCGGGTGATGCGGCTGCGTTGTCGACGAGCAGCAGGAACAAGTCCTCGGCGATCTGCGCCATGGGCTGGAGGGTATCCCGGGCAGACCGAACCTGGCGGGGCACGCCGGTCTAGGAGTGGTAGGGCTCCGCGCTGACGAGTGTCACCGTGACGGTGTTGCCGTTGGGGATCCGGTAGGTGCGGACGTCGCCGACCTTGGCGTCGATCAGGGCCTCGCCCAGCGGCGACTTCGGTGAGTAGACCTCGAGCTTGCCGTCGCTGACGCCCTGCTCGCGGGTGGCGATCAGGAACGTTTCGGTCTCGTTCTCGTCCTCGCCGTAGTAGACCTTGACCACCGAGCCGGGAAGCGCCACGCCGGACTGCTTCGGAGCCTCGCCCACCTTGGCGTTGTTGAGGAGTTCCTGCAGCTGACGGATCCGCGCCTCTTCCTGGCCCTGCTGCTCGCGGGCGGCGTGGTAGCCGCCGTTCTCCCGCAGGTCGCCTTCTTCGCGGCGGTCGTTGATCTCTGCGGCGATGATCGGCCGGTGGGCGATCAGCTGGTCGAGCTCCGCCTTCAGCCGGTCGTAGGCCTCCTCGGTCAACCAGGTGACCTGAGTGTCGGTCATGTCGTCGCGCTCCTGTCGTCGTTGCTTCCGCGCTTGCCGCTGAGAAGTTCGGACACGGCGCCGGTAGTCGTCCTCCGTGTATTACCGCGATCGCAGACGCTCAATCCGGCGCGCCCAAATGCAGCAATACACGGCCCCAGCAGGAACCGTGTATCGACCCATGATAGCACCGGACGGATACCCGGTTTTCATGATTTGGGCGTTGAACGTTTGTCGTGCGGCTGCGCCGCTACCCGCCGACCAGATACGGCGGCACATCGCTCCCGCAGCCGTAGACGTCACCGACCGCGGGCGGTCTGCTCGACGTCACCAGCGCTGTCACCTGCACCGTCGCCGCCGTCGACGGCGTCACCAGAACCTCGCGCCGTCCGGTTTCGATGCCCTCGTAGGAGCGGGCCCGAATGATGCACACCACGGGCTGGGACGGATCGTCACGGGTCACGCTGACCGTCACCTCCACGGTGCTGTCATCGACGATCCGGTAACCGGCCACTTCACCCTTGACGTCGCCGGCGCCGAATCGCACGAAGGCCACCGCGGCGATCGCCACACCTGTGATGACCACCAGCACGGTGAAGCCGATGGCGATCCAGCGCCGCGTGCGCCGGGGCAGCTGCTGCCGTCCGTAGCGGGCGGTGGGACGCTCGATCATCTCGTTTTGCATGCCCGTCGGTCGAATGGGTGTACTAGGACTGGAACTATAGGACCAGTGGTTGTGGTTGAACTCATGCGTGAGTGTCAGCGTGAGTATCCGTGCAGGTGAGCAGCTAAGAGGGAAAAGGTTGAGCGAACTGCGGTTGATGGCCGTGCACGCCCATCCGGACGATGAGTCCAGCAAGGGTGCGGCGACCATGGCGCGCTACGCCGACGAGGGCGCGCGCGTCATGGTGGTGACCCTCACAGGTGGTGAGCGCGGGGACATCCTCAATCCGGCGATGGACCTGCCCGATGTGCACGGCCGGATGACGGAGATCCGTCGAGACGAGATGGCCAGGGCCGCGGAGATCCTCGGGGTCGAGCACCACTGGCTCGGTTTTGTCGACTCCGGGCTGCCCGAAGGTGATCCACTGCCCCCGCTGCCGGAAGGCTGCTTCGCTCTCGAGCCGCTGGAGATCCCCACCGAGGCGCTGGTACGGGTGATCCGTGACTTCAAGCCGCACGTGATGACCACCTACGACGAGAACGGCGGTTATCCGCACCCCGACCACATCCGCTGCCATCAGGTGTCCGTCGCCGCCTACGAAGCGGCCGCCGATCACTACCTGTTCCCCGACGCCGGCGAACCGTGGAGCGTGCCCAAGCTGTACTACAACCACGGGTTCCTGCGGCAGCGCATGCAGGTGCTGCAGGACGAGTTCGCCAAGCACGGCCAGGAGGGTCCGTTCGCCAAATGGCTGGAGAAGTGGGATCCCGACGACGATCTGCTGGCCAAGCGGGTGACCACCCGGATCGAGTGTTCGAAGTACTTCGCCCAGCGTGATGAGGCACTGCTCGCGCACGCCACCCAGATCGATCCGAAGAGCTTCTTCTTCAGCACGCCCATCGAGTGGCAGCAGCGTCTCTGGTCGACGGAGGAGTACGAGTTGGCGCGGTCGCGGGTCCCGGTGCGACTGCCCGAGACCGACCTGTTCGCCGGAATCGAGGGACGCGGGTGAGCAGTGCGATGACGTTGGGCATCGAGTTGATGAGCGGGGTGCTGGCTCAGGACGGTCCGCAGCAGACCGGTCCCGACTTCGGCAAGGCCAGTCCGTTCGGCCTGATCGTGATCGTGTTCCTGCTGATTGCGGTGTTCCTGCTGGTGTGGTCGATGAACCGGCACCTGCGGCGGTTGCCGGAGTCGTTCGACCGGGACAATCCCGAACCCGACCAGGCCGTCGACGACGGCACTCTCGGAATCGACACCGACCTCACCACCGAGAACCCCGCCGACGGGACGAAACGTGAGCCGGGCTGACGCCCCGCTGAACACCCTCGCTTCGGCGACGAGTCCCTACCTGCGTCAACACGCCGAGAACCCGGTGCACTGGAAGCAGTGGACGGCTGAGGCGCTGGCGCTGGCGGCGCAGCGCGATGTGCCCATCCTGCTGTCGATCGGTTACGCGGCGTGTCACTGGTGTCACGTCATGGCGCACGAGTCCTTCGAGGACGGCGAGGTCGCCGAGGTGATGAATACGGATTTCGTCTGCATCAAGGTCGACCGCGAGGAGCGTCCCGATCTGGACGCGGTCTACATGAACGCGACGGTGGCGTTGACCGGGCAGGGTGGCTGGCCGATGACCTGCTTCCTGACCCCCGACGGCCGCCCGTTCTTCTGTGGCACCTACTACCCGAAGCCGAGCTTTCTGGCACTGCTCGCCGCGGTGACCGAGACGTGGCGGACCCGACGTGCCGAGGTAGAGGACACCTCCGACCGGATCGCCGAGGAGCTCCGGTCGA
>NZ_JBAUJR010000425.1:0-18438 GCF_049683935.1 Mycobacterium sp. | reverse complement strand
CCCCCGGGCACACATGGCCAGCCGCACCCGGCCGATCCGCCCGCATCCCGGGGTGGGCGCGTCGCGACCGGCGCCGACCACGTCGTAACCACTGACATGGGCGTCCAACCGGGCGGAGGCTCCCTGCCAGTCCCCATCGGTGACGAGCAGCGTGCACCCGCGCTGCCGGGCCCGGGCGACCACCGCCCTGGCGCGGGTCGCCGGCACCGATCGACCACCCAGGCCGAGGACCACCAGGTCCATTCCGTCCATCAGGACCGCGGCCACCTCGACGGGGTCGGCCCCCGGTTCAGGGATGACCGCGATCCTGCTCAGGTCCGCTCCCATCTCCACCGCGGCGAGCAGTCCCACATCAGGCTGGCCGATGATGGCGACGTGACCACCCTCCGCCGTCACCGCAGCGACCATGCTCAATTGCAGCGAGCGGGCGCCCGAGAGCACTGCCACCGACCCGCGGGGCAACGACTGGGGAAGCAGCTCAGCCAGCGAATCAGGCATCGGCAGCAAAGAATCGTGACCGGGTGAGAGCTCCGGATCCGGCGGTGCCGCCCGGTGGTTCCCGCCCCCCTTGGCGGCCATCTTCTCGGACACCGAGGCCATCTGCTTGCGCAGCTGTTCTACCTGTTCAGCGCGGTGCGCCGGACGTTCATCAGCGTTCACTGCCAATGTCACAGCAGCCCCTCCAACATCACCCGACTCAGCTCTATGTTCGAAAATATGTTCGAAGCCCCAGTAAACACCCCACCACCGACAGCGTCAACCGAAGTTCCCGGCGTTGAGACTGCACTGGCGGCGCGCCCCACTCACACTTCTGCGCCCTGAGTGCAGTCTCGACGCGCCCAGGCCCAATAGCCGCACCGACAAATGGTGCCATTGACAAATGTCACCATTCGCGATGTACTCCGAAGCGTGCCCAATGACGAGCAGGCGTGCCCTTTGCCGGAACGAGGGTCGCTGCGATCTCGCAGTGCCGTGGCCATCAGCAGCCTGACACTGCGCCAGATCAGCAGCGTCCTCCCCGCCGATCAGGCGTGGGGGCTGTGGACCTCACGACAGATCGTCGCAAGGATCATGGACGCCTTCGGGCCGTCCCTGGCCGGGACCGACGTCACCCCGGTCGACACCAGGACTTCCGACGGACACCGGGTCGTCGGCGAGTGGGTCCACGGTAAAGGCGTTGCAAGTCAGGGCAAGGACACCACGCAGGCGATCTACTTCGTCCACGGCAGCGGATACGCGTTGTGCTCGCCGCGCACCCACCGCCGGCTCACCTCGTGGCTGTCGCAGCTGACGGGACTGCCGGTCTTCAGCGTCGACTACCGGTTGGCGCCGCGGCACCGCTTTCCCACTGCCGCAGACGATGTCCGGCACGGCTGGCATTGGCTGACCGAACAGTGCGGGATACCCCCCGAGCAGATCGTGGTGGCCGGCGACTCGGCGGGTGGTCACCTCGCCGTCGACCTGATGCTGCAACCCGACGTCCGACATCCCGCCAGCCTGGTGCTGCTCTCCCCACTGGTCGATCTGACGTTCGGTCTCGCCCGCACCCGGGAGCGCACCCGTCCCGATCCGGCGATCAGGTCCCGCGACGCCGCACGTCTGGTCGAGTTGTACTGCGCCGGAATCGATCCCACCCATCCACGGCTGGCACTCGATGTCGCCGGCGGACGTCCGCTGCCGCCGACGCTGATCCACGCGGGAGGCGCCGAGATGCTCGCGGCCGACGCCGTCACCCTCGCCGAGGACCTCACCGCCGCGGGTGGCCGCTGCGATCTTCAGATCTGGCCCGGTCAGGTACACGTCTTCCACGCGCTACCCCGACTCACCCCGGAGGCCGCGCCCGCGATGCGGGAGATCGCCAGATTCGTCGCAGACTCGCTGCGCACCAACAGCATCGGACAGGTGGGCTGAGATGCTTGGTCTCTTCGGCACGAAACGCAGCCACGATGCCGACGCCGTGATCACCGGCGCGGGCAGCGGTATCGGTGCCGCATTCGCCATCGAACTGGCACACCGCGGCGGCCGCGTGGTGTGCAGCGACGTCAACCTCGAGGCTGCCCGCCTGACCTCAAAAGCCATCGAAGCCGACGGCGGCCGGGCGCTGCCGGTCCAGTGCGACGTCACCAAAATCGAGCAGGTACATCAGCTCGCCGAGGAGGCCCAGTCCTGGTTCGACGGCCCACCCACGCTGGTGATCAACAACGCGGGCGTAGGCGCCGGCGGGGCCGTCATCGGTGAGACCGATCTGGCCGACTGGACCTGGGTGCTCAACGTCAACCTGTGGGGCCCGATCCACGGCTGCCACGTGTTCGCCCCGATCCTGCGGGAAGCAGGCCGTCCCGCAGGCATCATCAACGTCGCCTCGGCGGCGGCGTTCGGCGCCGCACCCGGCATGGCCGCCTACAACGTCAGCAAGGCGGGCACCCTGTCGCTTTCGGAGACCCTGGCCGCCGAACTGGCGGGCACCGGCGTCAACGTCACTGTGCTGTGCCCGACGTTCGTCAAGACCAATATCGTCGAAGCAGGGCGTATCTCCGATCAATCCACCCAGCTTGCCGATCAGCTGATGCGGTGGATCGGCTTCTCCCCCGAGCGCGTCGCCCGAACCTGCCTGGACACCCTCGACCGCGGCGGGCTCTACTGCATGCCGCAGCCCGAAGCCCGGATCGGCTGGGGCATCAAACGTTTCACCCCGACGGTGTACACCCGCGCCGTCGGCTTCACCACCCGAGTCACCACGTAGAGAGGGCCATGGCCGTGAAAACAAAAATCGACATGGATGTCATGCTGGCGAAGATCAAGGATCGCCAGTGGACACTGGCCGACATCGACTGGGACGCCCCGGGTGCCGAGATGATCACCGACGAGATGCGGCCCAAGCTCAAGGAGTTCATGGCCGACCTGTGCTGGATCGAGAACGTCGGCGCCCGCGGGTTCGCCGCGATGGCCAAGAAGGCGCCGACGCCGACCCTGGCAGAGATCTACCGTTACTTCCACGCCGAGGAGCAGCGCCACGCCAACGCCGAACTGGCCCTGATGAAGCGGTGGGGCATGCTCGACGACGGCGAGATGCCCGAACCCAACGTCAACATCCGGTTGGCGATCGACTGGCTCGACACCTACGCCGACGACATGTCGCTGTCGATCCTGGGCACCGTCATCCCGATGCTCGAGGTGGCGCTCGACGGCGCGCTGCTGAAGTTCCTGCTCGAAGAGGTGCACGACCCGGTCTGCCACCAGGTCTTCGAGAAGATCAACAACGACGAATCCCGGCATATCGCAGTCGATTTCGAGGTGCTCAACATGATCGGGCAGGCCGACGCGCGCCGCCTGCTGGTGCAGTTCGTCGGCAACGTCGCCACACCCGGCCTCATTATCGGCGCCATCATGTACATCCCACTGCTGAACCGGATGCGCAACAACATCGTCGACATGGGCCTGCAACCCGAGAAGCTCTACAACGCGATGAATCGGTTCAAGACGCTCGGCGAACGCGGCGAGAGCACCTGGCGGGTTCCGACGTATCAGATCCTGAAACTGCACGCGCGAATGGTCGTCAAACCGAACAACCCGTATCACTGGCTGGCCAACCCGATGGTGTGGGCGTCCGACTACTACCCCAAGGCGCTGCTCAAGCCGATCCCGTCGTGGTTCAAGGAACTCACCCACGAGCCGGCGGCCTGACACATGGCTGCCACCAACCGCATTCACGACACCCTCATCGTCGGCGCCGGGTTCACCGGCCTGGGCGCCGCGATCAAGCTCAGAGGAGCCGGCGTCGACGACCTCGTCATCGTCGAACGCACCGATCGTGTCGGTGGAACGTGGCGGGACAACACCTACCCCGGTGTGGCCTGCGACATCCCGTCGCTGCTGTACTCGTTCTCGTTCGTCAAGAACCCGACATGGTCGCGGGCGTACCCGTCAGGTGACGAGATCTGCCGACACATCGAGGACCTGACCGATCAGCACGAACTGCGACCGTTGATCCGTTTCAACACCGAGATCACCGGCCTGAGCTTCGACGAGGACGCCGGGGTGTGGACGGCGACCACCAAGGGGCGCAAACGCTTCCAGGCCCGGACCGTGGTCCTCGCCGGGGGTCCGCTGGCAGATCACAAGCTGCCCGACATCCGTGGCATCAACAGCTATGAAGGCCACAAGATCCACAGCGCGGCCTGGGATCACGACTACGACTTCACCGGCAAGCGCGTCGCGGTGATCGGCACCGGCGCGAGTGCTGTGCAGATCGTTCCCGAACTGGTCAAGACCGCCGAGTTCGTCAAGGTGTTCCAGCGCACCCCCGGCTGGGTGCTCCCGCGCCTGGACGTTCCGATGCCGGCGGGAGTGCAGTCGCTGTTCGCGAAGGTGCCCGCAACCCAGGAGCTCGCCCGCCAGGCGCTGTTCTGGGGCCATGAGGCCAGCGCCACCGCCCTGGTGTGGAACACGCCGCTGAGCCGCCTGGTCGGCCGCTTGGGCAAGGCGCATCTGCGCCGCAGTGTGGCCGACCCCTGGCTGCGCCGCCAGCTCACCCCCGACTTCACACCCGGCTGCAAACGCATGCTGATCTCCAGCGACTACTACCCCGCTCTGCAGCGTGACAACTGCAAGCTGATCGACTGGCCGATCGCCACGATAAGCCCGGTCGGGATCCGCACCAGTGACGGCATCGAGCACCACCTCGACGCGATCGTGTTCGCCACCGGTTACGACGTGCACCTGTCCGGCCCGCCGTTCCCGGTCACCGGACTCGGCGGCCGGTCGCTGCAGCAGGAGTGGGCCGGGCACGCCGAGGCCTACAAGAGCGCCAGCGCGCACGGCTATCCGAACCTGTTCTTCATGTGCGGGCCGAACTCCGGACCGGGCCACAACTCGCTGCTGGTCTACGTCGAGGGACAACTGGACTACGCGGTCACCGGGATCACCACGATCCTCAACCAGAACCTTCGCTACCTCGACGTGCGCGCCGAGGTTCAGCGCCGCCACAACGACGACATCCAGCAGCGATTGACCAAGACCACCTGGATGACCGGGTGCAACAGCTGGTATCTGACCGCTGACGGTTTCAACGCCTCGATGTACCCCGGGTTCGCGACGCAGTATCTTCGACAGATGCGGCAATTCCAGGTTGCGGACTATACCGCGCACGCAAGGAGCGAATCGGGCACAGCGGTGGCACGCGACGTGCGCCCGCGAGTGGTCATCTCGACGGCCTGAGATGTCCGGGCCCAGGCCGCCGCGTCCGCCGAGCGGACCGATTCCGACGATCCTGCGACGGATCCGTCGCGGGTCTCGGGACGTGGTGGAGACGGCGGTGTCACAGCTCTTCGACGCCGCGGTGCAACCGCACGGCGTCGCGGCCTCCGGCGAGTACCGCATCGAGGATCTGGCCCGGTTGGCCGGCACCACGACCCGCAACATCCGGGTCTACCGCGACCGCGGCCTGCTGCATCCGCCGCTGCGGGTCGGCCGGATCGCACTGTTCAACGACACCCACCTGACCCGCCTGCGGATGATCACCTCGCTGCTGGACCGGGGCTACAACATCGCCCACGTCAACGAGATGCTGTCGGCCTGGGAGCAGGGCAAGGACGTCGGGGACATGCTGGGCCTGGAATCGGCGATCTCGGGGAGTTGGGCCGCGGAGAAGCCGCAGCGAATGTCGCTGGCCGAGGCGAGGACGCTCGTCGACGACGACGCCGGGTTCGACCGGATGATCACCCTCGGGGTGATCAAGCTGGAGAACGACGGTGTCGACGCCACGATCATGCGGCCCAAGCTGATCGAGGCGTTCAACGAGATCCGGCAGTACGGCGTGGACACCGGCAAGCTGATCGACATCCACGAGCAGATCACCCCGCTCGTCGATCAGATCAGCAGCATCCTGGTGCGCGCCGGTGTGGACCACATCGGCGACCGCCTCAACCCGGGGGCGGAGTTGCCACCGGACACCGAGATGGCCGAGTTGATCACGATGCTGGTGCGGTTCCGCACGGTCGCGGTGTCGGCCGTCACCGCGACGTTGACGTCCTCGATCGAGGCGAACGTCGAGTCGGTGGTGGCCGCCGTCCTGGCGCAGTCGATCGAAAAATCTCCCGAGGAGTAGTCACTCCCACTCGATGGTGCCCGGCGGCTTGCTGGTGACATCAAGCACTACCCGGTTCACCTCACGCACCTCGTTGGTGATGCGGGTCGAAATCCGTTCCAGCACTTCGTAGGGCACCCGCGTCCAGTCGGCTGTCATCGCGTCCTCGCTGGACACCGGACGCAGCACGATCGGATGTCCGTAGGTGCGGCCGTCGCCCTGCACGCCCACCGAGCGGACGTCGGCCAGCAGCACCACCGGGCACTGCCAGATCTGGTGATCCAGACCGGCCGACGTCAGCTCCTCGCGGGCGATGGCATCGGCGCGGCGCAACGTGTCGAGCCGATCGGCCGTGACCTCACCGACGATCCGGATGCCCAGACCGGGACCCGGAAACGGTTGGCGAGCAACGATTTCCTCCGGAAGGCCCAGTTCCCGCCCGACCGCGCGGACCTCGTCCTTGAACAGCAGCCGCAGCGGCTCGACGAGCCTGAACTTGAGGTCACCGGGCAGTCCGCCGACGTTGTGGTGGCTCTTGATGTTCGCGGTTCCCGAACCCCCGCCGGACTCCACCACGTCGGGGTACAGCGTTCCCTGGACCAGGAACTCGACCTCGCCGTCGGCCGCGCCCAGCGCATCTCGCACCGCACCCTCGAACGCCCTGATGAACTCACGGCCGATGATCTTGCGCTTGCCCTCAGGGTTGGTGACACCGGAAAGCGCCTCGAGGAACCGGTCGGCCACATCGACGGTGACCAGCTTGGCGCCGGTCGCGGCGACAAAATCGCGCTGCACCTGCGCCCGTTCGCCCGCGCGCAGCAACCCGTGGTCGACGAACACGCAGGTCAACTGATCCCCGATGGCCCGCTGCACCAGCGCGGCCGCGACCGCCGAATCGACACCGCCGGACAGCCCGCAGATCGCCCGGCCGTCACCGATCTGGGCGCGCACCTGCTCGACGAGCGCGTCGGCGATGTTGGCCGGGGTCCACGCCGCGTCGATGCCGGCGAACTCATGGAGGAATCGGCTCAGAATCTGCTGACCGTGTGGCGTGTGCATCACCTCGGGGTGGTACTGCACGCCGGCCAGTCGACGTCCCCGGTCCTCGAACGCCGCCACCGGCGCGCCGGAACTCGTCGCCACCACCTCGAAGCCGACCGGCGCCTCGGTGACCGCGTCGCCGTGGCTCATCCACACCGGCTGGGTGTCGGGGAGGTCGGAATGGAGTTGGCCGCCAGTCACTTTCAATTCGGTGCGGCCGTACTCACTGGTCCCGGTGCGGGCCACGGTGCCGCCCAGAGCCTGTGCCATCGCCTGGAATCCGTAGCAGATGCCGAACACCGGGACGTCGAGGTCGAACAGACCGGGATCCAGTTGCGGAGCGCCTTCGCTGTAGACGCTGGCCGGGCCGCCGGACAGCACCACCGCCCGTGGATTGCGCGCCTTGATCTCCTCGACGCTGGCGGTGTGCGGGATGACCTCCGAGTACACCCGGGCCTCGCGGACGCGCCGCGCTATCAGCTGGGCGTATTGCGCGCCGAAGTCGACGACCAACACGGGACGGGGAGCAGCAGATTCCACCGGGACAGTCTAGTCGTGGCGCCCGGCCGACACCTCGGCGCGCTCGGTGAGCAAACCCGCCAGTTCCTCGGCGTAGGCCAGCTGTTGGCGCAACCGCTCTGCGCTCTCGTCGGTCTTGGCGCGGTAATCGTGCAGCCGTCGCACCGCCGCTTTGCGTTCGGCCGCCGAGGCTTTCGACTCCGACAGCGTGTCCAGGGCGCAAAGCAGATCCTTCATCTCGGCCAACGTGAAGCCCAGCGGCTTCATCCGGCGGATCACCAGCAATCGTTCGACATCGGCCTCGGTATAGAGCCGGAATCCCCCGGCACTGCGCACCGAGGGCGTCACCAGCCCCACGTCGTCGTAGTGGCGCACCGTGCGGATCGACAACTCGGTCTTCGCCGCCACCTGTCCGATCTGCATGTGCACAACCGGAAACCTACCGTAACGGGCGAGGAGACTGCCTCACCGCGGGCTATCGTTGCTCGATGAGCGTGCGTTTCGAGGAATTGGGTTGGCAGCAAACGCCGATGGGTGTCATCAGCCTGCGGCGCCGCTTCGATCTCGCGGTGCGTGCCGATGTCTACGAGGTCAAACTCGACGACGAATACCTGATGTCGAGTCTGTTCACCGTCGCCGAACGGGAACTGGCCAGACTCGGCCTGCAGCGCACCCCGGGAACGGACCTGGACATCGTCGTCGGCGGACTCGGCCTGGGCTACACCGCACAGGAAGCCCTGCTGTGCAACCGCATCCGGTCGCTGACGGTGATCGAGTACTCCGAGGCGATCATCGGCTGGCACGAACGCGACCTGCTCCCCGACACCGCCGGGTTGTCCTCCGACAGCCGGGTCACGCTGGTGCGGGCGGACTTCTTCGCCGCCGCGACGGGCGCGGCGGGATTCGCGCCCGACGCTCCCGGCCGCACCTATGACGCGATCCTGCTCGACATCGACCACTCCCCACGCCACGTGCTCGACCACCCGCACGCCGCGTTCTACACCCGCGAGGGCCTGCACGCCGCGTCGAAACACCTCGCGCCGGGAGGAACGTTCGCCCTGTGGTCCGACGACCCGCCGGACGACGACTTCTGCTCAACCCTGGAATCGGTGTTCACCGACGTCGAAGCCCGGCAGATCTGGTTCGACAACCCGCTGACCCAGGGCCGCTCCGCCAACACCGTGTATCTCGCCAACCGACCGTGACGCGCCGCACGTCGCGCCCAGGTTTGCAGTTCCGACCCGGCGGGTGTCGAAAACCAGGTCACAGTTTCGACACTGTCTGGTATCGGTACCGTTAGCGTGGCGCTCCTCGAGTGCCTGGGAGTTCGCACAGAGGAGCGAAGGAATGCGTCGCATGCGGGAGCGCTTGGGTGTCTTCGGCGCCCCGTCAGCACGAAGGCTCTACTGCGCCGCAGCCCTGCTCTTCACCGTCTGGGTCTCCGCAACGTTGATCGTTCAGTCGGTCACGCTCTTTCAACTGGATCTGTCGGTGTTCCGTGATGCCGGGAGCGCATTCAGCCGCCACCTGCCCCTGTACTCCGAGGCCTTCCCTACGTCGTCGGGATTCCGGTTCATCTATCCGCCGTTCGCCGCTGCTCTGTTCGTGCCGATGAGTTGGCTGGCTCCTGCGCTGCTGCAGATCGTCTGGGCGCTGCTGAACATCGTGCTGGTGTGGTGGGTCCTGCGGATCTGTCTGGCACGTTTGAAGGTGGACCGGCCTGACTTCTCTGCGGTGTTGCTCCTGGGGCCGGCGCTCCTGCTCGAACCGGTGCAGTCCAACTTCGAATTCGGCCAGATCAACATCGTCCTGATGGCTCTGGTCGTCGCCGATTGCCTGCGCGCCGTGCCCCGGGCACTGCGCGGTGCCGCCATCGGACTCGCCGCCTCGGTCAAGCTCACACCGGCGGGCTTCGCTCTGTTCCTGCTGGCGCGGCGGGACATCCGGTCGATCACCACCGCCGTCGGAGTGTTCCTGGCGACCGTCGCAGCCGGGTTCTGGCTGAGACCACAGGACTCGAAGTGGTTCTGGGTCAGCGAGTTCTTCCGCGACGACCGCGCCGGCAATCACGAGTTCAGCCGCAACCAGGCGATCACCGGTCCGCTGGCACGGTTCGGGCTCGAGGGCACGACCAAAGACCTCGTATGGCTCGTCGCCGCCATCACGGTGGCTGTCGCGACCTTCTGGGCGGCGCGGCGCTTTGTGCGCAACGGGGAGCACGTTGTGGCGATGGGCGTTGTGGCCCTGGCCGTTCTGCTCGCCGCCCCGATCGCCGTCACCCATCACTGGGTGTACTGCGTCATCCTGGTCCCGCTGGTGATGGCGCCCCAATACCGTTCGTGGCGTCCGTTTCTCGCATCGGCGATCGCGGTGTTCATCATCGGCCCGCACGAGATTCTGGAGAGCACCGCTTCACCGGCCATCTGGCAGCAGATCGTCGGCAGCGCTCAGTTCTTCACCGCTGTTGCGCTGCTGATCGCGGCGGCCCTTGTGGCACGACGGCGCCCGACCGGACCCGACCGGGACGACGCCACACCACCGTCGGCCGAACCGGTTCTCGCCGGGGTGCATTGATCCTCACTCAGCGGCACCGAGATTGCCCGACAGCCGGTCGTGGCGGTCGGCGGAATCCTGGTTGAGGCCGACGATCTCGACGTTCTTGTGCTTGGCCGCGTACTTCGTGGTGATCGCGTCCAGGGCGGCGACCGTCGAGGCATCCCAGATGTGCGAGTCCGACATGTCGATCACGACGCTGTCGGGATCGCCCAGATAGTCGAACTGGTAGACCAGATCGTTGCTGGACGCGAAGAAGAGTTCGCCTCGGACGCGGTAGACCACGCTGGTGACCGTGCCGTCGGCGTCGGTGGTCTCGTCGGACCTTTCGACGGTCACCAGATGGGCCACTCGACGCGCAAAGAGCACCATCGCGGTGAGCGATCCGACGATGACGCCGTAGGCCAGGTTGTGGCTGAACACCGTCACAGCGACCGTGGCCGCCATCACGAGGGTCTCGCTGCGTGGCATCCGCCGCAATGTCGACGGGGAGATGCTGTGCCAGTCCATCGTGGCCACCGACACCATGATCATCACCGCGACCAGCGCCGCCATCGGGATCAGCCCGACGATGTCACCCAGACCGACAACCAGTCCGAGCAGGAACACCCCCGCCAGGAAGGTGGAGATCCGGGTGCGCGCACCGGAGACCTTCACGTTGATCATGGTCTGGCCGATCATCGCGCAACCGCCCATGCCGCCGAAGAACCCGGTGACCACGTTGGCAACACCCTGGCCCCAGCCCTCGCGGGTCTTGTCGGAGTGGGTATCGGTGATGTCGTCGACCAGCTTGGCCGTCATCAGCGATTCCAGCAGACCCACCAACGCCATGGCCAACGCATAGGGGGCGATGATCGACAGGGTCTCCATCGTGAGCGGCACGTTCGGCACCAGAAGCGCGGGCAGGCTCGACGGTAACTCGCCCTGGTCGCCGACGTCGGGCAGGTCCACGCCCATCAGCAGGGCCGCGCCGGTGAGTCCGACGATGGCGATCAGCGGGGCCGGCACCGCGGTCGTCAGCTTCGGCAGGAACACCATGATCAGCAGGCCGACGGCCACGAACGGATACACCAGCGCAGGCACGCCCAGCAGGTGCGGCAACTGCGAGAGGAAGATCAGGATCGCCAGGGCGTTGACGAACCCGACCATGACGCTGCGCGGGATGAACCGCATCAGCCGCGCCACACCCAGCACGCTGAGCACGATCTGCAGGACACCGGCGAGAAGAACCGCCGCGACGAAGTAGTCGAGGCCGTACTCGCGCGCCAGTGGCGCGATCACCAACGCGATCGCCCCGGTCGCCGCCGAGATCATCGCCGGGCGCCCGCCGACGAAGGCGATCGTCACCGCCATCGTGAACGACGCGAACAGCCCGACCCGGGGGTCGACGCCCGCGATGATGGAAAACGAGATGGCTTCGGGAATCAGTGCCATCGCCACGACCAGGCCGGCCAGCACCTCGGTCTTCAGCCGTCGCGGAGAACGCAGCGCGGCCCAGACAGACGTGCTCGGATCTCCCGCCTCGCGGATCGTGGGGGCGGCCGCAGCCACTCGCTTGTTCAAGGAACTCCAATCAGATTGCAGCACAACGTCACCCGGCGCAGCGGTAACCGCCACGCCGCGCGCTGCCGTCGGCAACCTTACCCTTACCGGAGGGATGAGTTGAAATCACGTGGCGCACGTCACCGGTGCGCCCGCCAGTGCCGCCTATCCCGCGGAGGTGACCGGTTCGATCGGAAGGCTGCGCAGCCCTGCGGGCGCCTCGACCGGAACGACCGGGTGGGCCGGGGCGATGGGTGAGAGCCGTCGATAGGGCTCCCCCTGGGCGGGACGCAGATCCTCCTCGCCCTTGTTCGGCCACAGTGCCGCCACTCGCTCGGCCTGGGCGGTGATCGAAAGCGACGGATTCACACCGAGATTGGCCGAGATCGCGGCACCGTCCACCACCGACAGCGTCGGATAGCCGTACACCCGCTGGTAGGGGTCGATGACGCCGCTTTCCCGCGAGTCGCCGATCGCCGCACCGCCGAGGAAGTGGGCCGTGAGCGGAATGTTGAACAGTTCGCCCCAGGTGCCGCCGGCGACACCGTCGATCTTCTCGGCAATGCGCCGGGTGACCTCGTTGCCCGCCGGGATCCACGTCGGGTTCGGCTGGCCGTGGCCCTGCTTGCTGTCGAGCAGGCGGACGCCGAGTTTGGTCTTGCGCGTGAACGTGGTGATCGAGTTGTCGAGGTTCTGCATGACCAGCGCGATCATGGTGCGTTCACTCCAGCGACGCGGGTTGAGCAGCCGCAGCGTGCCCCTCGGGTCAGCCTGGGCGTTGACGAGCAGTTGCTTCCACCGCGGCACGTCGGTGCCCTGCGGCCCCGCGCCGTCGGTCATCAACGTCTGCAGCAGGCCCATGGCGTTGGAACCCTTGCCGTAGCGGCAGGGCTCGACATGGGTGTCGCTCGTCGGATGGATCGACGACGTGATCGCCACACCGTGGGTCAGGTCCAGATCGTCGGACACCGCCAGGCGTCCCGCACCGACGATGGACTCCGAATTGGTCCGGGTCAGCACGCCGAGGCGATCGGAGATCTTCGGCAGCGTGTTGGTGTCGCGCATCTTGAACAGCAGCTTCTGGGTTCCCCAGGTGCCTGCCGCGAGAATCACGTAGCGCGCCGTGAAGGTCTTGCGCCGCCTGCGCAGCTTGCCGCCGGTGCGGGTGGTGCGCACCTCCCACAGCCCGTCCGGGCGCTGCTTGAAGTCCTTGACCATGGTCAGCGGATGCACTTGTGCCCCAGCGGATTCCGCGAGTCCCAGGTAGTTCTTCACCAGGGTGTTCTTGGCGCCGTACCGGCACCCGGTCATACAGGATCCGCACTCGATGCAGCCTGTGCGTGCCGGCCCGGCACCACCGAAGTAGGGGTCCGCGACGCGCTTGCCCGGCGTCTTCTGCCCGTCGGCGCCGAAGAACACCCCGACCGGCGTGGCGACGAAGGTGTCGCCGACTCCCATGTCCTCGGCAACCTCCTTCATGATCCGGTCCGCGTCGGTGAAGGTCGGGTTGGTCACCACGCCGAGCATCCGTTGGGCCTGCTCGTAGTGCGGCATCAACTCGGCGCGCCAGTCGGTGATGTCCTTCCACTGAGGGTCGTTGAAGAACGGCTCCGGCGGCACGTACAACGTGTTGGCGTAGTTCAGTGAGCCACCGCCGACGCCTGCGCCGGCCAGGATCATGACATTGCGCAGCAGGTGGATGCGCTGGATGCCGTACATCCCGAGTTGCGGCATCCACAGGAACTTGCGCAGGTTCCACGAGGTCTTGGCGAACTCGTCGTCGGCAAACCGGCGACCGGCTTCCAGCACGCCGACCCGGTAGCCCTTTTCGGTGAGCCGCAGTGCGCTGACACTGCCGCCGAACCCCGAACCGATGATGACGACGTCGTAGTCAGGCTCCATCCACACATTATGAACTTACCCACCGGTAACTTGCTAGAGAGGCGACCCTAACCGGCGCGGGCGATACTGTCGGTGGCTGTGGCGAACCGGACGACAGACGGCATCACTGCCCGCGAGGCGAAACGCCTGCAGACCAGAGAGCGACTGATGGGCGCTGCCATCGCGGAGTTCAAGCGGGCCGGGATGGCCGATGCCGACGTCGGCGCCATCGTGGCAGCGGCCGGCGTCGCCCATGGCACGTTCTTCTTCCACTTCCCCACCAAGGAACACGTGCTTCTCGAACTCGAGTTGCGCGAGGAGAGCCGGATCGCCAAGCGGTTCGCACAATTCACCAAGTCGACGGTGGACCTGGCGTCGTCACTGCGCGAAGCGGTGGACCTGGTGATGGGCCTCGAACGCCGCCTGGGCGTGCTGCTGTTCAAGGACTTCCTTGCGCTGCACTTCTCACCGACCCGTCCGGCGACCGAGGAGGGCCACGATCACCCGCTGATCGTCCTGGTCGCCCACCAGATCGAGGCGGCCCGGCTGCGCGGCGACACCGGCTCCAATGTCACGCCGATGAACAGCGCGATCTATTTCCTGCTCGGGCTCTACGCGCTGTTGATCACGACCGACGATTCACCCGCAAGAACGGGCCTGATCGACGACTATCTGGTCCGCACCCTGCGCAGCATGGAGTGAGCCGGATCAACTTCCGACGGTGAGCCCGACCTTCTGGAACTCCTTGAGGTCGCAGTACCCGGCCTTGGCCATCGACCTACGCAGCCCGCCGACGAGGTTCAGCGAGCCGAACGGATCGTCCGAGGGGCCGTTGAGCACCTGCTCCAGCGACGGTCGCGCGTCGGCGGCCACCTCCAGCAGGCCGCCACGCGGCAGTGACGGGTGGGCTGCCGCTGCGGGCCAGAACCAGCCTCCCCCAAGGGCTTCGGCGGCCGAGGCCAACGGGGTGCCGAGCAGTGCGGCGTCCGCGCCGCAGGCGATCGCCTTCGCAAGGTCTCCGGAGGTGTGGATGTCACCGTCCGCGAGCACGTGCACGTACCGCCCGCCGGTCTCGTCGAGGTATTCGCGCCGTGCCGCCGCGGCGTCGGCGATGGCCGTGGCCATCGGCACGCTGATACCCAGAACCTCGTCGGACGTCGTCACCCCGGAGGTCGAACCGTAGCCGACGATGACGCCGGCGGCGCCGGTGCGCATCAGGTGCAGTGCGGTGCGGTGGTCGAGCACACCTCCGGCGACCACCGGGACGTCCAGCTCGGAGATGAAGGTCTTGAGGTTGAGCGGTTCGGAATCCTGCGCGACGCGCTCGGCGGAGATGATCGTGCCCTGGATGACGAGCAGGTCGATGCCCGCCGCCACCAAGGTGGGCGTCAGCGCCTGAGCGTTCTGCGGGCTGATGCGCACCGCGGTGGTCACCCCGGCCTCGCGGATTCGTGCGACGGCGGCCCCGAGGAGCTCGGGATCTATTGGCGCCGAATGTAATTGCTGCAGCAGCCGGATGGACTCCGACGGATAGGGCTCTTTGTGCGCGGCCTCGAGGACTTCGGTGAGGCGCGCACCGACATCGGCGTGCCGCCCGATCAGTCCTTCACCGTTGAGCACACCGAGGCCACCGAGGCGTCCGAGCTCGATCGCGAACTCCACCGACACCAGGGCGTCGGTGGGATGCGAGATGACCGGGATCTCGAACCGGTACGCATCCAGCTGCCAGGACGTCGAGACGTCTTTCGAGGAGCGGGTGCGCCGCGACGGGACGATGTTGATGTCACCGAGTTCGTAGGTTCGACGCGCGGTCCGGCCCATGCCGATTTCGACCATGTCTCGCATGTTGATCAGTCCTTGATCGGGCCGGGGCCCTAGCGGTTGGAGTAGTTCGGGGCTTCCACGGTCATGGTGATGTCGTGAGGATGGCTCTCCTTGAGCCCGGCCGCGGTGATCTGGACGAACTGGGCCTGCTGCAGCTGCTCGATCGTCGCCGAACCGGTGTACCCCATCGCCGCCCGCAGTCCACCTGTCAGCTGGTGGATGACCGTCGACAGCGGCCCCCGGTAGGGCACCCGCCCCTCGATGCCCTCAGGCACCAGCTTGTCCTCGGAGAGCACGTCGTCCTGGAAGTAGCGGTCCTTGGAGTACGAGCCGCGAGACGGACCGGACGCATCCCCACCGCTGGCCCGGCCCTGCATGGCGCCCAGCGAGCCCATCCCGCGATAGCCCTTGAACTGCTTGCCGTTGACCAGGATCAGATCGCCCGGGGACTCGGCGGTGCCGGCGAGCAGGGATCCCAGCATCGTGGTGGATGCACCAGCGGCCAGCGCCTTGGCGATGTCGCCGGAGTACTGCAGCCCGCCGTCGGCGATCACGGGAACACCGTAGGGCTTGCAGGCCGCCACCGCCTCCATGATCGCGGTGATCTGCGGGGCACCGACACCGGCGACCACCCGGGTGGTGCAGATCGACCCGGGGCCGACACCGACCTTCACCGCGTCGGCGCCGGCGTCCACGAGTGCGGCGGCCGCGGCCCGGGTGGCGACGTTTCCGCCGACCACCTCCACGCGATCACCGACTGCAACCTTGAGTCGGTGCACCATGTCGAGCACACCACGGTTGTGGGCGTGGGCGGTGTCCACGATCAGCACGTCCACACCTGCGTCGGCGAGCATCATCGACCGCGTCCAGGCGTCGTTGCCGACGCCCACCGCCGCGCCGACCAGCAGTCGGCCGTCGCTGTCCTTGGTGGCGAACGGGAACTGCTCGGTCTTGACGAAGTCCTTGACGGTGATGAGCCCGGTGAGCTTGCCGCTACCGTCGACGATCGGCAGCTTCTCGATCTTGTACCGGCGCAACAGCCCCAGGGCGGCTTCAGCGGATACCCCTGCCTGCGCGGTGATCAGCGGCGATTTGGTCATCACCTCGGAGACCGGCTTGGACTGGTCGACCTCGAAGCGCATGTCGCGGTTGGTGATGATCCCGACGAGCTGCCCATCCGTATCGACGACCGGCAGGCCCGAGATGCGGAACCGCGCACACATGGCGTCGACCTCGGCCAGCGTGTTGTGGGGCGAGCAGGTCACGGGGTCGGTGACCATCCCGGCCTCGGAGCGCTTGACGGTCTCGACCTGCCCGGCCTGCTCGGTCATCGGGAGATTGCGGTGCAGCACCCCCATGCCCCCGGCCCGCGCCATCGCGATCGCCATGCGCGATTCGGTGACGCTGTCCATCGCCGAACTCACCAGCGGCACCTTCAGCCGGATCCGGCGGGTCAGCTGGCTCGAGGTGTTCGCTGTGGCGGGAATCACATCGGAGGCGGCGGGCAGCAGCAGCACGTCGTCAAAAGTGAGTCCCAGCATCGCGACCTTGGTGGGGTCGTCACCGCCGGTGGGCACCGGAACGGCGATGGGGATGCTGCTTTCGGCGATCGACATGGGGTGGGCCTCCAGTAACAGTGCAGCCAGGCACAGACGCGACCTGAATGCCACATCTTATCGGCAACCAGCGTGCGGTTTCGGTTCCCCCGACGTGCCACGGGAGTGCTGGCGCGATGCCTGGGGGGCTGCGTACTCTTGGTGTCGTGCGAGATCACTTGCCACCAGGACTGCCACCCGACCCGTTCGCCGACGACCCGTGCGACCCGTCGGCTGCGCTCGACGCCCTGGAGCCGGGCCAGCCACTGGACCCGCAGGAGCGCACCGCGGTCGAAGCCGACCTCGCTGATCTGGCGGTATACGAGGCATTGCTGGCCCACAAAGGAATTCGCGGGCTCGTGGTCTGCTGTGACGAATGCCAGCAGGACCACTATCACGACTGGGACATGCTGCGTGCCAACCTGCTGCAGCTGCTCGTCGACGGCACCGTCCGTCCGCACGAACCTGCTTTTGATCCCGAGCCCGACGCCTACGTCACGTGGGACTACTGCCGCGGTTACGCCGACGCCTCGCTCAATGAAGCCGCGTCAGAACCCGACGGCTATCGCTGAGGGCTGAATCCCCACGCTCGCGTCAGCTCGGCCCCTCGGGCGTCTGCGCGGGTACGACCAGGGTCGTGGTGGGCAGCGGCGCCGCCGGTGACGGTTCGACCGTCGGTGTCGGAATCGGCGTCGCTGTCGTCTGCGGGCTCGGCGTCGGAATCGGCGTCGCTGTTGGCTGCGGAGTCGCCGAGGATGACGGCGCCGGCTCTGCGGCCGCCGACGAGGTCGCCGACGCGGACGACTGGGAGATCACCGACGACGACGTGGTGGTCGTCGCCGAGGTCGACGGCGCCGTCGTGGAGGTCGGCCCCGTCGTCGAACTCGGTGCCGTCGTCTCAGACGTGGTCGAGGTCGTCGGCGAAGCGCTCGTCTCCGACGTCGACGGTGTCGTCGTCTCCGAGGATGACGGCGTGGTCGTCTCCGGCGATGTCGTGGAGGGCGACGACGTCGCCGGCTCCGAGGTCACCGACGTATCGGTGATCAGCGTGCCGGGATCCAGGTTCACCACCGGAACCTCCGGGAAGGTCGGCAGCGGAGCCCCGGGCGGCGGCGTCGCAGCCGCATCCTGAGCCTCGACCTTGACCGTCAGCTCCTGCCACTGCGTGACCAGTTCCTGCTTGCTCTCAACGTCATCCACCGTCGCGACGGTGGTCGTGATCGTTTCCAGCTTGGTCTGCGCGGCCTGCCAGTCGCCTTGATCGATGAGCTGCTGGACCTCGGCCATCTCGGTCTGGGCGGCCAGGATCACCGCGTCGTCCCGCAGCGTCGCCTCCTCACCGAAGAGCATCGAGCGCAGCCCGTACAGCGCATCCCCGGGGCCCGCGCCGGCCACCAC
>NZ_JBAUJR010000424.1:0-5185 GCF_049683935.1 Mycobacterium sp. | reverse complement strand
TCCCAGACCTTCACCGGTGAGGGCGTCGACGTAGCCCGCCGCGTCACCGACCAGCAGCACCCGTCCCGCGACCCGACTGCGTGACTTCTGCCGCAGCGGTCCGGCCGCCCGGTCGGCTTCGTAGGAGAAGCCGTCGAGGCGCTCGCGCAGCGCGGGAAACGCGGCGAGGTGCTGCTCGAAACGGCCCTGCCGCGAGGTCAGGATCGCGATGCCGACGCAATCGTCGGCCACCGGTGTCACATAGGCCTCCCCGGCCTCGGGCTCATCGGACCAGTGCACCTCGACGACGTCGCTCCACGGCGCGACGGCGATGTGGCGTTTGAGGCCCCAGCGCCGGGTTCTGCCCACCGGCTGATTCAGGCCCAGGCCGGCCCGGATCGGTGAGTGCAGGCCGTCGGCCGCAGCGAGGTAGCGGGCTCGGATCCCGTTGACAGTCACCGATTGTGCATCCTGGACGATCGCACCGATCCTGTCGTGCACCACCGATACACCTGCCGCGGCCGCCTCGCGCTGCAACGCCTCGTGCAGGGTGGTGCGCCGCACCCCCAACCCCGGACCCGAGCCGAACTGTGCTGTGACACACCGACGGCCGTCGAGATAGGACACCCCGCGGAACACCCGTCCCGCGGGCCGGACGCCGAGCAGGTCGAGTTGGCGCACCGCGTGCGGCATCAGACCCTCGCCGCACGCCTTGTCGATCGGACCGGTGCGCTGCTCGATCACCGTCACCTGCAGGCCCGCGCGGGCCGCGAGGATCGCGGTCGCCAAGCCCGCGGGTCCACCGCCTGCGACGGCCAGATCGATCATGTCAGCGACTCGAGAGCCTTGTCCTCCACCGATATCCGCACCCACAGCAGCACGGCATTGAGCACCGTGAACACCGTCGCCGTGATCCACGCGCTGTGCACCAACGGCAGCGCGATGCCCTCGAGGACGACGGCGACGTAGTTGGGGTGCGAGAGGAAGCGGTATGGGCCGCCCGTGACTCGCCCGGCGTCCGGGACGACCACGACGCGGGTGTTCCACTGCCGGCCGAGTGTGGTGATGCACCACCACCGCAGTCCCTGGGCGGCGATCACGACGGCGAACATCGACCAGCCCAACGCCGGGATGAACTCGCGGTGCGCGGCCTCGACCAGGCAGCCCACCAGCAAGCCGGTGTGCAGCACCACCATCACCGGGTAGTGGCCGGCGCCGAACTCGACGCCACCACGGGACCTGCTCCACGTCAGATTCCGTTGGGAGACCACGAGTTCGGCGATCCGCTCCACCCCGACGGCGGCGATCAGCACGATGTAGGCGAGCATGCTCAACGCCACTGCAGCAGCACGAGTTCGGAGCAGAAGCCGGGTCCCATCGCCATCAGCAGTCCCGGAGATCCGGGCGTCGGCTTCTTGGCGCGGGTGTCGCGCAGAACGTGTAGCACCGACGACGACGACAGGTTGCCCACCTCGGCAAGCGAGCGCCACGTCAACTCCAGCGCGTCGTCGGCGAGACCGAGCGTGGCGGTGATCGCCTCGATCACCTTGGGACCGCCCGGGTGGGACACCCATGCCTCGATGTCGGAGACGGTGAGGTCGTGCCCGCCGAGGAAGCCGGCCATGTCATCGGCGAGGTAGCGGTCGATGAGCTCGGGCAGGTTCGGCGACAGGATCAGCTGGAAACCGTTGCGCCCGACTTTCCATCCCATGGTGTCCAGCGAGTCCGGGTACATCCGGCTGAGCGAGTCGAGCACTGCGGGCCCGGTCGCGTTGATCTCGCCGGCGCGGGTCTCACCCGCGGCGATCACCGCGGCGGCACCGTCACCGAACAGGGCGCTGCCGACGAGGCTGGCCATCGTCGGCTCGGCGGCCGGATAGGTCAGTGAACACAACTCCACCGACACCAGTGCGGCGACGTGGTCGGGGGCGCCGCGCAGATAGTCGTGCATGCGGGCGATGCCGGCCGCACCGGCCACGCAGCCCAGCCCGAACAGCGGCACCCGGCGCACGTCGGGCCGAAGACCCAACCGGTTCGCGATGCGTGCGTCCAGCGACGGCACCGCCACGCCGGTGACCGTCGTCGTCATGATCATGTCGAGATCGGTGGGGCGCAGCCCTGCCTCGTCGAGCGCAGCGGTCAGCGCCTCGCAGGCCAGATCCAGGGCGTGCTCGAGGTAGATGTCGTTCGCCTCGCCGAAGTCGGTCAGCGACGGATAACGCTCCAGAGGCAGCACGAAGTGGCGGCTGTTGACCTTCGCATGGTCGTGAAGCCCGCGGACGACGTCACCGAGACCGGCGAACGCCGGCACGGCGAGGAAGGCCTCGGTGATCTCGTGCTGGGTGTAGCCGTGGGGCGGCAGCGCCCCCTGCACACCGGCGATGACGCTGATGGGATCGGTCATGTGGTCACCTGCTCTGTCTGACTGACGCTGCGGGGGAGGGTCCTCGGCGCTTCGCTGAAGCCGAGACGGTCGTGCACACGGGTGAGCCAGCGCGGCGCCCACCAGTTGGATCCACCCATCAGGTGCATGAACGCGGGTACCAGCACCATCCGGATCAGGGTGGCGTCGACGAGCACCGCCAATGTCAGACCGAGGCCGAACATCCGCATGAACGACACGTTGGCGGCGATCAGCGCGGCGAACGAGATGGACATGATCAATGCGGCGGCGGTGATGATGCGGCCGGTGTAGGCGATGCCGAGCGCCACCGATTCGTCGGACTTTCCTGTCTCCAGCCAGAATTCGCGGATTCGAGCGACGAGGAACACCTCGTAGTCCATCGACAACCCGAACGCGATGCAGAACAGCAGCACCGGCATGTTCGCGACGAGAGTGCCGGTCGGTGTGGTTCCGAGCCCTGCCAGGTGGCCGTCCTGGAAGATCCACACCAGCGCGCCGAACGCGGCGGTGAGCGACAGGATGTTGAGCACCAACGCTTTCAGTGGCACCACGACGCTACCGGTGAGCAGGAACAGCAGGGCGAACATGATGACGGCGATGACGCCGAGCACCAGTGGCAGCGTGGAGGTGATCGCTGCGACGCTGTCACGGTTGATCTGGGCGGTGCCGGTCATCTCGACGGTGCGTCCGCCGGGGCCGGCGACATCGTGCAGTCGGTCGAGTTGTGTCTCGGAGGCGTCGGAGAACAGCGGTGCACTGCTCGCGACGGTGAGGAATGCGCTGCCCTGGTTCTGGCCCGCCGGCGCGGACGGCGGGCCGGCCCGGACACCGTCGACGAATGTTCCGGTGGGCGCCGACACCGCGAGAACATCGGGCACGCGGGATAGTTCTGCGGCATAACCCGAAAGGTCGCCCGGTGCCAGACCGTCGGCGTCGGGGATGACGACCGGTACGGCGGTGTCGGTGTTTCCGGCGGTTCCCGCGAAGTCGCGGCGAAGGTCGTCTCCGACCTGATGCGCCGACGCCGACGGCGGCAGCACCCGGTCGTCGGGGAACCCCCATTGCACGCCGAGGAACGGCGCACCGAGCACCAGCAGCAGCACGACGACGGCCATTCCGAGTGGAAGTGCGCGCCGCATCACGGCTTTGGCGCAGCGGTACCAGAACCGCCGCTCGACCGGGACGGGGCCGGGGTCGGCCCTGCGCAGGATCCTGCGGGCCAGACGTCGGACGTCGAGGGAGTCCAGACGGGTGCCGAGCAGCACTATCGCTGCGGGCGTGACGATGACCGCGGCGGCTGCGGCGAACCCGACGGTGGCCACCCCGGCGTAGGCGAACGATTTGAGGAAGTGCATCGGGAACAGCACCATCGCCGCCATGGACAGCGCCACCGTGGTGGCCGAGAAGATGACGGTGCGTCCGGCGGTGACCATGGTCCGCGCGAGGGCGGCGGTCGGGTCGGATCCGGTGGCCAGCTCGTCGCGATAGCGGCTCAGGATCAGCAGCGTGTAGTCGATGGCCAGCGCCAGACCCATGGCGGTGGCCAGGTTCAGCGCGAAGATCGACACGTCGGTGGCGAACGTGACCAGCCGCAGCACGGCCAGCGCGCCGACGATCGCCATGCCGCCGATCGCCACCGGGAGCGCGGCGGCGAGCAGCCCGCCGAACACCCACACGAGGACCAGGAAGCTCAGCGGTATCGCCAGCGACTCCATGAGCAGCAGGTCGCGTTGGGACTGCTCGGTGATCTGCACGTTGACCATCGCGGTGCCGCCGGTGCGGACCGTCACCCCGTCGCCGGCGCCGTCGTCGCGGGTGACCCGATCGGAGATCTCCTTCGCGGTGATCTGCTGTTGGGCTTCGCTGCCGTTGATGCCGGCGACGACGAGTCCGGAGGTGCGATCCCCGCTGACGAGGTCCGCCGCGGCCGCAGGCGGGGACGTCCATGCCGACGAGACGGCCGCGACGTTCGGATCGTCGGCCAGCTCGGCGACGATGGCGGTTCCAGCCGCTCGCGCCCGGGGACTGTCGACGCCCTCGGGTGAGGAGACGACAATCACCATCTGCACATCACCCTGACCGAACTTCTCGGTGAGAACTATAGCCGCACGGGCGGATTCGGAGGCCGGGTCCTGAAACCCGCTGGGGGAGAGATCCGTGGCGACGGGCAGCCCGAAAACCCCCAGGGCAACCGTCAACAGCGCCGCGGCGACGAGGATGCGGCGGGGCGCGGCGAAGGCCGACAGAGCGACTCGGTGAAGCAGCGCAGTCTCCAGTCCGGGAGTGGGGCGACTCACCGTACGACACGAGATGCCGTCTGCGGGGGTTCACCTCTGTGAGGTCACGGACCGGTTATCGGCGTTCGAAATGCTGGTAGTCCAGCGGTGTGCGCCAGTGCCCGCCCCAGCGCCAGCCGCGGTCGGTGAAGGCTCGCACGGCCGGGTCGCCGTCGTTCAGCGTCCCGGGATCGGTGCGGCTGCGGTCGACCCACGGCCCGGCGTTGGCCGGCTGGAAATCACCTCGGCGATCGACGTAGGGGTTGAGCCTGGGGTTGATGTCGACGGCCCGGCCGTAGGCGTGCAGCGACCAGTTGCCGGTGCCGGGGATGTCGCGGCAGTTGAACGCCGAGGTGTTGTTGTCACGCATCGACAGCTCGTCGTCGGCGTCGGGGTAGTGGTCGGCGGTGCGCATCCGCTCGATGGGGAAGCGCAACTCGAAGAGCCGCTGAAAAATGTCGATGACCTCGGCGGTCAGGTCCTGATGCACCACGAGTCGGCCGCGGTGCGGCCGGTCGTCGAAGCC
>NZ_JBAUJR010000423.1:0-2556 GCF_049683935.1 Mycobacterium sp. | reverse complement strand
GGAAGATCACCCGCCACGGCAACCCGCTCGGTGCTGACTCCACTCGACCTAATACCGTCACAGCCCGATCCTCCGCCCGCAGCCCTGCTCGGTTCGGAAGGCTCGCTGAAGTTCAGTCAACTAGACGAGCGCTGGTGTTCCGCGACGGCGACGAGGTGGTGCTGCTGTCGCGCAGCGGGAAGGGTCTGGGCCGCTATTTTCCCGAGGTTCTCGATGCGGTGCGCGACGAACTCGCGCCCCGCTGCGTTCTCGACGGCGAGATCGTCGTCCCGCGCGAGATCGCCGGCCGCACCCGGTTGGATTGGGAGTCGCTGAGCCAGCGCATCCACCCCGCCGAGTCCCGGGTGCGCAAGCTTTCCGAGGAGACCCCCGCACATTTCATCGGGTTCGACGCGCTCGCAACAGGCGACACCTCTCTGATGAAGGAGCCGTTCCGGGTGCGGCGGGAAGCGCTGGCAGACGCGGTCCTCCACAAGCAGTGGTGCCATGTCACCAGCACCACGGAGGATCCCGAGGTAGGCGCAACCTGGCTCGAGGAGTTCGAGGGAGCGGGTCTCGACGGGGTGATCGCCAAACGGCTCGACGGTCCGTATCTTCCCGGCAAGCGGGAGATGGTGAAGGTCAAGCACGCCCGTGACGCGGACTGCGTCGCGATCGGCTACCGGATCCACAAGAGCGGCGAGGGAATCGGGTCGGTTCTGCTCGGCCTCTACCGCGACGACGGTGAGCTGCAGATGGTCGGTGGCGCCGCGTCGTTCACCGCCAAGGCGCGGCTGTTGATGCTGGCCGAACTGGAGCCGCTGCGCCTCGGCGACGACGTCCGCGACGGTGAGCCCAGCCGGTGGAACTCCGCCGCTGACAAGCGCTGGATCCCGGTGCGCCCGGAGAAGGTGTGTGAGGTCGCCTACGACCAGATGGAGGGAAACACCGCCCACGGCAGGCGCTTCCGCCACGCGGTGAAGTTCATGCGCTGGCGGCCCGACCGCGACCCGGCCAGCTGTACCTTCGACCAGCTCGACGTTCCGCTGAACTACGATCTCTACGACGTTCTGGAGTCCTGACATGGCTGGAAAAAGCTCCGCTGCAACCGAAATCGACGTGGGCGGCATCAAGGTCCGGCTCACGAACCCGGACAAGCCGTACTTTCCGGCGCTCGGCAAAGACGGAACCAAAGGCAAACTCGTCGATTACTACCTGTCTGTCGCCGACCGCATGGTGACCCTGCTGCGGGACCGGCCCGTACATCTGCAACGGTTCCCCGACGGCATCGACGGCGAGGAGATCTACCAGAAGCGGTTGCCGCAGAAGCATCCCGATTACCTCGAGACCTGCACCGTGACGTTTCCGTCCGGGCGCACCGCCGACGCACTGAAGATCACCCACCCGTCGGCGATCGCGTGGGCCGCGCAGATGGGCTCGGTGACCCTGCACCCGTGGCAGGTGCGATGCCCTGACACCGAGCATCCCGACGAGCTGCGCATCGACCTCGACCCGCAGCCCGGCACCGGGTTCGCCGAAGCTGCGAGCGTCGCCGTAGACGTCCTCAAACCACTCCTCGACGAGCTGGGCCTGGTCGGCTACCCCAAGACGTCGGGTGGTCGTGGTGTGCATGTCTTCCTCCGCATCGCCACCGACTGGGACTTCATCGCGGTGCGGCGCGCCGGAATCGCGCTGGCCCGCGAAGTCGAACGGCGGGCTCCGGATGCGGTGACCACGTCGTGGTGGAAAGAGGAGCGTGGGGAGCGGATCTTCATCGACTACAACCAGAACGCCCGCGATCGCACGTTCGCGTCGGCGTATTCGGCGCGCAAGACCCCGATCGCCACGGTGTCGACGCCGCTGACCTGGGACGAACTGCGTGGTGCTGATCCCGACGACTACACGATCATCACGGTGCCGGAGTTCCTCGCCGGGCGGCCCGATCCGTGGGCGGACATCGACACGACAGCGCAATCGATCGAGCCGCTGCTGGAGATGGTCGCCGCCGACGAGGACCATGGCCTCGCTGACCTGCCGTATCCACCGAGCTACCCGAAGATGCCCGGGGAGCCGCCCCGGGTCCAGCCGAGCAAGAAGGTTGCCGAGCATTGGGACGAGCACGGTAACCGCGTCGAGGAGTAGCCCGTTACCCTGCTGAGGTGACCATCCGTAAGTTGCTCGCGACTATTGCGATCCTCGGGATGCTCGCCAGTGGTATCGGAATCGCGTCGGTGATGATCTTCAGCAACCCCACGCAACAGCAGGCGGAGCCCCCGCGCCGCACCCCGCCCCAGCCGCCGCCCCCGTCGGTGCCGACCAACGACGAGTTCCTGATCGGGGTGGCCGTCACCGCGCAGAACTGTGACCCCGCCGGTGCCTGCGTGTACACCTACACCATCGATCCGAAATATGTTGGGCTGCATCCTTTCCCGGAAACTCCGTTCACGGTGGAGTACGAGGTCGTCGGTGGGAACCAGCCTCAGCCCGGCCAGTTCACCGTCCAGGGTCAGCAGGCGCAGATCCTCACGGACGTCATGATCGAGGGTCCGCCCGGAGCCCAATTGCAGGCCAATGTGC
>NZ_JBAUJR010000422.1:0-6586 GCF_049683935.1 Mycobacterium sp. | reverse complement strand
CTGACGCGCCGCGGCCGGAGTGCACCCGAGAACGTCGGCCACGCCGTCGAACGGCACCGAGAAGCCGTCGTGCAGCACAAACGCCACCCGCTGGTCGGGCGTCAGGCGCTCCAGCACCACCATCGCGGCGAACCGGGCATCCTCTGCGGCCACCACGGCAGCCAACGGGTCCGTGCCGTCGAGACCCGTCACCACCGGTTCGGGCAGCCACTCGCCGACGTAGGTCTCCCGACGCCGCGCCGCCGACCGCAACCGGTCCAGACCCACGCGGCTGACCACGGTCGTCAACCACGCCTCGAGATCGTCGATCGACGTGTCGCGGTGGGCATCCCAGCGCAACCACGCTTCCTGCACGATGTCCTCGGCGTCGACAAGCGTGCCGGTGAGTCGGTAGCCGACCGCGAGCAGGTGCGGCCGCAACTGCTCGAACTGCTCGACCCACGCGCCGGCGGTCATCCCACGAGTGTAGATCCCGACTCCACGGAGTCACATCAGCACGAATCTCGTTGCAAAAATGCTATATGACAACGATTTACGTGTATAACGCGCGCAGTCACCACCGGAACCGTATATTGCGCGCATGGCAATCATGGAGGAACCGTCGGCGCCCGCCGTCGGCAGCAAGGGCCTGCAGGCGGGGGCGCTCGGTCTCGTCGGCAATGTGGTGATCGGCTTGGCGGCAGTCGCGCCCGCCTACAGCCTGGCGGCCACCCTCGGCTACGTCGTGCTGGCCGTCGGCGAGAAGGCGCCCTCGATGTTCGTTCTGGCCTTCATCCCGATGCTCCTCGTCGCATTCGCCTACAAGGAGCTTGCGCAGGACACTCCTGACTGCGGCACCACCTTCACCTGGGGCACCAAGGCATTCGGCCCGTGGATCGGCTGGATCGGCGGCTGGGGCCTGGCCGTGTCGGCGATCATCGTGCTGGCCAACGTCGCCGAGATCGCCGCGATCTACCTGTTCAACTTCCTCGGTCTGGACGGCCTCGCCGAGAACGTCTTCGCCAAGGTCGGCCTGGGGTGCTTCTTCATCATCGCGATGACGGTGGTGTCCGCGCGCGGCATCGTCGTCAGCGAGCGGATCCAGAACATCCTGATCGCCATTCAGTTCGGCGTGCTGATCACGATCAGCGTTATCGCGCTGATCCGTGTTTTCGCGGGCAATGCCGGCGCCCAGGCCATCTCCCCGCAGCTGTCGTGGCTGTGGCCCAGCGGGCTGGACGCCTCGTCGATCGCCGCGGCGATCATCTTGTGCATCTTCATCTACTGGGGCTGGGATGCGTGCCTGGCAGTCGGCGAGGAGACCAAGGACCCGGGCAAGACCCCCGGCATCGCGGCACTGATCACCACGGTGATCTTGGTGTGCACCTACGTGCTGGTCGCCTTCGCGATCCAGTCGTTCGCCGGCTTCGGCTACGTCGGAATCGGCCTGAACAATCCGAACAACACCGACGATGTTCTCACTGTGCTCGGCGGGCCCGTCGCCGGCTCGATCGCCGCCTCCGCCCTGTTGCTCACCGTGTCGGTCTCGGCGCTGTCGTCGACGCAGACAACGATCCTGCCCACCGCCCGCGGCTCGCTGTCGATGGCGGTCTACGAGGCCATCCCCAAGCGGTTCGCCAACGTGCACCCCCGCTACATGACGCCGGCGTTCGGCACCATTGTGATGGGCGTCGCGGCGCTGTCGTTCTACCTGGTGCTGACGCTCCTGTCGGAGAATGCGCTGCTCGACTCGGTCGCCTCCCTCGGCCTCGCGGTCGCGTTCTACTACGGAATCACCGCCTTCGCCTGCGTCTGGTACTTCCGCGGGACTCTGTTCACCTCGGCGCGAAATCTGTTCTTCAGGGGCATCTTCCCGCTACTGGGCGGGCTGTCGATGGCCGTGGCGTTCGGCATCAGCGCCAAGGACATGATTCAGCCCGACTACGGCTATACCGCTTTCGGACCCGTCGGCGGGGTTTTTGTCCTCGGCATCGGGATGCTGGTACTGGGCATCCCGCTGATGCTGGCATGCTTCGCATTCGGCACCAAGCGGTTCTTCCGTGGTGAGACACTGAACGCGAGCACCGAAGTCAAGGTCCCGGACGTCTACTGATACATCACTGAAAGAGCAGGAACAGCAATGCATCTGACAGTCGGCTACCTAGCCACCCCGACCGGCGACGACGGCATCGCACTGGCCAGCGCGCTCGCCAAGACCTTCGACGCCGACGTGGACGTGCTGCTCGTCGTCCGCGAGGAACTGCCCGACGGCCATCCCGGCCGTGCGGACTACCAACAGTTGCTCGTCAATCGCGGCAAGGATTGGGTGTCCAAGGCGGTCGCCGCGCTGGCGGCCGACGGTGTGACCGCCGGGTCCACCGTGACAGTAGGCGAGTCGTTCGCCCAGTCGCTCATCGATTTCGCCGAGCAGAAAGCTTCCGACCTGATCGTCGTCGGCGGCGCGCGGGACGGCTTCTTCGGCCGTCACACCATCGGCCCGGTAACCAATGCGCTGCTGCACTCCTCGCCCATCCCGGTGGCGCTCGCGCCGCGCGGCTACGCCGAGGACCCCGACGAGGCGATCGACGCGGTGACGGCCGCGGTGCCCACCCGGGCGGGCGACGACAACCCGTTGCCGTTCGCGATCACGCTGGCCAGCGCTGCCGGGTTGCCGATCCGCATGCTGTCGCTGGTGTCGGCGGAGAACCTGTCGGAGGCGGGCAGCGCCGGCGAGGTCAGGCAACTCCAGGTCGCGGCCGCCGAGGAAAACCTCGCGATTGCGGCGCGCGCGCTGCCGGAGTCACCCGAGATCACGTCGCTGGTCGCCGACGGCATGACGCTGGAGTCGGCGCTGAAGAAGCTCAACTGGGACGACGGGGACCTGCTGGTGGTCGGCTCGAGCCGGTTCGCCGCTCCGAGTCGGATCTTCCTGGGGTCGACGGCAGCACGCATCCTGGCCGGCGTGGACGTGCCGGTGATCGTGGTGCCCAAGAGCGGGTAGCGCGGCCGCGGAATAGCATTCCTGGCTGCGATTTCGGGCCCGATCACGACCCGGAATGCTATTCCGCGGCCACCTCAGCGCTGGGTGAAAACCGTTCGGTGCCAAGCTTTGTCGACCGTGCCGGTGATATCGCTCATCACATGCTTGATCGACAGGTACTCCTCTAGCGAGTACTGGCTCATGTCCTTGCCGAATCCCGACGCGCCGAAGCCCCCGTGTGGCATCTCGGAGATGATCGGGATGTGATCGTTGATCCACACGCAGCCCGCGTGGATCTCCCGCGACGCCCGCTGCGCCCGGTACACATCACGCGTCCACGCCGAGGCCGCCAGCCCGTACACCGTGTCATTGGCCTGCCGAAGAGCGTCGTCGTCATCGGTGAACGACCGCACCGTCAGCACCGGGCCGAAGATCTCGTCGCGGTACACCTCGGAGCTCTCGGACACGTCGGCGATCAGCGTCGGCCGGTAGAACGAGCCGGGCAGGTCCGGCGCGACCCCGCCGGTCACCACGCGCCCACCCTGATCCGACGCCCGCGACACCATGCCGGCCACCTTGTCCCGATGTGCAGTGGTGATCAGCGGGCCCAGGTCGGTGTCGGGGTCGTGCGGATCGCCGACGACGACCTTGCCCATCACCTCGGCGACACCGGCGACGAAGTCGTCGTACAGATCGCGTGCGACAAGTGCCCGGGTGGCTGCGGTGCAGTCCTGCCCGGTGTTGATCAGCGAACCCGCGACGGCACCCTGGATCGCCGCGTCCAGGTCGGCGTCGTCGAACACCACGAACGGCGCCTTCCCGCCGAGCTCGAGCTGTGTGCGATGCCCGTGCACCGCGGCGGCCGCCATCACCTTGCGCCCGACGGCCGTGGACCCGGTGAACGTCACCATGTCGACGTCGGCGTGGCCGGCCAGCGCGGTACCGACGTCGGCGCCGGCACCGGTGAGCACGTTGAACACCCCGTGGGGCAGGCCTGCTTCACTGGCCAGGCGCGCCAGCGTCAGCGTCGTCAGCGGGGTGATCTCGGCAGGCTTGATCACCACCGAGCAGCCCGCCGCCAACGCGGGCAACACCTTCCACACCGCCATCTGCAGCGGGTAGTTCCACGGGGTGATCGTGGCGACCACGCCGACGGCCTCACGACGGATCGACGACGTGTGGTCGCCGGAGTACTCCGCGGTGGCCTTGCCCTCGAGATGGCGGGCGGCGCCGGCGAAGAAGTCGATGTTGTCGATGCTGCCGGGGACGTCGAACTCGCGTGCCAGCCGGACCGGCTTCCCCGTCTGGCTGACCTCCTCGGCGATCAGCACGTCGGTGGCCTCGTCGGCCAGCTTGGCCAACTTGGCCAGCACCGCCGACCGCTCCGCCGGGGTGGCACCGGCCCAGTCGCGCAGGGCGGTGCGCGCCGACGCGACGGCGGCGTCGACGTCCTCCAGTCGGGCCAGGGCCATCTCGGCGACGGCCTCACCCGTCGCGGGATTGACCACCAAATGCTCCGCGCCACCGGTCAGCACCGGCGCACCATCGATCCAGCTGCTCGCCACAGTCATGGCCCAACGCTATCGCGACGCCCGGCCCGAAGCTACGCATTACGGTTGCGTCACCCACTCCAAACAAGCGATTTCATGGTGATGGTTGCTTGGCACGACGGATTCCGTGCACAATCAGTGTCATGGCCAACCCCGGGGTTCCGCATGTCGTCGGCCCCGTCTCGTTCCGTGTGAACCAGTCTCGTCCAGGGGCCGCATTTCAGCTCGACGACCTGTCCAAAGCGATCATCGAGAAGCTGCAGCAGGACGGCCGCCGCTCGTACGCGGGCATCGGCAAGGCCGTGGGCCTGTCCGAGGCCGCCGTGCGCCAGCGGGTCCAGCGGATGGTGGACGCCGGGGTGATGCAGATCGTCGCGGTCACCGATCCGATGCAATTGGGTTTCGCCCGCCAGGCCATGATCGGGATCAAGTGCACCGGCGACACCACCAAGATCGCCGAGAAACTGGCCACCATCGAGTCCGTCGACTACGTGGTGCTCACCGCCGGTTCGTTCGACGCCATCGCCGAGGTGGTCTGCGAGGACGACGACAGCCTGCTCGAACTGCTCAACACCAAGATCCGCGCGCTGCCGGGAGTGATATCCACCGAAACCCTTGTCTATCTGAAACTTGTTAAACAGCAATATAATTGGGGTACACGATGACTATCGTTTCCGAAACCGAACAAATCACCACCGGCGACCTGGGCGCCAAGGCCGACCGCCACCTGTGGGGTCACTTCGCCCGTCACGGCGAAGGCATCACCCCGACGATCATCACCCGCGGCGAGGGTGTCCACGTCTGGGACAGCAACGGCAACAAATACATCGACGGCCTGTCCGGGCTGTTCGTCGTCCAGGTCGGCCACGGTCGTGCCGAGCTGGCCGAGGCCGCAGCCAAGCAGGCCGAGTCGCTGGCCTTCTTCCCACTGTGGTCCTTCGCCACTCCGCCTGCAATCGAGCTCGCCGAGCGGATCGCCGGCTACGCGCCGGGCGACCTCAACCGCGTCTTCTTCACCACCGGCGGCGGCGAGGCCGTCGAAAGCGCCTGGAAACTGGCCAAGCAGTACTTCAAACTGACCGGCAAACCGGGTAAGTACAAGGTGATCTCGCGGTCCATCGCCTACCACGGCACCCCGCAGGGCGCGCTGGCCATCACCGGCATCCCGACGTTCAAGGCGCCGTTCGATCCGCCGACCCCTGGCGGTTTCCGCGTCCCGAACACCAACTTCTACCGGGCTCCCGAGCAGTTCAGCTCGGATCCCAAGGCGTTCGGACGGTACTGCGCTGACCGGATCGCCGAGGCCATCGAGTTCGAAGGCCCCGACACCGTCGCGGCGGTGTTCCTGGAGCCGGTGCAGAACGCCGGAGGCTGCTTCCCGCCGCCGCCCGGATACTTCGAGCGGGTCCGCGAGATCTGTGACGAGTACGACGTGCTGCTCGTCTCCGACGAGGTGATCTGCGCCTACGGTCGTATCGGATCGATGTTCGCCTGCAACGACTTCGGCTACGTTCCCGACATCATCACCTGCGCCAAGGGTCTCACGTCCGGGTACTCGCCCATCGGCGCGATGATCGCCAGCGACCGGTTGTTCGAGCCGTTCAACGACGGTTCGACAGTCTTCGGCCACGGCTACACCTTCGGCGGTCACCCGGTGTCGGCGGCCGTGGCGTTGGCCAACCTCGACATCTTCGAGCGTGAAGGGATCAACGACCACGTCAAGCAGAACGCCTCGGCGTTCAAGGCGACGCTGGACAAGCTCTACGACGTCCCGATCGTCGGCGACGTCCGCGGCGAAGGCTTCTTCTACGGCATCGAACTCGTCAAGGACAAGGCCACCAAGGAGACCTTCGACGACGACGAGTGCGAGCGGCTGCTGCGCGGCTTTTTGACACCCGCGCTGTTCGAGGCGGGGCTGTACTGCCGCGCCGACGACCGCGGCGACCCGGTCGTGCAGCTGGCCCCGCCGCTGATCAGCGGGCAGAAGGAATTCGACGCGATCTACGACATCCTGCATGGCGTGCTGACCGAAGCCAGCCGCCGGATGTAAACCCCTCCGCCGGAATTGCATTCCAGC
>NZ_JBAUJR010000421.1:0-16521 GCF_049683935.1 Mycobacterium sp. | reverse complement strand
GGCGTGGTGTCGGCATGGACGGCGCCACCGCCGGCCGCGGGCGGACTGATCAGCGTCGACGGCGCTTCCGGACTGATCGTCGCCGGGATCTCCGGGGGAGAGAAGGAGGCGCCGCAGCGGGCACAGGCCCTTGCCGACTCGGTGGTCGCGAAAATCCAGAGCCGGCATCGCGATGTCACGGTGCAGGCGGGCGGTGCGGCTATGGTTTTCGCGCAGATCAACTCGCAGACCGCGCGCGACGTGCTGGTGATGGAGGCGATCGCGATCCCACTCAGCTTCGCCGTGCTGGTCTGGGTCTTCGGCGGGCTGCTCGCCGCGGCACTGCCGGTGGCCGTTGGTGCTGTGGCGATAATCGGCTCTCTGGCGATCCTGCGGCTGATCTCGCTGGCCACCGACGTCTCGATCTTTGCGCTGAACCTGTCTACTGCGCTGGGCCTGGCCCTGGCCATCGACTACACGCTGCTGATCATCAGCCGCTACCGCGAGGAGATCGCCTCCGGCGCCGAACTCGAGGAGGCGTTGACCGTCACGATGCGCACTGCCGGGCGCACCGTGATCTTCTCGGCGACGACAGTGGCGTTGTCGTTGGCCGCGATGGTCCTTTTCCCGATGTATTTCCTCAAGTCGTTCGCCTACGCCGGCATCGCCACCGTCGCGTTGTGCGCGGTGGCCGCGCTGGTGGTCACCCCGGCCGCGATCGTGCTGCTCGGCGCCCGCCTCGACGCCTTCGACGTGCGCCGCGGCATCCGTCGTGGACGTGGCCGCGGTGAGCCGACGCCCACCCCGGTGCGGCAACTGTTCTGGTACCGGTGGGCGACCGCGGTGATGCGGCGGGCGGTGCCCGTCGGCCTTGCCGGCTCGGCGGTCCTGATCGTCGCCGGCCTGCCGTTCCTGGGCATCGAGTGGGGTTTCCCCGACGATCGGGTGCTCCCGGCAACCGCCTCGTCGCACCAGGTCGGCGACCGGATGCGCGAGGGCTTCGCCGACGACTCCGCGACCGCGGTGACCGTGGTGATTCCCGACGCTCGGGGTCTGACCGAACCCGACGTCGAGCAGTACGCCGCTCGACTGTCCACGGTGGCTGATGTCGGGCCGGTCAGCGCGCCTACCGGCACCTTCGCCGGAGGTACGAAGGTCGGCCCGCCGGCGGCCCCCGCGGGGATCTCCGACGGCAGCGCCTTCCTGACCGTCAGCAGCAGCGCCCCGCTGTTCTCGCCGGCATCCGAGGAGCAACTCGACCGGCTGCACGGGGTGCCCACGCCGGGGGACCGCGCCGTCGAGTTCACGGGCATGGCCCAGATCAACCGCGACAGCGTCGCGGCGATCACCTCACGGGTACCGCTGGTGCTCGGCGTGATCGCGGTGGTCACGTTCGTGCTGCTGTTCCTGCTGACCGGCAGCGTGGTCATGCCGATCAAAGCGCTTGTCCTGAACGTCCTTTCGTTGACCGCCGCGTTCGGAGCGCTGGTGTGGATCTTCCAGGACGGTCACCTGGGGGCCTTCGGGACCACCCCCACGGGCACGCTGGTCGCGACCATGCCCGTCCTGTTGTTCTGTATCGCGTTCGGACTGTCGATGGACTACGAGGTCTTCCTGCTCGCCCGCATCCGTGAGTACTGGCTGGCCAGCGAGCGCACCCGCGCCGACATCGACGACAGCGTGGCCCTGGGGCTGGCCCGCACCGGCCGGGTCATCACGGCCGCCGCCCTGATCATGTCGATCTCGTTCGCGGCGCTGATCGCCGCGCAGGTCTCCTTCATGCGGATGTTCGGCGTCGGCCTGACGCTGGCGATTCTGGTCGACGCCACCCTGGTCCGGCTGATTCTGGTGCCGGCCTTCATGCGCATTCTCGGCCGGTGGAACTGGTGGGCCCCGACGCCACTGGTGACGCTGCACTACCGTATCGGCATCCAGGAGGTCGCCCCTTCCCGGGGAAAGCACTGGTCAAAGCGATGACGCAATTTTCTTTGTCGTCAACCCAACCAAACTGGGTACGGCTCCGAATGATGGACATACGCCAGGCCCGCATCGGAGCGGGCCCGGTGTTGCTTTCCAGCGCCGGGCCGATTGTGTGAATGGGGAACGCCGAGTTGCCGAACATGCCAGATCGACCACTTCTGAATATCAGCGCAGCGCTGTGCGCGAGGTCACGTTGTTGAGCGGGGGCGAGGGCGGGACGCGCGCGCTGGTCCCGCCGCGCCGACATCTCCACAGGCACCGAGGGCACGCCGTCACCGGGGGGCCGGTGCACTGGCGCGACGAGATCCGAGTCGCGGTGCGGGCCCATCTCACCGACTTCGTGGCCGGAGAGTGCCGCACCGACCTGGGCGCAGCACGCGTCGGCGTCGCGAACGAGGTGTTGTCGGGCTTTGTCGACGGCGGTAAATGTGTGCGGTCGACGTTCATGTACCTGGGCTGGCTGTGCGGTGCGGGACAAGACGATTCGGCGCTGCGCGCATCGGCGAGCCTCGAGCTGTTCCACGCCTTCGCTCTGATGCAGGATGACGTCATGGACGAATCGGCGTTACGCCGGGGTCGCCCGGCCGCGCACGTGATGTTCAGCACCTGGCACCGCGACCGCGCGCTGACGGGTGCCTCAGCCCGTTTCGGCGAGTCGGCGGCGGTGCTACTCGGCGATCTGTGCCTGGTGTGGGCCGGAAAGATGCTCCGCGAGAGCGGCGTCGGCGCCGACGCTCTCGCGCGAGTCTGGCCCCGGTACGACGACATGCGCATCGAGCTGGCCGTGGGCCAGTTCGCCGACCTGGTGAACGACGCGCACACCTTCCCGACACTCGACGAGGTGCTCGATGTGCTGAGGCGGAAGTCCGGCAACTACACCGTGCGCCGGCCGCTGGAGATCGGGGCGGCGATGTCGGGCTGTCCGGATGAGGTGATCGACGCCCTCGGCGGGTACGGCGCGGCCATCGGTGAGGCCTTTCAGTTGCGCGACGACCTGCTCGGTGTGTTCGGGTCGACCACCTTGACCGGCAAGTCGGTCGGCACCGACCTGGCGGCCCAGAAGGCGACCAGCGTCATCGTCGCCGCGCACCAGCTCGCCGACGCCGGGTTGCGTCGCCAGCTCTCCGAACTGATGAGCACCCCCGACCTCAACCCGGCCGACGCCGAGCGGTGGCGGACTCTGATCTCTGCCAGCGGTGCGGTCCAATGGATCGAGCAGCTCATCGACCAGCGTCTGACCCGTGCGCTGGCAAATCTCGACTCGGTCGAACTTCCCGAAGCGGCCCGTTCAGCACTCGAGGACATGGCCGTCATCTGTACCGAAAGGGCCGCGTGATGCGCACCATCGAAGGAAAGACCGACCGGGTCGTCGTCGTCGGTGCGGGACTGTCCGGTCTGTCCGCGGCGCTGTACCTGGCCGGGCGCGGACGCCAGGTCACCGTCGTCGAACGCGGTTCGGTGCCCGGCGGCCGCGTCGGACGTGCGGACATCTCCGGCTATCGCATCGATACCGGTCCGACGGTGCTGACCATGCCTTCGATCATCGACGAGGCGATGGCCGCGGTCGGTGAGAAACTGACCGACCGCCTCGAACTGCTGCCGGTGCACCCGGCTTACCAGGCGATGTTCGCCGACGGTAGCTCCCTGGCGGTGCACACCGAACCCGACGCGATGTACGCCGAGGTGGAACGTTTCTCCGGCCGTGGGGAGGCCGAGGAGTACCTGCGCATGCGCGCCTGGCTCACCAAGCTCTACGAGACCGAGTTCGACGGGTTCATCGGCGCCAACTTCGACTCACCGCTGTCGCTGCTGACACCGCAACTGGCCCGACTGCTCGCCCTCGGCGGCTTCAGGCGCTGGGAGAAGGTGATCCGCAAGTTCCTGTCCGACGAGCGACTGCTGCGGGTGTTCACCTTCCAGGCGCTCTACGCCGGGGTGCCGCCGCAGAGCGCGCTGGCCGTGTACGCGGTCATCGCCTACATGGACACCATCGCCGGGGTGTACTTCCCGCGCGGCGGTATGCGGGCGCTTCCCGACGCGATGGCTGGCGCCGCTGCCGCCGCAGGCGTCGAATTCGTCTACGACTCCAAGGTTTCCGATCTCGAGTGGAGCGGCTCGCGGGTCACCGCGGTGCGCACGCAGACCGGCATGCGGATTCCCGCCGACTCCGTCGTGCTCACCACCGAGCTTCCCGACACATACCGGTTGCTCGGTCGCACACCCCGCCGACTGCTGAAGCTCCGGCCGGCGCCGTCCGCAGTGGTGGCCCATGTCGGATGTCCGGCCATGGGTGACGACATCGGGCACCACACCATCGTTTTCGGCGACGCCTGGAAGCAGACCTTCGACGACATCATCAACCGCGGACGGGTCATGGGCGATCCGTCGCTGCTGGTGACCAGACCCACGGCCAGCGACCCGACCCTGGCGCCGCCAGGCCGCGATCTGCTCTACGTGTTGGCGCCCGCGCCCAATACCGATGTGGGACAGGTTGATTGGGATGTGGCCGGGTCGGCCTATGTCGACGACATGCTCGGCGCGGTCTCCGCGCGGCTGCCTCAACTCGGTGACGACCTCGAGGTGCTGCACGTGGTGACCCCCGCCGACTGGGGGCGTCAGGGCATGGCCGCGGGCACGCCATTCGCGTTGGCGCACACCTTCGCCCAGACCGGGCCGTTCCGGCCGGCCAACACCGTGCGCGGCGTGGACAACGTGGTTCTGGCCGGGTCCTCGACGGTGCCCGGAGTGGGTGTGCCCACCGCGGTGTTGTCCGGCAAGCTGGCCGCCGACCGCGTCACCGGAGTGTCTATTCGCCATCCTGAACGTGAGGTTCACCGATGATTGGATCCGAGCTCGATGCAGCCGGTCTTCAGGACCCGAAACTGCGTGCGGCATTCCGCGAGTGCAAGAAGATCAACGCGCGCTACGGCAAGACCTTCTTTCTGGCGACCCGGCTGCTGGCACCCAAACAGCGTCCTGCGGTGCACGCGCTGTACGGGTTCGCCCGGCGTGCCGACGACATTCTGGACGATTTCGACGGCCGGGGAAGTGAGCTGCGTGCCGACCAACTACAGACACTGTCCACCCGGCTGTTCAACGCCCTGGTCGAGAACCAGCCGTGCGACGACGACCCCACGCTGACCGCGGTGGTGCACACGGCGCGCAAGTACGACATCGGCTGGAATCTGTTCGACGACTTCCTCACGTCGATGCGGATGGACCTGACGGTCACCGACTATCCGGACCGTGCGGCGCTGGACCGGTACATGTACGGATCGGCAGAGGTGATCGGGCTGCAGCTGCTGCCGATACTGGGCACCGTCGGACCGCGGGAAGACGCCGCGCCGCACGCGGCAGCGCTCGGAAAGGCCTTCCAGCTCACCAACTTCATCAGGGACGTCGACGAGGATCTCACCCGCGGCAGGGTGTACCTGCCCGCCGATGAACTCGCCGCCCACGGGGTCGACCGTGAGCTTCTGAAGTGGTGTCAGGACAACAGGCGCATCGAGCCGCGGGTGCGTCGCGCCCTGATGGATCAGCACGCTGCGGCGCGTCAGATCTACGCCGAGGCAGAGCCGGGTATCGCCGAACTGGCGCCGCAGTCCCGCCCCTGCGTCGCGGCCGCGTTGACGCTGTACTCAGAGATCCTGGCGCGGATCGAGGAGATCGACTTCGAGATCTTCGGTCAGCGCGCCACCGTCGGTAAGGGCCGTCGACTCGCCGTTGCCGGCAGCGGTCTCGTGCGGTCGTGGAGCGCCCGGTTACGGCAAGGGAGTAGCTGAAGCGTGGATCGGACGGATCCACTGCGTCAGACGCTGCCGGCCCACCCGGGACACCCTGACGCCGCGTCGCTCGACCGGGTGCCGCGGGTCGTCGTCGTCGGCGCGGGCATCGCCGGACTCGCCGCGGCCACCGGGCTCAGCGAGCGCGGCGTCAGCGTCGACGTCGTCGAAGCGGGGGACCACCTCGGCGGACGGGTCAGCGGATGGACCGAGACCCTCGCCGACGGGACGTCCACGGCGATGAACCGTGGCTTCCACGCTTTCTTCCGGCAGTACTACAACCTGAGGTCGTTGCTGCGCCGGGCGGATCCGCACCTGAGCGCCCTGACCCCGGTCGACGACTACCCGTTGGTCGACGGCACGGGCCGTCTGGACACGTTCCGCGGATTGCCGCGCACGCCGCTGCTCAATGCACTGGTGTTCGCATTGCGAAGTCCGACGTTCCGGCTGCGCGACATGGTTCGCCTCGACGCCAGGGCCGCAGCGCCGTTGGCGACGGTGTCGGTGCCGGAGACGTATCACGAACTCGATGACATCGACGCCGGGACGTTCCTGCGCGACATCAATTTCCCTGATGCGGCGCAGCATCTCGCGTTCGAGGTGTTCGCCCGCAGTTTCTTCGCGCTACCGGAGAAACTGTCGGCGGCCGAACTGGTCACGATGTTCCACATCTATTTCCTCGGCTCCAGCGAAGGTCTGCTCTTCGACGTCGCGAACGCCAACTTCGATGTGGCACTGTGGAATCCGTTGCGGGACTATCTGGAGTCCCACGGGGTGCGATTCCACACCGGGCAACCTGTCGAGAGCCTGGCGCTGGACTCGGACGTTCACGTGACGTGCAAGGACGGCACCACGTACGCCGCAGACGCGGTGGTGCTTGCCACCGACGTCGCGGGACTGCGCCAAATCGTCGCCGCCTCGCCCGGTATCGGCGACGACGACTGGCGGGCCCGGGTGGCCGAGCTCGACAATGCGCCGCCCTTTGTCGTGTTGCGGTTGTGGCTGGATCGCCCGGTGCGGTCCGATCGTGCACCGTTCATGGGCACTGGCGGCCGTCCGCCGCTCGACAATGTCAGCGTGCTGGAGCGCTACGAACGTGAAGCCGCCCTGTGGGCGGCAAAAACCGGCGGTTCGGTGGTGGAACTGCATGCGTACTCGGTCACCGAACCCGACGACCGGGTGCGGGATGCGCTGGTGGAGCGCATGCACGAGCTCTATCCCGAAACCGTGGCCGCGGCCATCGTCGGCGAGAAGTTGCTGAGTCGGCAGGACTGTCCCAGCCTCGCACCGGGCGACTTCGCCCGGCGGCCCGGCGTGCAGACGCCGGAATCGCGAGTGATGTTGGCAGGGGACGGTATTCGGATCGATGTCCCGGTGGCCCTGATGGAGCGTGCGGCGACCACGGGATGGGTTGCCGCCAACCGCCTTCTCGAGAGCTTCGGGCTGGCAGGCCATGTCCTGCACACGGTCCCCAATCACGGTCGATCGGCGCTGCTGCGCAAACTGGCGGCGCAGGGAGGAGGCCGGCCTCGATGAGTAGGTCGATGAGCAAGTTGGCGGATCTCCGCGAGAGGGCGGCCAAGGCGTGGCCGTTCCAGACACTTGCACCGTTGGACTGGTCGGCGCAGGCGCCCACCTACGCCGACGCCAATCCGACGCTGATCGGGGCGGCGCTCTCCCGCGCGCAGCGCCGGCCGAGTGGTAACTGGTTCCCCTTCGCGGCCAGCTCGCAGATCGCCGCCAAGGCCCGGGGCACCACCGTCGGCGGGGTGCCACTGGTGGCCTGGCGCGCGGCCGACGGAGGGTTGCGGGTGGCGCCACGGGCGTGTCCGCATCTGGGCGCGGACCTGGCAACCGCGCCGGTGGAATGCGGAACCCTGGTGTGTCCGTGGCACGGTCTGCGACTTTCCGGCCAGCGTCACGGTAAGTGGCGACCCTTCCCGTCCTACGACGACGGCGTGTTGTGCTGGGTGCGACTCGACGCCGTCGGCGGAGAGACGCCCACCGAGGCGCCGATCATCCCCGCCCGGCCGCCGGCCCCCCGGCTGGCAGCTGTCACACGTGTCGAAGGTGTCTGTGAGCCTCGTGATGTCGTCGCCAACCGGCTGGATCCATGGCACGGCGCCTGGTTCCATCCGTACTCGTTCACCCGGCTCGAGGTGCTCAGTGCGCCGGCTGCCGATGCGGATCTCCCCGAAGAATCGGATCGCTTCGTCGTCGCCGTGACCTTCCGCGTGGGCAGGCTGGGGGTACCGGTCATCGCCGAGTTCACCACGCCGGGCCCACGCACCGTCGTCATGCGCATCATCGACGGCGAGGGCCAGGGAAGCGTGGCGGAGACCCACGCCACGCCGCTGGGCCCGGGGCGGGACGGCCTACCCAGGACCGCCGTCGTGGAGGCCACCATCGCGCACTCGGATCGACGCCATTTCGACAAGGCGATGCTGGTAGCTCCCGCGATCAGATCATTGATGGGGATCGCGGCGACCCGACTGTGGCGCGACGATCTGGTCTACGCCGAGCGTCTCTACGAGCTGAGGTCCTGATTCCGTCGCCCGATGCCCGCACCGTCGAGCAGCGGGACCTGCGCGATGGCCCACGGGCTGATCGCCCACGGCAACTGCACGGCGGTACACAGCTGTTCCCACTCCACCCACGCGGTGTCCATGATCTCGTCGGGGTCGACGGCCACCGGCCCGGCTGCCCGGGCACAGAAGACCGGGCAGATCTCGTTCTCCACGACGCCGCCGGCATCAACCGCGCGGTACCGGAAATCGGGAAGAACACAGGCCAGTTCCGCGACGTCCACCCCGAGCTCCTCGTGAGCCCGGCGGGTGACCGCGCCCGGCATCGATTCATCGGGACCCGGATGGCCGCAGAAGGAGTTGGTCCAGATGCCGGGGAAGGCACGCTTGGCCAGCGCACGCCGTGTGAGCAGCACCCGGCCGGTGTCGTCGAACAGATAACAGGAGAACGCCAGGTGCAGCGGCGTCGCGCCGTGATGCACCTCCGACTTGGGCGCCGCACCGATGCGGCGGCCCGCGTCGTCGAGGAGAACCACCAGCTCCTGAGTCTGGACGGAGTTCATGTACACCTCCGGATAGCACTGGGACGGACAGAGCGGCATCGTCAGCACGTGCCGATCATCGATTCGTTGCAGACACCGGGCCGGATCGGTCGGTTCCCCGATTTTGGCGGCGATAGCCGATGGCGGAGGCCTTTCGGCCCTTCGCCGAGGTGACCGTGGCCCCCTGACGCAGGCTCCTGACGGCGATAGCGTTGAGCTATCGGACGGCACCGTCGCTGTCCGGGAGGAGGCGTACCGATGTCCACCCCACCAGCACCGCTCGGCATCCTCGTCGGAGTCGACGGCTCGCCGGCGTCGCGAGTAGCCATCGACTGGGCAGCCAGGAATGCGGCGATGCGTCATGTTCCGCTGACGCTCGTGCACGTGCTGCCGGGGGCAGCCGTGCAGGCCTGGATCCAGGTCCCGCTGCCGGCCGGCTTCATCGAGGACGAACAGGCGGCCGCCCGCGAGATTCTTTCTGACGCACAGGCTGTCGTGCACGCCACGATCGGGGAAGCCGGCGAGATCCGCGTCGAGGAGAAGGTGATCTCCGGGCAACCCATCCCGGCGCTGGCGGACCTGACGAAGGACGCCGACATGATCGTCGTCGGCAGTCGCGGACTGGGAAAGTGGGAACGGCGGCTGCTCGGGTCGGTCAGCATCGGCCTGGTCCAGCACTCTCACTGCCCAGTGGCCGTCATCCACGATGAGGATCCGCTGATCCCACACCCGGCGCAGGCCCCCGTGGTCGTGGGCGTCGACGGTTCTCCTGCCTCCGAGCACGCCACCGCGATCGCCTTCGACGAGGCGTCACGCCGCGGGGTCGACCTGGTTGCCGTACACACCTGGAGCGACGCCGGCTACGCGCTTCCCGGCTCGGGTTGGAACGAGATCGAACCCGAGGAGGAACTGCTGCTGGCCGAGCGGCTGGCAGGCTGGCGGGAGCGCTATCCCGACGTGACCGTGCGCCGCTCGGTGCATCGTGACCAGCCGGGCCGCAGGCTCCTCGAGGAGGCCGAACAGGCACAGTTACTGGTAGTGGGCAGTCACGGTCGCGGCGGTTTCGCCGGAATGCTGCTCGGCTCGGTGGGCTCGCAGGTCGTGCAATCTGTCCGGATACCGGTGATCGTCGCCAGGCGGTCGTGACCGCACGCCGTAGCCGACCCTGACGTACCGCGGCGGCGACGTGGGGAGGCAGGTCGTCGCCGCGGTTCAGCCCGAGTCTCACCTCGTCCTGACGATCTCACCGGCGGTCGAACACGGCACGGTCGGTATCAGCCACCGCCTACGCCTTCAGCTTGACCGTGAAGCTGATCTCCACGAGCTGGCCGGGCAGCGCGAGCCGTGGCGTGACCAGGATGGTGCTCGCCACCTGCGGCAGCTCCACGCCGAAGGCTGCTTTTCGCACGGGACCGGCAGCGGCGAACGCGCTGTCCATGTCCAACACGTAGACCACCTCCTCGACGACGTCGTCGAGCGTGGCGCCGAATCGGGCAAGCAGCTCGGTTGCGTTCGCGTAGGCCGTGCGCATCTGCTCGGCCATCGTGCTGTAGTCGGTGACCTGACCGTGCTCGTCCACGGGGGCCGGGGCGACGAGCCCGGTGTCGTCGTGGGAGAACTGACCGGCCAGATGGATTGTGTTGCCGTGCTTGACCGCCTGGACGTATCCGAATGCCTGCTCCCACGGGACGCCCCAGCTCTCGACCTGTTCCGTTGTCATGACGTGCTCCTATATCCCGTTGAGATGTGTTCTCACGCTAAGAGCCGGTGCGCTCGGACGGCCAGATCGGGCAGTGCCGTTATTGGCAAGAATCGTGCCAAGGGTGGTCGGGGCGCGTCGGGTGCGGTCGTCAGCCCGTCACGTCGGACGCCCGGCGGTGCCTGCGACGGTAGTCGCTGGGCAGCAAGCCGGTCTCCCGGCGAAAGCTGATGCGGAGGTTGGCAGCGGTGCCCAGGCCGGAGGCCGCGGCGATCCGTTCGACGGACCAATCCGAGGTCTCGAGGAGCCGCCGGGCGACCAGCACCCGCTGCAGGGTGAGCCAGCGCACGGGCGGCATTCCGGTCTCCTCGCCGAACCGGCGGATGAAGGTGCGCCGCGACATCGTCGCGTGGCGGGCCAGCTGATCCACGGTGAGCGACTGCTCCAGGCGCTGCAGCGCCCAGTTCCGCGTCTCGGCCAGGTCGGCGCTGGGCGGGCTGAGCACGTCGACGTACTGCGGCTGCTGTCCGGGACGAGTCGGCTGCGCTACCAGCTCCCTGCTCACCGCGAGCTCGGACCCGACACCGAACGTGTTGCGGATCAGGTGCAGGCCCACATCGATCCCCGCTCCGGCCCCCGCGGACGTCAGCAGGTTGCCGTCCTCGAGGTACAGCACATCCTCGACGACCGTTGTACCCGGATACAGCTCTCTGAGCTGCCCGGTGAACTGCCAATGCGTCGTCACCTTGCGGCCGTCCGTGATACCGCTGGCCGCCAGCGCGAACGACCCGGTGCAGATACCGACCACGGTGGCGCCCCGCCGCGCGGCCTTGGCGATCGCGTCCAGGTAGACATCCGGCGGCGGCACGTGCGGATCGCCGAATCCCGGGACCACCACCACGTCCGCGTCATCCACCACGGCCAGCGGTTGCGACGGCACGATCGAGACGCCATCCTCCGGGCCCGCATGTCCGGCGTGCCCGGTCACCAGCAGCTCGAAGCCCGGATGCCCGCCCAGCACGTGCGCGGCGATGCTGAAATCCATGGCGATCACCCGCGGCAACACCAGCAGCGCCGCCTTCTGTCTGGCTCGGGCCACTCCGACCACCTCCTGGCACGATCCTTGCCGAGAACGGCACAACCCGATCTGGTAACCGGACCGCGCGACTCCCAAACTTGATAACACATCTCGTCATGCAGCAAAGAAGCTGTTCATGGCTGCACCGTGGGCGGTAGCGGGTCAGCTTCACAGTCACGGCCTTCCGGGTCGACACATTCCAAGGAGAGAGACGCGCATGGCCACCAATCCCGTCAGCGGGATCACTCCGAGCGACCCCGCCGTGGCGTCGACGGACGACGTCGATCTCGGACCCGATGTACCTCTGCAGATCAGTGGCCGCCCCGCCCCGATCCCGGAGGACACCGGCGCCGACCTGGCGGCGCGTTTCGCGCGCGACGTGATCCCGCTCATGGACACGCTGTTCGGAGGGGCCATGAGGTTGACCCTGCAGCGCGCTGACGCCGAAGACCTGGTGCAGGAGACCATGGTGCGGGCGTACAAGGGTTTTCGGACTTTTCAGCAAGGGACCAATCTCAAAGGGTGGCTCTTCCGCATCCAGGCCAATGCCCACATCAATGGTTACCGCAAGCGGATGCGCCGGCCCACCGAGCTGCCGATCGACACGATCTCCGACCGGCGGCTGGCAGCCGACGCAGAGCGTTCACCGCGAGCGCTGCGCTCCGCGGAGGTAGAGGTGTTGGAGTCGATGCCCGACGAGGACATCAGGAACGCACTGGATGCCTTGCCCCTCAAGTTCCGGATGGCGGTGTACTACGCCGATGTCGAGGGCCTTGCCTACAAGGAGATCAGCGACATCATGTCCACGCCGCTGGGCACCGTCATGTCACGAATCCACCGGGGCCGATCCCAGCTGCGCGTCCTGTTGGCTGCCCTCGCCGCTGACCGCGGGTACTTCCGGGTTCAGCAGAAAACGGGGTAGCGACAACACGTCGCACCGGCGTTACAAACCAGCCCGAAGACCGAACTACGAGCAAGGCGGAAGATGGCGAATCCCATAGCGACAGTGCACGTGCCGATTGCCCAGATCGATGACCTGGTGGACGACGTCCCCGCCTCCGCCGAGGTCGATGGCGTCGATCTCGTCATCGTCCGTCGGGCCGGGGAGGTGCATGTCTTCGAGGGCCGCTGCCCGCACCGCGGTGCGCTGTTGGTCGATGGTCGCGTGGAGGGCGAGGACCTGATCTGCGGACTACACGGGTGGAGCTTCGCCTCGACACCGGCATTTCGGGTTACAACCCGGCAAAGTGGCTTCACGCCTTCCTCAGCACCGTGGTCGATGGACAGGTGTGCATCACCAAAGACGACTTGGTCGACTATCAGTCGACCCGTCCGGGTCCGGCGGCTGCCACCGTCTACGACAGGTTGTTCGACGATCCGCATCAGGACACCGTCGAGGAGCCCTACGTCACCGAGATCCACACCATGGCCGCGGTGGGGTTGTCCGGACCGGATGGAGCGGTCGCGGCGATGGGAGTGCCGCGCGATCAGCTCCCGCAGTGGGACGATCTCCAGGTGCTCACCGCCCAGCTGCACCGCTTTCCGAAGCTGGACGATGAGCCGGTCGACACCGCGGTGACCATCGGCCCGGCCGCCGCCCGGCCGCTGCGCTTGGCAATCCCAGTGTTCGTGTCCGACATGAGCTTCGGTGCGCTGTCGGCGCAAGCCAAGATCGCTCTGGGCCGCGGCGCGGAAGCGGCGGGCACGGCGATCTGCTCGGGGGAGGGTGGGATGCTGCCGGAGGAGAAAGCCGAGAGCTCGCGCTACCTGTACGAACTCGCATCGGGCCTGTTCGGCTGGGATGAGGCGGTCCTGGATACGGTGCAGGCCCTGCACCTGAAGTTGGGGCAGGGCGCGAAGACCGGCACGGGCGGGCACCTCCCCGGAAACAAGGTCACCGGGAGAATCGCCGCGGTTCGGGGCCTACCCGAGGGCACCGCCGCCATCTCACCGGCGCGGTTCGTCGACTGGATGACGCTGCTCGACGCGAAGGCCCTCGTCGATCGGATCCGGGAACGTTCGGGTGGCATCCCGGTCGGGGTGAAGATGTCGGCGCAGCACATCGAGGCAGATCTCGATGCGGCGCTGGAACTCGGCGTCGACTACGTGATCCTCGATGGCCGCGGCGGCGGCACCGGCGCGGCTCCGACCGTCTTGCGCGACACGATCAGTGTCCCCACCCTGGCCGCGCTGCCCCGCGCTCGTCGACACCTCGACACCTCCGGCGCTCGCGACGTCACGCTGATCGCGACCGGCGGGCTCCGCCGAGCGACCGACATGGTCAAGGCGCTTGCGCTCGGCGCCGACGCGGTCGCGGTCTCCAACGTCGCCCTGCAGGCCATCGGTTGTGTGGGGATGCGGGCGTGCCACACCGACAACTGCCCGGTCGGCATCGCGACACAGAAACCGCATCTGGGTGCCCGGCTGCCCGTGCAACGCGCCGCCGAACAACTCTCCCGGTACCTGGGCGCGGTCACCGAGTTGATGGTGGTCCTCGCCCGCGCCTGCGGACACGATTCGCTGTCGGACTTCACCGCCGCCGACCTGACCAGCTGGAAGCGCGACGTCGCAGAGCTTGCCGGCGTGCAGTGGGCGGGGAGCACCCGATGACCGGCATCACCTGGCACCGACTGGACGACCTGCCCGCCGAGGGCAGGGTGCACAGCGCTGTGGTCGACGGTCGGGCGCTCGCGCTCACCCGCTGCAACGGACGGGTCGGTGCGCTGAGCAACCAGTGTCCCCATCAGGGCGGGCCCCTCGGTGACGGGTCGATCGAGAACGGCCTGCTCCGCTGCCCGTGGCACGGTTATGACTACGACCCGATCACCGGAGCACCGCCGGAAGGCTTCAGCGACGCCGTGACTGCCTACGACGTGGAGGAACGGGCCGACGGCACCTACGTCGCATTGACCGACGTCGTCGCGCGGCCCCGCAGCGTGTCCGACGTGCTGGTCGAGACCCTGGTGGCGTGGGGCGTCGACACGGTGTTCGGCATGGTCGGACACTCCAACCTCGGATTCGCCGACGCGTTGCGCGCAGCCGAGCAGCGCGGTGTGCTGCGGTACATCGGCATCCGCCATGAGGGGGCTGCGGCGTTCGCGGCCTCGGCGTACGGAAAGCTGACCGGCCGCCCGGCGGTGTGCTTCGCCATCGCCGGTCCGGGCTCGACCAACCTGCTGACCGGCCTTTACGACGCCAAACTCGACGGATCCCCGGTGATAGCGATCTCCGGTCAGGTGCCGTCGAAGGTGTTGGGGCGGGGCGCGTTTCAGGACCTCGACCTATCGGCCGTATTCCGCGACGTCACGCTGTCGACGGTCACCGTGCACGCCGGCTCAGACCACGCTGAGCTCGCCGCGACTGCGGTCAAGCACGCGCTCGACGGACGGGGGGTGGCGCACCTGGTGCTGCCCGATGAAGTGCAGGATCTCGCCTCCGATCAGCGTGCTGCCACCCCGTCGGGGCGGCGTGCCGACCTGGCCTTCGCCCCGCCGCCGACGTCGATGCGTGGCGCCGCCGCTGCTCTGCAAGCGGCGCACCGACCGGTGATCATCGCCGGCCACGGAGCGAAGGACGCCGCCGTCGAACTCCGCGAGCTGGCTGAGCATCTCGGTGCCCCCGTGCTCACGACGTTCCGCGCGAAGGGCTTGCTGCCCGACACGCACCCGCTTGGCGCCGGCGTGCTCGGCCGCTCAGGCACTCCGGTGGCGTCGTGGTTGATGAACGAATCCGACCTGTTGCTCGTGGTGGGCGCATCGTTCTCCAACCACACCGGCATCGCCCCCTACAAGACGATCGTCCAGGTCGACGATGTCCCCTCGGCGATCGGTCGTTTCCACCCAGTCGCTCACGAGGTGCTCGGAGATGCAGCCGTCGTGTTGCGCACGATGCGCGACACGTTCGGCGAGGTGACGTCGCAGGATCAGCGGGCCGACGTCGCCGCCCGTTGGACGATCTGGCGTGCGGAAAAAGCGCGCCGCGCCGCCGACGACCGGGGCCGCGGGGTATCCAGCGCCGCGGTATTTGCCGCACTGACGACGCATTGCCCCGCTGATGCCGTGATCGCCGTCGACGTCGGGAACAACGCCTACTCCTTCGGCCGGTACTTCGAGAGCAGCGGACAGCCGGTGTTGATGTCGGGCTACCTCGGTTCGATCGGATTCGGATTTCCAGCAGCCATGGGTGCTTGGACCGCCGATCCCAGCCGCCCGGTCGTCGCGGTGACCGGCGATGGTGGCTTCGGGCAATACCTCGCCGAGCTCACCACCGCCGTCAAGTACGGCATCGCCGTCAAGCACGTGCTGCTCGACAATGGCGTCCTCGGCAAAATCAGCAAGGAACAGCTTGCCGGGCAATTCCCGGTCTGGCAGACCTCGCTCGTGAACCCGGACTTCGCCGCTTACGCCGGGTTGTGCGGGGCGGCCGGCATCTCTGTAAGTCGCGCCGATGAACTCGACGACGCGATGCGGGAGCTCTTCGCCACCGACGGACCCGCACTATTGCACGTCAAGGCGGACGCCGAATTGCTCTGAGCAGCAGTCGGGTTGCGGGGCGCCAGTTCAGCGCGCGGTGAGTTCCGCGTACCGCGTGATGTGGTGGTCGGTCGACCCGAACTCGAACTGCAGGGCCGTCAGCCTTTTGAAATAGTGCCCGATCGCGAGTTCCTCGGTCATCCCCATGCCGCCGTGGAGTTGCACCGCCTGCTGGCCGACGAACTGCGCGGCCCGTCCGACCGTCGCCTTGGCCGCCGACACGGCGCGCGCCCGGGTCGTGTCATCGGCCTCGAGGTGCAGAGTCGCCAGAAGTGCTGCCGCGGCAGCCTGTTCGACCTCCATGTACATGTCCACCATGCGGTGCTGGAGCACCTGGAAGCTGCCGATGGGCTGTCCGAACTGCTGCCGTTGCTTGCAGTACTCGACGGTGTCGGAGAGCACCT